>NZ_JBPXMQ020000023.1:0-102467 GCF_053470405.2 Azospirillum mesophilum
CTTGACAGGGTCGCCTCAAGCGCCCTCACCCAAGCTTTCGAAACTGAAGTCTCTTACTGCTTGACCAGGATGCTCTACAGACGACCCGCGACGCCAATCCCCCAATCCGGGGAACCGGTCCGCGGCCAACGGCACAAAACACCGCCGCCTGCGCATCCCTTCTCACAACACGGTATCCACAATATCCAAGAACCCGCGATCCGAAGACCGCTGCGCCACCGTTCCGGCCCCGTCGTGGGGCGGCGCGGTGAGGCGCCGTTTCTAGAAGCTTCGACTTGCGCTGTCAAGCCTTTGTTTTCACACCGGCCGGACTTTACTGCGTCTTGACTTCCGTTTCCCTTCCGCCGCGCCGTCTTCGTCAGCGGCGCCGCGTCGGGGAGGCGGGTTATAGGCCGGTGAACCGAACCCGGCAAGCGCTTTTTTCAGTGGTCGGAAAGTTTTCTTCGCAGGCGCATCATGGGCCGAGGAGGACCGTCGTCGCCCCCTCGATCAGCCGCCGTGCATTGGCGAACAGGGTGGCCATTTGCAGCGTCAGCAGGAAGCCGACGCCGTAGACGAGTCCCGGCCACGCGTCCTGCATCCGGCCGAACCAGTGGCGCAGCCAGTCGGGCACGGGCACGGTCAGCGCCAGGGCCATGATCGCGACGCCGACCACCCCGCCGGCCAGAATGTCCGTGGGGAAGTGAAGCCCGAGATAGACGCGCGGCAGGCAGATCACCAGCAAGGTCCAGAGGAAGGCCAATCCCCCGATCAGGCGGCTGGTCCACCAGAGCGCCGTCGCCAGCGCGAAGAACAGCACGGCGTGGTCGCTGGGAAAGGAACTCCACCCGTCCACAGCCCAGGCGTTGACGTCGTAGGGGATGATGAAGTTGAGGTCCGGGTCGTGGACGGGGCGCAGGCGCATCGGCAGGAAATTCTGCAGGCCGCGCCCGACCGCGATGGCGACGAGGGCGCCGACGATGGTGCGCACGGAATAGAGGTCGGGGCCGATCAGCGTTCCGTTGCGCCGCGTCCAGCACCACCAGAGCAGCGCCAGCAGCACGCCGCCCTTCAGCAGATCGCTCTGCGCGATCACATAAATGGTTTTGTCCACCGTCATGCTGTGGCGGCTGTAGGCGTTCAGCCAACTGATGATGGCAAGGTCGAAGCCGGTCGTCACGTCGATCTCCCCGCAAGGCACGCCGGTACGCGGCGCCAATTCGGGGGAACAAGCGTGCAAGCAACTTGGCCTGGGGATGAAACGGCTTATCCCCGTGGAATTGCCCCGTTCGCGCTTTGCCTCTGAAGTTTGGTCAGGGACCGTTGAAATGGACGGTGCCCTGGCCGCTCAGGTCATAGCCCTGAAACTCCTCCGCCCGGCGCGCCGCGAGGGGGGAGCGGACGAAGGCCAGCAGCCGTTGCAGGGGCGGTTCGAAATAGTCGCGGCGGCGCATCACGAGGTCGTAGCGCTCCCAATGCAGAGGCACGAAGTCCAGCCGCAGCTGGTGCGCCACCGCCCGGATGGCCAGCCCCGCGTCGGCTTGGCCGTTCAGCACGGCGAGGCCCACATCCGTCTCCACCCGCACCGGACGGTCGAGCGTCACGAGATCGTCCCAGCGCAGCCCCGCGCGGGCGACGAGCTGGTCGAAGAGGACCTGCGCCCCGGCCTCCGGCTGGCGCCGCACCACGCGGGCGCGGGTGGCGGCGAGGTCGGCGACCAAGTGGATTCCCAGCGGGTTGCCGGCGGCCACCACCAATCCCTGCTCCCGCCGCGCCCATTCCAGCACCACCACGTCGCGGTCACCGAGCCGGCGCTGGACGAAGGGCACATTATAAGTGCCGGTGTCAGCGTCCAGGGCGTGCAGGCCGCAGGCGACCGCCGCCCCCTCGGCGAGCCGCTCGATCCCGCTCAAGCTCCCGCCACCCAGCAGCGCCAGCCCGGACCCGGATTCGTCCACGCACCAGCCGAGCAGCGGGTCGTGGCTGCCGGCGACAACCGGGGGAGCGGCGGCGGGCCAGGGCGCGGTGAGCTGGGGCGCGGTGGGCTCGACCTTGCTGGAGGAGCCGTCCTGTGCGGACAGCCAGCGGTCGATCTGGTCCTTGGGGAACAGCCATTTGCCGCCGACGCGGGTGCAGGGAATGTCCCCCCGCTGCACGAGATCGTAGACCTTGCGCTGCTTCAGGCGCAGGTAATCCGCGATCTCACGCGTGTTCAGCAGTTCGACCACGGTCCCCTCCACCGGCACCTTTTCCCGGATTATGGCCCCGGATTATGGCTGGAGTAGGGGGATTTGCAACGGAAGCGGCGGCCCGCCTCTCAGCGCCGCTCGTACACCGCATTGCCGTCGGCACCACCGAACAGCACCACCGTGTAGGGGTCCTTCACGCCGGTCTCCATGCCCGGCGCCCCCTGCGGCATGCCCGGCACGGCGAGCCCCTTGGCCGCGGGACGCTCGCGCAGCAGGCGGGCGACGCTGTCGGCGGGGACGTGGCCTTCCAGCACATAGCCGCCCACGGTGGCGGTGTGGCAGGACTGGAGCGAGGCCGGCACGCCCAGCCGCGCCTTAATGGGGTCGACGTCGTCCACATCCTGCACGACCACGGCATAGCCGGCGGCCCGCATGTGCCGGACCCAGCCTTCGCAGCAGCCGCAGGTCGGCGACTTCCACACGCTGACCTCCGCCGCGGCGGCCGACGCGATGCCTGTGGCGCCGCGCACCGCGACCGCAAGGGCGCCAACCGACAGGCTGCCGCCCATCGCCATGAGAAACGTACGCCGATTCAACACCTTGATCGTTCCTTCCCGGTATTCGTGCCCAACCCCGACGGGCCACTCTGCCGCGCGCGGGCCGGGTGCGCCTTGATCACGCTCAAAGAACACGCTCAAACCGATTGTGCACAAACAGCGATGAGGACGGAAATCGCCCTTCCAGGACAAAGAACCCGTTGCGCAACAATTGTTGCATCATGTACCGCTAAATGATTGTGGTCAGTACCACGTATCCGTGCAGGGGTCGAGGGCGGAGCTTCCCGCCCGGGCATCCCGGCGCGACAAGCCGGCAGACGCGCGTTATGGGCTCCGATTTCCTGTTCGCCGACGAAGACGCCCTCCCGGCCGCGCCTGTGGTCGAGGCGGAACCGTGGACGGTCCTGATCGCCGACGATGACGCGGAGGTGCACGCGGTCACCCGGCTGGCGCTGAGCAAGCTGCGCTACAAGGGGCGCCGGCTGTCGCTGCTGAGCGCCATGTCCGCCGACGAGGCGGCGGCGATCCTGCGCACGGAGACCAACATCGCCATCATCCTGCTGGACGTGGTGATGGAGACGGAGGACGCCGGCCTGCGGCTGGTCCGCCACATCCGCGAGGATCTCCGCAACCACGCGGTCCGCATCATCCTGCGCACCGGCCAGCCCGGCCAGGCGCCGGAAGAGGACGTGATCGTCGCCTACGACATCAACGACTACAAATCGAAGACCGAGCTGACCGCGCAGAAGCTGTTCACCTCGGTCATCGCGGCGTTGCGCGCCTATGCGGACATCGTGGCGCTGGAGACGAACCGGCGCGGGCTGCAGCAGATCATCCAGTCCACCGACCGGTTGTTCGAGCTGCGCTCCATGCAGCAGTTCGCGGCGGGCGTGCTGACCCAGCTGTCCGCCTTCCTGCACGTCAGGCCCGACGCCATCCTGTGCGCCCAGCGCGGCATGCTCGGATCCGATGCGGGCGGCGACGACTCCCTCTATGTGCTGGCGGGGGCGGGCTGCTACGCCGAGGCGGCCGGCCGGTCGGGCGCCGACATCCCGCCGGACCTCGCCAACCGCATCGCCACGGCCTTCCGCGACCGGCAGAGCCACTACGGCCAGAACGAGACCACCCTGTTCATCCGCGTCCCCGACGGGCACGAGGTCGCCGCCTGGATCCACACCGACCGGCCGCTGGACGATGTGGACCGCGGGCTGGTCGAGGTCTTCGCCTCCAAGATCGCCATCAGCTTCGCCAACGTCAGCCTGTACGAGCGGCTGCGCGAAGCGAACGAGACGCTGGAGGCGCGCGTCGCCGAGCGCACCCGCGCGCTGGAAGAGGCCAACGCCAAGCTGGAGGAGCTGGCCACCATCGACCCGCTGACCGGCGTGTGGAACCGTCGCCACTTCCTGGAATTCGCGGCGGCGGAGCTGGGCCGGGCGCGGCGGCACGGGCGCAGGCTCAGTGTCTTCCTGCTTGACCTCGACCATTTCAAGGCCGTGAACGACGGCTACGGGCACGCGGCCGGCGACGAGGTGCTGCGCACCGCCGTGGCCCGCGCGCGCGGGGCGCTGCGCACCTCCGACCAGATCGCCCGGTTCGGCGGGGAGGAGTTCGTGATCCTGCTGCCGGAGACGGACCTTCCCGGCGCCCACATCGTCGCCGAGCGCGTGCGGGCGGCCATTGCCGGCGCGCCCGTTTCCGTGGACGGGCGCCACGTCACGGTCACCGGCAGTCTGGGCGTGGCCGAGTGGAACGGCGCCGAGCCTTCCATCGAGCAGACCCTGCGCCGCGCCGACGCCGCCCTGTACGAGGCCAAGCAGGCCGGCCGCAATTGCGTGTGCGTTGCCGGTGGGTGAAGCGGGGCGAATGAAACACTGCGTCGCGCGTCCGGCAGGATCGTTTCGCCCTTTTGTTCAGAGTGTGCGAAGCGGTTGGTGAGCACACATAGGCGTTGAACGGCCGGGGTTGCTGGATTACCTCTTACGCGCTCGGCATCCCCTGTGGGACCGTCCCAGGCGAATCATCCAGATCAAGACCCATGTGGAACGAGTACGCCCAGGCACTCTTCACGGCCTTTGCGCTGTCCGGCATGGCCTTCGGCATCGGCAAGCTGGTGGTCGTGCTGGGCGAACGCTCCATCGAGCGGCGGTACGGCACCGGCGGCGTGCGCGAGGTGATCGCCCGCCGGGCCAAGCTGGAAACCGGGCTGGAGGCCCGCAAGGGCCAGCGCGACGCCGAGCTGCGCAAGGTCCAGGACGAAATCCGCGACCTGATGCGCCGCCGCCAGGCGCTGGACCGGCAGATCAAGGACGCGCAGCAGTCGGGCGACCAGATCGTCCGGCTGGTGGGGGAGGAGATCGCCGGCACGCCCTGCTACATCGCGCAGGTCGTCAACAAGTATGTCGGCTCCGGCGCGCAGAAGCATCACGCCTTCATCGACGCCTCCTGGGCGCTGCCCCAGACCATGGAGGTGTGGGCGCGCACCATGCCGGTGGCCCGGGCGGAGATCGAGCGGCGCTACCCGCCGGCCTTCGGCTATGTGGTGCTGCGGCTCCAGGATGTCGCGCACGGGCCGGCGGACGACACCAGCGACGCGGCGCATCCCGTCGCCAAGGCGAGCTGAGGGCGCCATGGCCTATGTCTTCGCGGCCTTGGTCGGTCTGGCGTCGCTGGCCTTCGCGCTGGTCCTCGCGACGCGCCAGCTGCGCACGGCGGAGGAGCGGATCGCCAACGCCGTCGCGCGCAAGGACGCGCAGGTGGACCGCCTCCGCCGCGCCGCCCGCGGCACCCTGCACCAAGCGCGCGAGCTGCGCGACATGCGCCGCCGCAAGACCTCCATCGAGTTCGCATGCGAGGATCTGGAGCAGCGCCTGAAGGCGAGCAACGCGGTGGACCGGCGCATCTATGTGCTGGACGACCGGCACACCCCGGCCGACCTGGGCTGGGTGGTGAAGGTGGCGAACCCCGACTACGCCCGGCGCGTGAACGACAAGCTGGACAAGGACGCGCTGGAACGCTGGAAGCGCGGACGCCGTTTCCTGGTGTGGGGCCTGGACGAGAAGAAGGCACGCGAAAAGATCAACGCGCGCCACCCCGAAAGCAAGGGCTTCACCATTCTGTCGGTCCAGCAGCACCTCGATTGAGGCGCCAAAGAACCGATCTTGACGGTTGGAGCTACCACAGCGGCGGGCTTTTGCCCCCCGGACGGTTGTCATCATCTCTTTTCGCTACCATGTGCCTCTTAGTTGGGTCACACTGGTGACGACAAGCGGAGGAGCCGTGATGGATCTCGATCTGGTTGTGCTGGTTGGCGCGATGGCTGCGGCCCTCGCCGGTATCGCCGCGGCCCGTCCGGCCATGAAGCCGGTGCGCATCCGCAGCCGGGACCGTCGTCGCCAGCGCTGATCCCCAGCGCTGGTTCGTGACGGCAACCGTCCCCACGGGCGGTTGCGAGCCTTGATTCCTAACGGCCCCGATTTTAACGGTCGAGGTCGCGGATCGCGCGGTTGAGTTCGAACTCCTTGGAGGCGACGTAGGCTTCCAGGCTTCCCACGCGCTTCTCGAAGTCGCGAAAGCGTTGCGTCAGGCCGGCCAGGGTCCGGTCGGGCTTGATCGTCACGCCGCGCCAGAAGGCCTCCTCGTCCGCGGTGCGGTAGAGCTGCGGCGGCTTCACCGGCAGCGCCAGCACCGCGATCACATAGGCCAGGACCAGCGGCGGCGCGAAGAAGAACAGGCCGATCGCGAAGGCCAGCCGCACCAGCACGGGCTGCACGCCGAAATAGTCGGCGACCCCCGCGCACACCCCAGCCACCACGCCGTTCTGCGGTTCACGGTAGAGCCGGTGCGGGTTGGGCGAGTCGTAAAGCGACGAGCGGTCCATCGGAACCTCTCCTGTCCGGTTAGATCTTGTTGCGCCAGTTCGGGGCCTCGGCGTCGAGCACCCGTTCCAGCGCATGAATGCGGCCTTCCAGCCGGTTGGCGATCTCCCACAGCTCGGCCAGCAGCCGCTCGTCCTGCGCGGACAGCCCGCGCTGCGAGCGCCATTTGGTGATGTAGTGGAAGATGATCCACAGCGGCGCCACCACGGTCATGAACAGCACCGCGAGCACGAAGCCGAAACCGCTCATCAAGGGTCAGCCCTTTTCTTCGTTGAGAGATACCCTCGCCCAGCCCCGCTGGGAGAGGGAGGGGCCCGCGAAGCGGGAGGGTGAGGGCAAGGTTGTTCCTAGAAACCTGAGACTGCATGCCCTGGATTCTCGGGTAAACCTTGCCCTCACCCTTCCCACGCCTTTGGCGTGGGCCCCTTCCCTCTCCCGCCTCTCGCGCAAGCGAAGCTTGCGCTGACGGCGTCAGGCGAATGCCTTCGGCATTCGCTGAGAGCCGGAGGCGGGCGAGGGGATTAGGACGATCCCGCTCAGCCCGCGCGGCGCTGCGCGATGCGGGCCTTCAGGGCGGCCAGTTCGTCCTGGACCTTCTTGTCGGATTCCAGCTCGGCGATCTCCTCGGTCAGCGACTTGGTGCGGCCGATGTCGAAGGACTCCGCGCGGCCTTCCATCTCGTCGAGGTTGCGTTCCACCTGCTCGAAGCGGGCGAAGGCGTCGTTGATGCGCTCGTCGTGCAGGGTGGTGCGGACGCGCACGCGGTTGGCGGCGGTGTTGGTGCGGGCGACCAGGGCCTTTTCGCGGTTCTTCGCGTCGGTCAGCTTGAGCTGAAGGCGCCCGATGTCGTCGTTGGCCTTGGACAGCGCCTCCTCGACCTGGGCGAGCTGCTGCGCCAGGACGTCCGCCTCCTCGGCGGCCCGGGACTTGGCCTTCAGCGCCTCGCGGGCGAGGTCTTCGCGGTTGTGGGTCAGCGCGGTCTCGGCCTTGCGGTCCCAGTCGTCGCGCTCGCGGTTCAGGTTGGCGGCGCGGCGTTCGATCTCCTTCTTCTCGGCGATGATCTTCACCGTGGAGGAGCGGACCTCGACGAGCGTGTCCTCCATCTCCTGGATGATCAGCCGGATCAGCTTCTCCGGGTCTTCCGCGCGGTCGAGCAGCGCGTTGATGTTGGACTGCACGATGTCGGTCAGGCGCGAAAAGATGCTCATGGGGATTGGTCCCTTATTCGTCAGCCAAGGATCGTCGCGACCAGAAGGCCGGCGGCGAAGAATACCCAGCTCTCGGTCGGGCGGGTGCTGAGGTAGGCGCGGACGCGCTCCACGACGGGGCGGGCCTCGCGGTCGTAGCGGTGGCGGTAGTGGCTGTAGCGTTGGCTCATGCTGGTCTCCATGCCTTGCCCCTCCATTGGCAAGGCGCGTGCCAAACCGACGAAAGGCCGCGAAGCTTTGGCATTCCTGGACTTCCGACAGCGTCGCCGCTCTTGGCGGTTCGCTGCTTTCGCGATACCTTCATGAAATCCGCGAACTGTTCGCCGATTACGCCATGACCGCAACCCCGCCCCCGCTGCTGGGCGAGTCTCCCGCCTTCCACGCCGCCCTCGCCCACGTCTCCCGTGTGGCGCCGCTGGAGCGGCCTTTGCTGATCATCGGGGAGCGCGGCACCGGCAAGGAGCTGATCGCCGCCCGCCTGCATTACCTGTCGCGCCGCTGGGACCGGCCCTTCGTCAAAGTGAACTGCGCCGCCCTGCCCGAAACCCTGCTGGATTCGGAGCTGTTCGGCCACGAGGCCGGGGCCTTCACCGGCGCGGTGCGCCGCCAGATCGGCCGCATCGAGCAGGCCGACAGCGGCACCCTGTTCCTGGACGAGATCGCCACCGCCAGCCCCGCCGTGCAGGAAAAGCTGCTGCGCGCCGTGGAGTATGGGGAGATCGAGCGGGTCGGCGGGCGGACGCAGACGGTGGACGTGCGGGTGATCGGCGCCACCAACGCCGACCTGCCGGCGCTGGCCGAGGCCGGCCGCTTCCGCGCTGACCTGCTGGACCGTCTGGCCTTCGACGTGGTGACCCTGCCCCCCTTGCGCGCCCGGCGGGAGGACATCCCCCTGCTGGCCGAGCATTTCGCGCTGGGCATGGTGCGCGAGCTGGGACGCCCCCTGTTCCCCGGCTTCACGCCGCAGGCGCTCGACCAGCTTCTCGGCCACGACTGGCCGGGCAACGTGCGCGAGCTGCGCAACGCGGTGGAGCGCTCCGTCGCCGCCGCCGACCCGGACGGTCCGGTGGAGGAGATCGCGCTGGATCCCTTCGCCTCGTCCTGGCGCCCCGCCGCGCCAGCGCCGCAGCCGGCCTCACCGCCGCCGGTGACGGAAGCGCCCCCGCCGAACGATTTCCAGGAGGCGGTCCGCGTCTTCGAATCGGGCCTGCTGCGCGACGCGCTGGAACGCCACCGCTTCAACCAGCGCCAGACCGCGCAGGCGCTGG
This sequence comes from Azospirillum mesophilum, assembly GCF_053470405.2. NCBI lineage: Bacteria > Pseudomonadati > Pseudomonadota > Alphaproteobacteria > Rhodospirillales > Azospirillaceae > Azospirillum > Azospirillum mesophilum. The sequence goes on from NZ_JBPXMQ020000023.1 coordinate 9,077, forward strand.
GGCTTGGCTACCATCAGCTTCGCGGTTTTCTGAAGAAGCACGGGCTGATCGGCTCTTAAGGCCCGTAGGTTGGGTTAAGGCGCAGCCGCAACCCAACAGGCTCGCCACCCAAGGTGTGTTGGGTTTCGCTGGCGCTCAACCCAACCTACGCGTCCATCAGCCGGTCACTTCTTCTCCAGCATCAGCGTGCCCTGCTGCTGGAGCCGGTCTTTCACCTTGTTCGCCAACAGGCCAAGCGCCCAGGGCAGCTGGACCTCCACGTTGACGCAATCGTCGCGCACGTCGATGTAGCCGGTGACGGTCTGTGCCATCGCCACGACGCGGAAGTCCATCCGGTCGTCGGTCCAGTGGTCGTCCATGCTGGTCGCCACCGCGCTGAGATAGGACTTGGCCTGCCCCATGCCCTCCGACAGGCGCCTCTTCGCCTCGTCGCGGCCAAGCTGGTGGGGGATGGTCACGGTGAGGGGCTTCGACATCGACAGCAACTCCGCTTCGTCAACGCTTATTCAACAGGACAACAGTTCAGGTGCCGTTTTCTTCCACCCCCGTCATCCATCTGCAACGGTTCTAAGACAAATCTTATCCCTTTCGCAGGCGCTCTTTCGGGACAAGGGGCCGCGGGCGTATAGGACGCAACTGAGGATGTCACTGGGCTATCTTTGGGAGTTGGGACCGCGCCGTGAGCAACGATCGACCGGTTGAACTCTTTCCGGGGCCGCGCCCCGTGCAGACGAGCGGCGAGGAGCCGGCCCTGCGTCCCAAGCTGCCGAAGCTCCCCAAGCTGCCCGAACGCGCGCCGAAACCGCCCAAGGCCGCCAAGCCGCCGAAGCCCCCCAAGCCGGCCAAGCCGCCGCGCCAGCCGTCAAACTCCGGTGGGGGGAAATCCGGCGGGGGCCGGTCGATCCTCGGCCGGCTGGTCAACGCGGCGCTGGTGGCCGGCGTGTGGGCCGGCATCGTCGTCGGGCTGGTGCTGGCGTGGTTCGCGCTGGACCTGCCGGACATCTCCAAGGTCGCGCAGTTCGAGCGCCGCGCCTCCGTCACGGTGCTGGCGGCCGACGGCACGGAGTTCGCGCGCTTCGGCGACCTGTACGGCACGACGCTGAGCGTGAAGGACCTGCCGCCCCATCTGGTGAACGCGGTGCTGGCCATCGAGGACCGGCGCTTCTACTCCCACTTCGGCGTCGATCCCATCGGTCTGGCGCGCGCCTTCTACGTGAACTGGCGCAGCGGCCGGGCGGCGCAGGGCGGGTCCACCATCACCCAGCAGCTCGCCAAGAACCTGTTCCTGACGCCCGAGAAGTCGATGAAGCGCAAGGTGCAGGAGGCCATGCTGGCGCTGTGGCTGGAGCACCGCTTCACCAAGGACCAGATCCTCACCGCCTATCTGAACCGCGTCTATCTGGGCGCCGGAACCTTCGGCGTGGACGCGGCGTCCCGCACCTATTTCGGCAAGCCCGCAACCCAGGTGGACCTGCGCGAGGCGGCGATCATCGCCGGCCTGCTGAAGGCGCCGTCGCGCTATTCCCCGACCTCCAACCCCGACGAGTCGGCGGAGCGTGCCCGCGTGGTGCTGGGCGCCATGGCCGACGCCGGCTTCATCACCACGCAGGACCTGGAGGTGGCGCGCAACACCCCGCCCGCCCCGCGCCGCAAGCCGGGCGGCGACGGCCGCTATTTCGCCGACTGGGTGACGGACCTCGTGGCGGGATTCATCGGCCCGGACCACGGCGACGTGGTCGTCCGCACCACGCTGGACCTGAAGCTGCAACGTTCCGCCGAGCAGCGGCTGGAGGAGATCCTGACCGGTCCCGGCGCCGCCGCCAACGTGCGCCAGGGCGCGGTGGTCGCCATGACCCCCGACGGCGCGGTGCGCGCGCTGGTCGGCGGCCGCGACTACGACAACAGCGAGTTCAACCGGGCCACCAAGGCGCTGCGCCAGCCCGGCTCCTCCTTCAAGCCCTTCGTCTATCTGGCGGCGCTGGAGGCCGGCTGGTCCCCCGACAGCCCGGTGGAGGACGCCCCCGTCCGCATCGGCACCTGGAGCCCCGGCAACTACGACGGCAAGTTCCGCGGCACCATCAGCATGGCGACGGCGCTCGCCCATTCCTCCAACACCGCGACCGTCCGCATCATCGAGCGGGTGGGGGTGGAGCGGGTGCGCAAGGTGGCGGCGGACCTCGGCATCGGGTCGCCGCTGGGCAAGGACCTGTCGCTGGCGCTGGGCACCAGCGAGGTGTCGCTGCTGGAGCTGACCCGCGCCTACGCCGGCATCGCCAACCGCGGCGCGCCGGTCTGGCCCTACGCCATCGCCGAGATCCGCGACCGCGACGGCAACGTGCTGTACCGGCGGCAGGCCGGCGGCTCCTCCCCCGTGGTGGACCCGGCCCATGCGGTGCAGCTCGCCCGCATGATGATGGGCGTCATCGAGTACGGCACCGGCAAGTCCGCCAAGCTCGACCGCCCGGCGGCGGCCAAGTCCGGCACGACGCAGGACTACCACGACGCCTGGTTCGTCGGCTTCACCGCCGATCTGGTGGCCGGCGTGTGGCTGGGCAACGACAACAACGACGAGATGAAGAAGGTGACCGGCGGCACCCTGCCGGCCAAACTGTGGCAGGGCTTCATGATGGACGCCCACGCCGGCAAGCCGCCCCGCCCCCTGCCGGGCCTGGAGGGCGCCCCCGCCTACGTCGCCGCCGGCACCCCCACGGCGGAGCCGACCCGCGCCGCCCAAGCCGCTCCGGCGTCCTCGTCGGGCGGCGGCATCGGGTCGCTGATCGAGAAGCTGACCGGCGGCGGCCCCGTCACCGGCAGCGCGCCGAAGGTCCAATACGACTACGGCAACCACATGCGGTGAAAACGATTGTTTCGTCGCTTGAAAAAGAACCGTTAGACTTCAAACGAACGCTCGAGTGGTAACTGCGACAATATTGACCAACCCTAGAGGTTCCATACGACTTTTTCCTCTCCCATATGCTCTGGTTAGCAGCCATCGTGCAGACCAAAGCGGCGGTAGACATGACTCGAATCTCCAGCACTCCACCACAAGGGCCATTTACTGAAGCACCCCGAACTCGCCATCTCCGGCCAAGGGACGATCTTACGCGCGACCAAGCGAGTCATGTCAGAAGACTAGCCAAGCAAGGACATTCTTCAGAGGATATTGCACGCGCTCTTAATCTTAGGCTGAGAAGTGTTGAACTAGCTATGGCAACACTGCGCACAAATGCTCCTAGGCGTACGCGGTTTACGCTCAACGTCGGTAATGCCGCCCATAGGTTTGTAACTTCCGAACAACGAAACGGCGAAACCATTTGGCAAACCGTTGATCGCCTATTTTCGGAGCTACAATCAAGGCGAGAGAGGGCGCGATAGGTTTTCCCAGAGACGAATCACTAAAGATCAAAGGAGGAGACCCGCGTCAGATACCCCAGCACGCCCTTCCCCACCGTCACCCCCATCGCGAAGCAGCCCTGGAGGAGGTAGCCGCCGGTGGGCGCTTCCCAGTCCAGCATCTCGCCGGCGACGAAGGTGCCCGGCAGGCGGGTCAGCATCAGCGCGCCGTCCACCTCGGCGAATCGGATACCGCCGGCGGTGGAGATGGCGCGGTCGATGGGGCGGATGCCGGTCAGCACCATGGACAGGCCCTTGATCTGCCGGGCCAGCGCCGCCGGGTCGTGCAGGTCGGACGCCGGGGCGAATTCGCGCAGCAGGGCGGCGCGGGGGCCGGTCAGGGAGAAGGTCTTCTTCAGGAAGGTGGACAGCGATTCCGACCCGCGCCGGCGCAGGCGCTTCACCACCTCCGCCTCCGGCACATCGGGCAGCAGGTCGATGGTCAGGGTGGCCCAGCCGTCGCGCTCGACGGCGTCGCGCAGGGGGGCGCTGAGGGCGTAGACGGCGCCGCCCTCGATGCCGGTTTCGGTGATGACGAACTCGCCTTTCAGCCGCCGGTCGCCGAAGGCGAGGCCGACGCTCTTGACCGGCTCACCCGCGAAGCGTTCGCGCAGGTGATCGGACCAGGGCACCTCGAAGCCCATGTTGGACGGGCGCAGCGGCGCGATGTCCACGCCGCGCCCGGCCAGCAGCTCCGTCCAGGCGCCGTCGGAGCCGGTGCGCGGCCAGCTCGCCCCGCCCAGCGCCAGCACGGTGGCGCGCGGGGCAACGACCGTTTCCGTGCCGTCGGCTTGGCGGAAGTGCAAGCGCCCCTCCCCATCCCAGCCGAGCCAGCGGTGCCGGCTGTGCAGCGTCACGCCCAGACCGTCCAGCCGGCGGAGCCACGCGCGCACCAGCGTGGACGCCTTCATCTGCACCGGGAAGACGCGCCCGCTGGAGCCGACGAAGGTCTCGATCCCCAGCCCCGCCGCCCAAGCGCGCAGGTCCGCCGGGGAGAAGCCGGCCAGCAGTTCCGCGAAGCGACCGGCCTGTTCGCCATAGCGGGCGGTGAAGGCGTCCAGCGGTTCGGAGTGGGTGAGGTTCAGCCCGCCGCGCCCGGCCAGCAGCAGCTTGCGCGCGGGGGTCGGCATCTGATCGAAGACGGCAACCGAGCGGCCGGCCGCGGCGATCACCTCCGCCGCCATGAGCCCCGCCGGCCCAGCCCCGATCACGGCAACGTCGATGGGCTTGTCCAGGGAGTCGGTCACGGGCGATTGGCTCGGCAACGGCATCGGGTTCACGGATGTCCTGACTTTTCGCGCAAGAACAGAGGGTTGGAAATTAGGCGCTGCGCGATGATCTTAATGGATGACGTGCGCTTTTGTGCGTCTGAGCGCTTTTCTGCCGATGCGGTTAGGATCATCGTAATGACCCTAACCGCATCGGGGTGACCGGTCGCCGGTCAGTCCTGCTCTTCCTCCTGGGCCACCTCGTCGGCGAGGTCGTTCGCCATGTCGGCGAAGTAGCCCGCGTCCACCTCCAGCCCGTTCTCCTCGCAGATGCGCATGAAGATGCGGTAGGCGTGCAGGATCGCGACGTCGAGCACGGCGAGGTCGCCTTCCTCGCTGTGCTTGTCGGTGACGCCCCGCTCCTGGAGCGTTCCAACGATGTCGTGCGAGGCGGCCTGAAGGACCGCGTCCATGGCTTGCTTGTGGAGAGTCGACATCGTGGGGTCCTCTTTCTCAAGTGGTCGTCGGCACCATGGCCCAGGCCCGATCCGCCCGCGCGGCCGGGTTTGGGTCATGGTGAAAGAACCCTCTTAGCAGCTTCAGGTTCACGCCGCAGCGATCATTCAGACAGCGTCGGCGTGCCGTGGCAGAAATCCGCCATGTGACGGCGCAGCCGGTCCGCTGCGGCGATGGCGCCTTCGGCCTGGGCGCGGGACATCAGTTCGAAGGGGGCGATGCCGTTGAAGCAGCTCTGCCCCACGGTGATGGCGATGTCCTCCATCAGCTCCCGCGCGTCGTCGAACAGCCCGTCCGGAACGCTGCCGCCCTCCTCCCGGAAGCGGGCCAGCAGCATCAGCAGGTTCTGCCCGCCCAGCACCGGCCCGCCGCGCAGGACGAGGGCCGCTTTGATGGCCTTGTCCGCCGCCCCGGCCGCCGCGAGGCAGGCCCAATCGTGCATGCCGCCGTCCAGCGCGTAGCGCGCGTGCACGAGATCGTGTTCGGATTGGCGGAGCCAGGCGGCGGCGCGGTCGGGCATGGCGGTTCCTCCATCGGTTCGGAAACAGGGCAATCCCGCCGGGCACGTTTGTCAAGACCGTCACGAAAAGGCGGCGGGTCGTCCCTGTCTGCCCGTATGATGAAGGCTATCTGTCTGAAGCCATGGGTTTCGAGTTGGAAGGAGCTTTCGCCATGTACATCGCCATGAACCGGTTCAAGGTCCGGCCGGACGCGGAGCAGGATTTCGAGGATCTGTGGCTGAACCGCGAGGTCCACCTGAACACGGTTCCGGGATTCATCGAATTCCACATGCTGCGCGGCCCCCGGCGAGACGACCACCGGCTCTATTCCTCCCACACCGTGTGGGCGTCGGAGCAGCATTTCCTGGACTGGACCCGGTCGGAGGCCTTCCGCATGGCCCACCGCGGGGCCGGCGAGCGCAAGCCGCTGTACCTCGGCCCGCCGGAGTTCGAAGGGTTCGAGGTGATCCAGACCGTCGGACGGGAAGGGTAAGGGAAAAGGGCGGCGGCGTGCCCGCCGCCCTCTCATCGGATCACTCCGCAGCCTTGCCGGCCATCGACTGCGCCGAACCGCCGCGCATGCCGCCCAGCACCTCCTGGGCGGTGGCCTTGTGGTTCTTGACGGAGCTGGTCCACTGGCCCCAGACGGTCGGGTCGATCTTGTCGCCGTTCTTGCCCAGGCTCTTCAGCCGGCGCTGGTCCTCGTCGGTCAGCACCTGCTTGGGCAGCGGCTGAAGGTGCTTCACGTCGTCGGCCGTCATGCCCAGCATCCCGGCGACGCGGCTGCCATAATCGTCGTGGACGAGGAACAGGTGCCAGAGCATCCGTTCCTGCACGTCGCGTTCGCATTGCGACAGCAGGGTGCCGAGGTTCAGCACCAGATCGTCGCGTTCCCAATCCATCATCGTGCAGTAGCGGCCACGCGCCTGGACATAGTCGTTGCGGCGCTCGATCACGCTGCGGGTCAGGCGACCGTGGATGTCCGGCGGGTTGTTCGGCTCCTCGCGCGGGTTCTCGCGCAGGCCGTTGTGGATGGACGGTTCGAAGTTGATGTGCGGGTTCTGGCCGGGTGCCAGGTCGCGGCCGAAGGACATCTGCCCGCCGGACAGGTTGGTGGCGACCTTCGCCCCCTTCGCCTGGTTCACGGGCAGTTGCAGGTAGTTCGTCCCCACCCGGTAACGCTGCGTGTCGGAGTAGGAGAAGGTCCGCCCCACCAGCATCTTGTCGTCGGAGAAGTCGAGCCCGTCCACCAGCACGCCGGTGCCCATGGCGATCTGCTCGTTCTCGTTGAAGAAATCCTCGACGTTGCGGTTCAGCGTCATGACGCCGACGTGTCGCAGGGGGAAATCCTTTTCCGGCCAGATCTTGGTGTCGTCCAGCGGGTCCCAGTCGAGTTCGGGGTGATCGTGGTCCTCCATGATCTGGACGTACATGTCCCACTGCGGGTGGTCGCCGCGCTCGATGGCCTCGAAGAGATCCTTGGAAGCGGAGCCGAGATCCTGCCCCTGCACCTTGGCCGCCTCCTCCGCCGTCAGGCTGGCGATGCCACAGCGCGGGTGGAAGTGGTACTTGACCAGCACGGTGCCGCCTTGCGCGTTCACCATCTTGTAGGTGTTCACGCCGAAGCCTTCCATGTGCCGGTAGCTGGCCGGGATCCCGCGCGGGCTGAACAGGTGCGTCAGCATGTGCATGGATTCCGGCGTCTGGCTCATGAAGTCGAAGATGCGGTTCGGCTCCTGCCGGAAGGTGATGGGGTCCGGCTTCAGGCTGTGGATGACGTCCGGGAACTTGATGGCGTCACGGATGAAGAAGACCGCGAGGTTGTTGCCGACCAGATCCCAGTTGCCCTCCTCCGTGTAGAACTTCACCGCGAAGCCGCGCGGGTCGCGCGCCACCTCCGACGAATCGCGGCCGCCGATGACGGTGGAGAAGCGGATGGCGAGCGGCGTCTTCTTCCCCGCCTGCTGGAACAGCTTGGCGCGCGTGTATGTGGAGGCGGGCTCGTCGCCGATCTTCCCGGTCGCCTCCAACTCGCCGTAACAGACGAAGCCGCGGGCGTGCACGACGCGCTCCGGGATGCGCTCGCGGTCGAAGTGGGTGATCTTCTCCAGGAACTGGTAGTTCTCCAGCGTGGCCGGGCCACGGCTGCCGACGGTGCGCTGCGACTGGTTGTTGGTGATCGGGTGGCCCTGGCGGTTGGTCAGAACGCGCTCCGCATCTCCCGATGATGCGCCCTTGCCCGGATTGGGCTGGTTCGGATTCTTAGCCATCGCGTTTTCCCTGAACGGTGATCAGGCCCGCCCCGGCATGGGGAGCGGGCAGCCAACCGTGCTAACCACGCCTCGGCGGAACCATCGCGACCGAGGTGGCGGGCTATTCCGTCAGGGTGGCACGGGAAACGGCGCCTGGAACGCCTCGGCGATCATGCCGGACAACAGGTCCGCCGGCGCGGACAGACGGCCCTTCACCAGCGCATAGGACACGCCGGGCAACGGCGGCAGCATGCCCGCCGGGATCGCGGCGATCCCCTCGCCGCTCAGCGCCGAGGTCCGGCAGGTGACGCCAAGGCCGGCGCGCACCGCCGCCTTCAAGCCGGACAAGCTGGGGGTGGTGACGGCCATGCGCCACGTCCGCCCGGCAGCCTCCAGCGCGGCCAGCCCAGCGTCGCGGAACCGGCAGGGCGGGTCGAGCAGGACCAGCGGCAGCGGGTCGCGCGCTGCCAGGGCCGGATCGCCGAGCCACAGCATCGGCCGGCGGCCGGGGAACGGCTCCCCGTCGGTACCGGTCGCGTCGGGGCTGACCACGAGCGCAAGGTCAAGCCGGCCGCGCGCCACCGCCTCCTCCAGCGCGCGGGATCCGGCCACCTGCACCTCCAGCGTCGCCTGCGGGTGGCTTCGGGCGAAGCGGGCGAGCACACCGGCCAGCAACGTGTCGGCCACGTCCTGGACCACACCGATCCGCACCGGACCGGTCAGCGGTTCCGCCTCCAGCGCCACCACCATCCCGTCGTGGGTGTCGAGCAGGCGGCGCGCGTGCGCCAGGAACAGCTCCCCCGCCGTGGTCAGGCGCAGCAGGCGCCCGTCGCGCTCCAGCAACGGACGGCCGACCAGATCCTGCAAGCGTTGCAGTTGCAGGCTGACAGCCGGCTGCGTGCGGCCGACGCGATCCGCCGCACGGGTGACGGTGCCGGTATCGGCCACCGCGACGAAGGAGCGGATCAGGTCGAGCGGGATTTCACGCCTCACATCCATAATCCACGCATATGGAACGCAGCCAAATTATTAATTTTTCTTCGGGCCGACGCAACGGCAGTCTCTGAGACACCCCTTCAAAACCGGAGACGACACTATGCCCTTCATCCGCATCACGCTTCGCGACGCCGACCTGACGCCGGACACACGGCATGCACTCGCGCTCGGCGCCACGGATCTCATCGCGACGACGCTCGGCAAGCGGCGGGAGGTCACCGCCGTTCTGGTCGAGCGGCCGGACGGGTGTTGGACCATCGGCGGGGCGGCGGTCGAGGCCGCGGCCCAGTTGGAGGCCTTCATCACCGCCGGCACCAACACACCGTCCGAAAAGGCCGCCTTCGTCGAGGGCGCCATGGCGCTGCTGAAGCGCCATCTTCCGGGCCTGCCGGAGGCGACCTACGTCGTGGTGCGCGAGGTGGCGGCGGGCGATTGGGGATACGACGGCCGCACCCAGGCGGCGCGCGCCGCCGCATGAACCCCGCAAAGGAAAAGGGCGGCCCCGAGGGACCGCCCTTTCCGCAAACGTCCTGAGAGACGTGGACTTCGATTAGAAGCCCATGCCGCCCATGTCGTCCATGCCACCCGGCATGCCGGCCGGAGCAGCCTTCTTCTCCGGCTTCTCGGCGATCATCGCCTCGGTGGTGATCAGCAGGCCGGCGATCGAGGCCGCGTCCTGCAGGGCGGTGCGAACCACCTTCACCGGGTCGATGATGCCGGCCTTCACCAGATCGGTGAACTCGCCCTTCTGGGCGTCGTAGCCGAAGTTGGCGTCGGCCTGGTCCAGCAGCTTGCCGACCACGATCGAACCGTCGGTGCCCGCGTTGTAGGCGATCTGACGGACCGGAGCCTGGAGGGCGCGGCGGATGATCTCGATGCCGACGCGCTGCTCGTCGTTCGACGGCTTCAGGGCGTCCAGGGCCTTGGTGGCGTACAGCAGGGCGGTGCCGCCGCCGGCGACGATGCCCTCTTCCACCGCGGCGCGGGTGGCGTGCATGGCGTCGTCAACGCGGTCCTTGCGCTCCTTCACCTCGACTTCGGTGGCGCCACCGACGCGGATGACGGCCACGCCGCCGGCCAGCTTCGCCAGACGCTCCTGCAGCTTCTCGCGGTCGTAGTCCGAGGTGGTCTCCTCGATCTGCGCCTTGATCTGGGCGATGCGGCCCTGGATGTCGTCGGCCGAGCCGGCGCCGTCGACGATCGTGGTGTTCTCCTTGGAGATCACGACCTTCTTGGCGGTGCCCAGCATCTCGATGGTGACGTTCTCGAGCTTGATGCCGAGGTCTTCGCTGATGACCTGGCCGCCGGTCAGGATGGCCATGTCTTCCAGCATCGCCTTGCGGCGGTCACCGAAGCCCGGGGCCTTCACGGCGGCGACCTTCAGGCCGCCACGCAGCTTGTTCACGACCAGGGTCGCCAGGGCCTCGCCCTCGACGTCCTCGGCGATGATCAGCAGCGGACGCGAGGACTGCACGACGGCCTCCAGGACCGGCAGCAGGGCCTGCAGACCCGACAGCTTCTTCTCGTGCAGCAGGATGTACGGGCTGTCCAGCTCCGCGATCATCTTGTCGGCGTTGGTGATGAAGTACGGCGACAGGTAGCCGCGGTCGAACTGCATGCCCTCGACGACGTCCAGCTCGGTCTCCAGGCTCTTGGCCTCTTCAACCGTGATGACGCCCTCGTTGCCGACCTTCTCCATGGCCTGGGCGATCATCTTGCCGATCTCGGCTTCGCCGTTGGCGGAGATGGTGCCGACCTGGGCGATCTCGTCGTTGGTCGTCACCTTCTTGGCGCGGCCGCGGATGTCGTTCACGACGGTCTCGACGGCGAGGTCGATGCCGCGCTTCAGGTCCATCGGGTTCATGCCGGCGGCGACCGACTTCACGCCCTCGCGGACGATGGCCTGGGCCAGAACGGTCGCGGTGGTGGTGCCGTCACCGGCCAGGTCGTTGGTCTTCGAGGCGACCTCGCGGACCATCTGGGCGCCCATGTTCTCGAACTTGTCGGACAGTTCGATTTCCTTGGCGACCGAGACGCCGTCCTTGGTGATGCGCGGAGCGCCGAAGGACTTCTCGATGACGACGTTGCGGCCCTTCGGACCCAGCGTGACCTTCACGGCGTCGGCCAGAATGTCAACGCCGCGCAGCATCTTCTCGCGCGCCGAAGCGGAGAACTTAACTTCCTTGGCAGCCATTGCTCACTTCCTCTGAATTCGGGTTGATCGATTGCGGCGGGCGGAGACTTAGGCCTCGATAACGCCCATGATGTCGGATTCCTTCATGATCAGGAAATCCTCGCCCTCGATCTTCACCTCGGTGCCCGACCACTTGCCGAACAGGATGCGGTCGCCAGCCTTCACGTCGAGCGCAACGACCTTGCCGCTCTCGTCACGGGAACCCGGACCCACCGCGATCACCTGGCCCTCCTGGGGCTTTTCCTTCGCGGTGTCGGGAATGATGATCCCGCCCTTGGTCTTGGTGTCGGACTCCAGACGCTTGACGACGACGCGGTCGTGCAGCGGACGGAACTTCATGGGGATGCCTCCTCGAAAGGCTTATTAAATGGAATGCAGGTCCGGGTTCGGGTGTTAGCACTCTCCCCCGGTGAGTGCCAGACAGCTAATCGAGCTCTCGATACGATTCAAGAGGGTCGTGCGCGCAATCGGCTCAAATGTCTGGCAGCAGTCGGGGGTGATGGCTGCTAATGCATTGAAAGGAAACAATTTTCTTCGTTGCCCGTTGTTGGAATCGCAGGCACACTTTCGCAAAAGAGTCACGAAGGACGCGCGGGAGAGTGCCACCGGTTCCACCGTTATGGAGGCAGCGCATGGCCAATCTGGGTCTTCAGCTTCGCGACTATCGCCTGACCACGGCGGAGATCCTGTACCACATGCCGGATCACCCCAAGCTGCTGCAGAGCTATCTTTGGCAGGACCTGGATCTGGCACCGGACTACCCGGTTCTGCGCCGCTTCCTGACCTTCTGGCAGGCCAACCTGGACGGCAAGCTGCACTCGGTGAAGCTGGCGACGCAAAAGCTGATCACGCCGGGCGAGACGCGCTTCGTCGCCGCCGAGTTCCGCTGGCAGTGAGGCGTCTGACGTTGGGTTGCGCTGGCGCTTAACCCAACCTACGGCCCCCGACTTATGGCCGGATGCGCGTCGCAGTAGGTTGGGTCAAGCGAAGCGCGACCCAACGTCAGGAACGCCTCGCCCCAACCTGCCGCAGGCAGCGGTCGATCCACTGGGCGGTCAGCTTCTCCTGCACGGCGTTCTGCCGCAGGCGCTGGTTCAGGTTGGCGAAGTCCACACGGTCGAGGGTCTGGTCCTGGTTGAAGCAGGAGAAGACCACCGTTTCCTGCCCCGTCACCGGGTCGGTGTGCCGTTGCAGGCACTGGGCGCAGATCTCCTTCATCATGCATTGCATGGGGGAGTTGATGGAGCCGATGGCGACGTGGTCCGGCTTCAGGAACGGCTTCAGCACGCTGTGGCGGGCGGCTCCCACTGCCGCCATCATCCGGTCGGAGCCGATGGCGACGATGCGGTCCACAGCGCTCAAGGGGATGTCCATGGCGCCGAGGTCCCCGGCGGCGTAGGCGCGCATGGCCTCCACGATGTTGCCGACGAACGTCCGGTCGCCGGGGCGGGTGGGGGTGAAGCCGGGGGCCTCGTCGCAGCACCAGATCACGCGGTCGGCGGCGGCCTCGATCTGTTCGGTCTTGTAACGATCCTCGATCCGCTTGTATCCGGCGAAGTAGACGACCCTGGACCCGCGCGCCCGGCAGGCCTGCCCGATGGAGAACAGCACCGCGTTGCCGAGCCCGCCGCCGACGAGGCAGACCGTTTCGCCCTCCGGAATCTCGGTCGGGGTGCCGGTCGGCCCCATGACGACCACCGGGTCGCCCGGCTTCAGGAAGGCGCAGAGGTCGGACGAGCCGCCCATCTCCAGCACGATCATGGACAGCAGCCCGGCGTCCTTGTCCACCCAGGCGCCGGTCAGGGCCAAGCCCTCCATGGCGAGGGTCGTTCCGTCGAAGCGCTGCGCCAGCGTTTCGAAATTCTGCAGGCGGTAGAACTGTCCGGGTTCGAAACGACGTGCGGCGGCCGGGGCTTTTACCACCACCTCCACGATGGTCGGGGTGAGGCGGGCGACCTGATGGACGACGGGGCGCAGATCGGCGTTCAGGCGCCGGACCAGCTCCGCGGCCGGAACGGCGGAGGGGGCGCGGCGGGCCAGCGCGCGGCTGACCACCGGGTAACCCTGCTTCGCCCCGCCCATCGCCTTCACCACGTTGCCGGCGAAGGACGGGTGCAGGTCACCGAAAAAGCTGAGATAGCGGCCGTCCGGCGCCTTCGCCATCAGCACGCGGGCCTGCGACGGTTTGCACAGGCGTTCCGGCGTCACGGGGGTGCCGTCCTCGTCGATGGCGCGGAAGGTCCGGCCGTCCAGTTCGATCCAGTCCGGCTCCTCGCGGGCGAGCACGGTGTTGGGCTGGGTGCCGGCGGCGACCAGGATGGTGCGGGCGGGGATGCGCGCGTCCACGGCGGCGGGTGCCACCACCCCGTCCGGCCCGGCGGGGTTGATGGCGAGGTGGATGGCTTGGGCGGCCCCGGTCTCGTCGATCTCCACGCCGCGCGGGGTGGCGGATTCCAGGAAGCGGATGCCCTCGGCGAGGCCGTGCGCCACCTCCTCGTGGTTCAGGGTGTAGCTGGGGCTGTCGATCAGGCGGCGGCGGTAGGCGATGGTCGATCCGCCCCAGTGTTGCAGAAGCGGAAGGATGCGCGCCTCCCGGCCTTCCTCCGCCGCCGCGGCGCGTTCCGCGCGGATGGCGCGGGCATGGGCCAGGAACTCGTCGGCCAGCGCGGCTTCCTCGGGCGTCCAGCGGGCGCGGGCGGCGGCCTCGCCCTTCTCGACTGAGAGCGCTTCGTACCGGGACAGGAACTTTTCGACCTGCACGGGGTAGTAGGCCAGCGCCTCCGTTGCCGTGTCGATGGCGGTCAGGCCGCCGCCGATGACGACGATGGGCAGCCGCACCTGAAGGTTCGCGATGCTGTCCGCCTTGGCCGCCCCCGTCAGCTGCAAGGCCATCAGGAAGTCTGACGCCTGCCGCACCCCGCGCGCCAGCCCGTTCGCCATGGGGATGACGGTCGGCTTGCCCGCCCCCATGCACAGGGCGATGTGGTCGAAGCCCATCGCCAGCGCGTCGTCGATGGTCAGCGTGCCACCGAAACGAACCCCGCCGATGATGGACATCGACGCGCGGCGCTCCAGCAGCAGGCGGATGACCTTCAGGAAGTTCTTGTTCCAGCGCACGGTGATGCCGTACTCGGCCACGCCGCCGAATCCGGCCATGACGCGCTCGTCCAGCCGGTCGTAAAGGTCGTGCACGTCGCGGATCGGCCGGAAGGGCACGCGCGTGCCGCTGGGCAGCACGCCTGAGAGATCGGCTGGCAGCGGTTCGATCTTCAGCCCGTCGATGCCGACCACCGTGTGCCCGTCGTTCATCAGATGGTGCGCCAGCGTGAAGCCCGCCGGCCCCAGCCCGACCACCAGCACCTTGTATCCGCTGTCCGGCCGCACCAGCGGGCGCCGCAGGTTCAGCGGGTTCCAGCGCGTCAGCAGGCTGTAAATCTCGAAGCCCCAGGGAAGCTCCAGCACGTCCTTCAGCGTCCGGGTTTCCGACTGCGGGATGTCGACGGGTTCCTGCTTCTGATAGATGCAGGCCTTCATGCAGTCGTTGCAGATGCGGTGGCCGGTGCCGGCGCACATGGGATTGTCCACCACCACCATGGCCAGCGCGCCGATGGGCACGCCCTCCGCTTTCAGGCTGTGCATCTCCGAGATTTTTTCGTCCAGCGGGCAGCCGTTCAGCGTGACACCCAGCGGGCTTTTCTGGAACTCGCCGGTCTTGCGGTCGCGCAGGCCTTTGGAACAGCTGTCCTTGCCCTGGTTGTGGCACCAGATGCAGTAGTTGGCCTCGTCCAGCGCGCCGGTCAGGTCGGTGCCGGGGTCGGTCAGATGAAAACCGTGCCGTTCCCGCTGGGCTTCCTCCGGCAGGCGCATCATGGTGACGCCGTGCATCTCCACCGTCTCGATGGGGACGAGGTGCTGCGGGTCGGTCTTGTGCGGCACCTGGAACAGCACGCCGTCGCCGTGCCGGGCGCGCCCGGCCTCGGTCAGGACGGCCCAGGCAGCGTATTGGGCGGCGGTGTCCAGCTGGGCGGCGTGAGCGGTCTCCTCCTCCATCCAGGCGAGCACCTGGCGGGCGAAGCCGATCTCGGTCAGCGGTGCGCCGAGCCAGTCCTCCAGCCTTGCGGCCAGCTCGGCGCCGTCGAGGTCGGCGACGGCCTCCGGCTTCACCGCCTTGGCGGCGCGGCGCTGCACGAACAGGCGCTTGGCGGTGTAGAGCGGCGCCAGTTCCGTGTGGCGGGCGCGCAGTTCGTCCAGTTCGGCCCGGATGCCGAAGAGGGCGGCGAGGAAGTCGTCCAGATGCGGCCCCAGCGCGATCAGCAGGTCGCTTTCCGCCTTGCCGTCCGGCGGTTCGGCGCGGGCGGCGAGCAGGCGGTTCGTCAAGGGCTGGTCCGCCGCCGCCAACCAATCGAGGAACGCGCGGTCGAGGCGCGCCAGCCCGTCCTGCACGTACAGATCCTGGAACGCAAGGCCGAAGCCGAGGGAAAGATCCGCCATCGCCGCCCCGGTCCCGAAGCTGTTGGATAGACTGACATTTGTAGCACCGCGCCGGGTGTCCTTCATCCGAAACCCGAACCGCGCACCGGGTGGTAATCCGTGTCCGTTTGACGCAGCCCGAAGCGGTCCCCACTTGATCCCCAAGGCACCTGAGCCTTGGCCCGCCCTTTTTCCGGGATACGCCGACCGTGACCGCCATCACCGCCGCAACGGACGACATCCGCTCCCCCGCCTCCACCCGGCCCATCGCCTGCTGGCTGCTGGTCTGCTGCGCCATGGTGCTCGCCATGGCGGTGATCGGCGCCATCACGCGGCTGACCGAATCCGGCCTGTCGATGGTCGAATGGAAGCCGCTGATCGGCATCCTGCCGCCCCTGTCGGAGGCGGAATGGAACCGCGTCTTCGACCTGTACAAGGCCACGCCGGAATACCGTGTCTTCAACCACGGCATGTCGCTGGAGGCCTTCCAGCACATCTTCTGGTGGGAGTGGTTCCACCGGCTGTGGGGCCAGCTGATCGGCTTCGTCTTCCTGATTCCCTTCCTGCGCTTCTGGGCGCAGGGGCGCATCCCCAAGGATCTGTGGCCGAAGCTGGCCGGGCTGTTCCTGCTGGGCGGGCTTCAGGGCGTGATCGGCTGGTACATGGTCAGGAGCGGCCTCGTCGACAGCCCGGAGGTCAGCCACTACCGCCTCGCGCTGCACCTCGGCACGGCGATCGTGATCTACGGGCTGCTGCTGCGGACGGCGCTGGGTATCCTCGACCCGCTGCCGCTGGCCGGCTGGGCGACCGAAGCAAGGCGCCTGCGCAAGCACGCCCGCTGGGCGCTGGGGCTGGCCGGGGCGGCCATCGTCTGGGGCGCCTTCGTGGCCGGGACCGACGCGGGGCTGGCCTACAACACCTTCCCGCTGATGAACGGCCACTGGATCCCGACGGAGGTCGGCAACCTGTCGCCCTGGTGGATCAACCCGCTGGAGAACACGGCGGCGATCCAGTTGACACACCGCACGCTTGCCATCGTCACGGGGGTGGTCGTGCTGGCGCTGGCCCTGCGGGTGTGGTTGGCCCGGCTGCCGGGGCGAGCGACGCGGGCGGCGCTGCTGACCGGAGGGATGGTGCTGGTGCAGATCGGCCTGGGCATCACCACGCTGCTGAGCGTGGTGTGGATCCCCGTCGCCGCCGCCCACCAAGCCGGCGCGATCCTGGTCGTGTCGGGGCTGGTGTGGCTGCTGCACGAGATGCGCCCGGTGACGGCGCGGACGCGGTTCGCGCCAAGGGCGTAGGCTGGGGGTGGGCCGGGAGCAAACAACAGATTTTCCACGGATTTCACGGATTTTGGCACGGATGACACGGATTTTTTGGGCTTGCTCAGCGTTGGCTTCTCGAAAAGCTGGCGCTGAGCAAGTCTTACAAAATCCGTGTCATCCGTGTTTAAATCCGCGAAATCCGTGGAAAATCTGTTGCCCGCGACGGATCGACCATTCCAACCGGATCAGTCGTGCTTGCGGATGAACTCCCGCACGGCCGGCATGATGCTTTCGCGCCAGCGGCGGCCGTTGAAGATGCCGTAGTGGCCGACGCCGTTCTGGTAGTGGCGGCCGCGCATCTCCTCCGGCAGGGAGGAGCAGAGGCGGTGGGCCGCTTCGGTCTGGCCGGGGGCGGAGATGTCGTCCAGCTCGCCTTCCACGGTCATCAGCGCGGTCTTGCGGATGGCCGCCGGCTCGACCGGGCGACCGCGCGATTCCATGGTGCCGTTGGCGAGCGCGTGTTTCTGGAACACCGTCTCGATGGTCTGCAGGTAGAACTCCGCCGACAGGTCCATGACCGACAGGTACTCGTCGTAGAAGCGGCGGTGCTGCTCGGCCGAATCGCCGTCGCCCTGGACGAGGTGGCGGAACAGGCCCAGATGCTCCCCGATGTGGCGGTCCAGATGCATGGACATGAAGCCGGAAAGCTGGATGAAGCCCGGATAGACGCGGCGGAAGCCGCCCGGATAGTAAGCGGGCACCGTGGTGATGACGTTGCGCTCGAACCACTTCAGCGGGCGCGTGGCGGCCAGCTTCACCGGCACGGTCGGGTTCGCCATCGGGTCGATCGGGCCGCCCATCAGCGTCATGGAGCGCGGCTGGATCGCCTCGTCCGCCGCCGCCATCAGCGACACTGCGGCCAGCACCGGCACCGCCGGCTGGCACACCGCGATGACGTGGGTCTGCGGACCCAGGAAGCGGATCATCTCCGCGACCGTCTCGATGTAGTCGTCCAGGTCGAACGGCCCGCGCGCCAGCGGCACCAGACGGGCGTCCACCCAGTCGGTGACGTAGACGTCGTGGTCGGCCAGCAGCGCCTCCACCGTGCCGCGCAGCAGCGTGGCGTGGTGGCCCGACATCGGGGCGACCAGCAGGACGCGCGGCTGGGCCGGCGTGCCTTCGGGCTTGCTGAAGTGCAGCAGGTTGCAGAAGGGCTTCTGGAACGCAAAGCGTTCGGTGATCGCCACGGTCTCGCCGTTGACCTTCGTGGTCTTCAGACCGAAGGCCGGCTTGGGGAAGCGCCGCGTCGTGCGCTCCACCAGCTCGGCGCTGGCCGCCATGGCGCGCCCGAGCTTGGTGTAGGACACCGGGACGAAGGGGTTCTGGAAGGTGTGCTGGGCCGCCTCGGCCAGCAGGCGCATGGGACGCAGGGCCGCGTGCTGCAGGTCGTAGAGATGGTAAAGCAACAGATCCTCGCTAAGGCGGTTGATCCCAGCCCGATGGGGTAGGGTCCTGTCATTGGTCGTATGACCAATAAACAGTTTGGCCAAGCTTTGCCCAAAAGGTCAATAGCCTGACGACCCGGCTCGGGCATGAATTTGCATTAGAAACAAACGGGCGCGGCAAATGGGCAACGCAGCGCTGCGATGCGGAAGAATCATTGCCCTGCGCCAAAGGCGCGCACCGAATGGTGCGCGCGCGTGGCGAAGGTGAAAGAGTCGAACCTTAGAAGGATGGTGGGTTAAGCAGGCAGGACG
Organism: Azospirillum mesophilum; assembly: GCF_053470405.2. Taxonomy (NCBI): domain Bacteria; kingdom Pseudomonadati; phylum Pseudomonadota; class Alphaproteobacteria; order Rhodospirillales; family Azospirillaceae; genus Azospirillum; species Azospirillum mesophilum. The sequence continues at coordinate 27,628 of NZ_JBPXMQ020000023.1, forward strand.
CATTTTGCCCCCTCCCCAACCCTCCCCCGCTTTCAGCGGTGGAGGGGGCTGCCGCCGCGTCGCCCAAGCCCCCTCCACCTCGAAGAGGGGGAGGGTTGGGGAGGGGGCGTTGGAAGCTTATGACCCCGCTTACGGAACCGCGACGGTCGCGCGCACCGGCAGGTGGTCGGAGGCGCGGCGGGTCAGGACCGTGCGCACCACCTCGTAGGCCGGGATGGTCAGCCCGCCGTTCGCGTAGATGCGGTCGAGCCGCAGGGTGGGCATGCGCGCGTGGAAGCTGCGCGGGTTGGCGCAGTCGGGGAAGGCCTGGGCCAGCCGCTTCAGCCGGGGCGAGCTGGGCGTCCATTCGTTCAGGTCGCCCATGAACAGCGTCGGCAGGCCCGGCTGTTCGGCCACGAGGTCGACGACGGCGCCGACCTGCTTGGCCCGCTCCCACGGGTCGAGGCCGAGATGGGCGACGATGACGCGCACCGGCCGCCCCTGCACCTCCACGATGGCGTCGATGCCGCCGCGCGGCTCCCGCCGGCCGACGCTGAGGTCGATGGAGGAGCATTTCAGCACCGGCAGCCGCGTCAGGATGGCGTTGCCGTAATGGGCGTGGGCGTTGTGCTTGGTCGGGCCGGCGTGGGCCTTCAGGCCGGTGGCCTTTTCCAGGAAGGCGAACTGGTCCAGGCCGGATTCGCCCCGGTGGTGCCAGCCGACCTCCTGAAGCCCGACCAGATCGACGTCCAGCTCCTTGATGACCTCGGCGATGCGGTCGGGGGCGAAGCGCGCGTCCAGCCCGACGCAGCTGTGAATGTTCCAGGTGGCGATGCGCAGCGCCGCCATACCGTTCGGGACCGTACCGAAGCGCCCGTCGGGGCGGCGGCGCGGACGGCGGGCACGCGCGGCGCGTAGCGCGGCGGCGATCCGCTCGACGCGCTCATGGCTGAATCGGATCACCGTCCCTCGTCCCCCTTCTTCTTCGTCTTCCGAACCAGCGCGTGGCCCGCCCAGCCGAGCCCCAGCGCGACCAGGGCCACCAGCGCCAGCAGGATCATGTCCGCCGTGGTCGGCTCCTTCACCGTCCGTTCCAGCTGGTGGCCCAGCAGGTTGAAGGTCAGGATGCCCGGCGCGGTTCCCAGTATCGTCCCGATCAGATAGTCGGGGAAGCGGATCCGGGAAGCCCCCGCGACAAGGTTCACCACCGTGAAGGGCGCCACCGGCACCACCCGCACCGCGGCCATGGCCAGCACGCCGCTGTCGCCCAGCCGTTCGCTGACCCGCCGCACCACCGGCCCGCCGTAGCGTTCCAGCGGGCGCTGCCCGGCCCAGCGGCCGACCCAGAACAGCGCGCTGGCGGACGCCAGAACCCCGGCCATCGCCGTGGGAAAGCCCAGCCACGGTCCCAGCGCGATGGCGGTGGCGGCGACCAGCAGCAGCACCGGCACCATCACGAAGCCGCCCGCCACATAGAGCAGCACCAGCCAGAGCGGCCCCAGCGTCATGTCGCGCAGGTGCTGGATCGCGCCCAGCACGCCGTCCAGCGTCGCCCAATCGCGCAAGGGGGTGTAGTGCCACAGCGCCCACATCCCGCCGGCCACCAGCAGGATCGCCGCCAGCGCCAACCAGTGGTGCCGCGCGGGAATGGCGGAGGGCAGGACGCGCCGCGCGATCTCCACAGCACCAACCGGCCGTTCGGGGTCGAAGACCTTGGCGTCGGCGACGGCGGCGGCCAGCGCGCCGGGGTCGGCGTCCTCCAGCGGTTCCAGCGTGCGCCCGTCGGGCCGGCGCAGCCGCTCGATGCTGCGGACCAGGGAGCCGGTGCGGCGCAGCTCCGCCGCCACGCTTTCCGGGGCGACGCCCAGATGCTCCGCGATCAGGCTGTTGCGCACGTTGGCGATGGCGTGGCGGGCCTGCCGCCCTTCCACACGGCCCGATGGTGCCTCCAGCGCCAAGTCGCATTCGGTGTCCAGCCCCATGGAGCGGTTGTTCAGGTTGGCCGAGCCGATGCGCAGCATCCGGTCGTCCACCACCATCACCTTGGCGTGCACGGTGATGCAGGCTCCGCCGTCGGTCAGCGCGACGTAGAGGCGGAAGCGGCCGTGCCGGTCGGCCTCCCGCAGTTCCTTCACCAGCTGGGCGCGGGCGCCGAGCATGACGGTGTTCTCCAGCCAGCTCGTCGCGCGGGCGGGGTTGACCACCACCACCTCCGGCCCGTCCGGCTCGGCCAGCCGCGCCTTCAGCGCCTCCGCCACCGCCGTCGAGGCGAAATACTGGCTTTCCAGATAGATGGTGTGGCGCGCCGCCGCGATGGCCTCGACATAGAGCGCCTCCACCTCCCGCACCTCGTCGCGGCCGTTGCAGGCGGGGTCGGTTCGGGCAATGCCCACGGGCATGTCGCGCAGCAGCGGGGCCAGCGTCGGCGGCCAGGGGTCGAAGCCGTTGGACAGAAGCCGGTTGCGGCGGGGCGGCTTGGGCGAGGGCGGGCTCAGCGCGCAGCCGGTGGCGCGCTGCCAGCGCTCCCGGAACAGGTCGGCCAGCGCACGGGCGGCGTCGCCGTCCACCGCCATCATCACGTCATGGAAGGGCTCGTAGGGGTTTCCGTCGGGCTGCCGGCGCAGCGGCTCGTGCGCGCGGTGGGCGCGGGTGTCCCAGCGGTTGGCGGTGATGTCCAGCCCGCCGCAGAAGGCCACGCTGTCGTCGATGACCAGCATCTTCTGGTGATGGCAGGCGCCCGCGGGGTGGTCGCCGTCCAGCCGGTAGTGCAGGCGCGGGTGGCTCAGCATGTTGCGGAGGAACAGCGGCTGCGACCAGCGCGCCAGATCGAACAGCTCCGCATAGTCCCACTTCAGCACATGGATGGTCAGGTCGGGACGGGTAGCGGCCAGCCAGTTCAGCAGGTTGCCCAGCCGGTCCGGGCGGCGCGGGTGGCGCATCTGGGGCGTCAGCCGGATGCGCGCGTCGAAGTCCCAGGCGGTCAGGTAGATGCTGCGCCGCGCCCGCCGCATCGCCGTCTTGGCGAGCGCGAAGTAATCCTCCGCGTCGATGATGACGCCGACCCGCGACGCCCGCTCCACCCGCCAGCAGGTGCGGCCCGGCACCAGCAGGGAGTCGTGTGGGGCCGGCTCCGGTCCAAGGCCGGGACGGTGGGGATCGGGGACGGGGGCGAGCATGCGGTCGGGCGGATTCCGGTGGTCGGGTGTGAGGGAAACAACGCTGAAGGCATAACAATGGGCACGGCCAACCCTCCCCCGAACCCGCCGAGTGGCGAAATTTCGTTGCCCGACCGGCACCAACCTGCGTACCGTCGGAGCCACCCCTTTCGTGGCTGCCCGTGGCTTTCCCTCAGAGTTTGTGAGTTTATGGGGACCTTGCAGAGAGAGGCTCGAAGTTCGGGACGCGACACGTTGGAACACACAATGCACGCTTCTCGACCGTCATCCCCGCGAAGGCGGGGATCCAGCCCGTGCAAGCACTTGTGTGCGAAGTTTTCTGGATCCCCGCCTTCGCGGGGATGACGAGCGGAATTTCTCGCCCATAAACTCACAGGCTCTCACCCCATGCTGCCCCCGCCGCACCGCCGATGCTGAGCTTCGCCGTACGCCGGCTTGCCGCCGCGGTGCCCGCCCTTCTTGCGTTCGCGCTGATCGCCGCCGCCGTCAAAGGGTTGGGCAACGGGCTGGGCGTCGTCCTCGCGGCGCTGCCGGTGACCGTCGCGCTGACCCTGCCGGCGCTGGCGCTGGGCAGCGGGTTGGGCGCGCTGTTCGGATTGACCGCCAGCCTGCGCCCGCGCTCCCCCGCCGGGTGGGCGGGCCATCTGCTGGGCTGGGCCGGCCCGGCGCTGCCGGCCTTCCTGCTGGCCGCCCTGTTCGTCACCGCCTTTAAGGACACGCCTGCACCTGTCGCTTTCGCCGCGATGGCGCTCGCCCTGCCGCCGGCCGCGCAGGCGGCGCGGCTGGCGCGCGGGGCTTTCGATGACGCGCTGGACAGCGGGGCGGTGCTGGCGGCGCGAGCCCGGGGGTTGGACGACCGCGCGGTGCTGTGGCGCCACGCCGTGCCGATGGGGCTCGCCCCGGTGGCGGGCGGCCTGCGGAGCGCCGCCGTCGCGACGGTGACCGGGGCGGTGGCGGTCGAAAGCCTGTTCGGCCTGCCCGGCACCGGCCGCCTGTTCCTGGACGCCGTCCGGACCGGCGACGCAGGCGCCTCTCTGGCGGCGCTGGCCGGGCTGTGCGGGCTGGCCGTCCTGCTGAGCGCGCTCGGAGCCGTGCTGCACGGCTGGCTCGACCCGCGCCTGCGGTCGGCGTGAGGAGCGGCGGCGTGAGGATCGCTCCCAGGACCAACAACGTCCCGGCCGGCGCCCCGGCCGCCGGGATCGCCGTGCTGGCGGCGCTGACGCTCGCCGTTCCCACCGCGCCGCTGCTGGGGAACGGGCCGCTGGAGCGGGCGCTGGTCGCCGGTCAGGGCAGTCTTTCCTTCGCGGTGTTCGCCGGGCTGGTCGGTGGCGCGGCCGGGCTTCTGTGGGGGGTGGCGGCTGTGGCGCTGGGCCAGCGGGCCGAGCGGGTGCTGATGTCCCTGGCGAACCGGCTGATGGGGCTGCCGCTGGCGCTGGGCGTTCCGCTCGCCGCCGGGCTGGGCGGGCGCGAGCTGTGGACCCTGGCGCTGTCCGCCGCGCTGACCGGCGCCCCGGCGGTGGCCGTGCTGACCCAGGGGGCGTTGCGCGCCCTGCTCCGCCGCGAGTTCCTGGTTGCCGCGCAGGCGGCGGGCCTGCCGCCGGGGCGCGTCCTGCGCCGCCACTTGCTGCCGAACGCCGCGCTGCCGCTGGCCGCCGCGGCCTGGACGGCGCTGCCCCGCGCCCTGGCGGCGGAGAGCTTCGCCGGCCTGTTCGGCCTCGGCCTGCCGGAGCGGGTGCCGAGCTGGGGCGCCCTGCTGGCCGGCGCCGTGCAGCGCGGCGACCCGCTGGCGCTGGCGGCACCGGCCCTGCTGCTGGCGCTGAGCCTGTGGGCGCTGCACGCCGTCGCCGACGGCCTGCACGCCGCCGCGACCGGAGCCCGCCCGTGAGCGCGCCGATTCTGCGCATGGAGGGCGTGTCGGTCGGCGCCGCGGAGGTGGTGGCGATCACCGGAGCCCCCGGTGCGGGCAAGAGCCTGCTGCTGCGCACGCTCGCCGGCCTACCGGTGCCCGACAAGGGCGGCGCCAACACGGGCGGCGCGGTCCAGATCCAGGGGCGCCGGCTGCTGGTGACCCAGGACGGCGCGCTGACCCCGCACCGGACGCTGGGGGCGCACTTCACTGAACTGCTCGGCCACCATCTCGGTCTGGACGAGCGCGCCGCCCTGCACCGCGCCGTCACGGCGCTGGAGCGCATGCGGGTCCCCGCCGCCGCGCGCCGTCTGCCCCTGTACCCCCACGAACTGTCGGAGGCGATGCGCTGGCGCGCCGTGCTCGCCCTGGCCCTGGCGGCGGAGCCGGCGGTGCTGCTGGCCGACGCGCCGGCCGCGTCGCTCGACCCCACCCAGCGGGCACGGCTGCTCGACGATCTGGCGGGCTGGGCGCGGGAGGCTGGGATAGCCCTGGTCCTCGCCGGGCGTCCGGAGGACGGCGTGACCGCCCCGGCGACCCGCGTGCTGACGCTGGAGGCCGGACGCCTGCGCGCCGCCCTGCCCCCGCCGGCCTTGCCCATCGACGATTCGCCCGCCCCCGCCGGCCCGCCCGCCCTGTCGGTGCGCGACCTGCGCGTCGCCTTCCCGCTGGGCCGGACGTGGCGCGGCGAGGAACGCCGACTGACGGTGGTGGACGGCGTCACCTTCGACCTTGCCGAGGGCGAGTCGCTGGCCCTGCTGGGCGAAACGGGCAGCGGCAAGTCGGTGCTGGCCCGCGCGCTGCTGCGGCTGGTGCCGCCAACCGGCGGGCGCGTCGCCTGGATGGGGCTGGACGTCACCGCCGCCCCGCCGGACGCCATGCGCCGGGCGCGCTGCGACTTGCAAATCCTCTTCCCCGACCCGGCCGCCGCGCTCGACCCTGCCCTGACCGTCGGCACCCAGCTGGCGGAGGTGCTGGAGACGCAGCGCCCCGACCTGCCCGCCGCCGAGCGCCCCGCCCGGATCGCCGACGCGCTGCGCGAGGTCGGCCTGCCGGAAGGCGTCGGGCTGCTCCGCCCCGGAAGCCTCCGCCCGGCCGAGGCGGCGCGCGTGGGGCTCGCCCGCGCCCTGCTGCCGGAGCCGCGCCTGCTGGTCTGCGACGAACCGGCGGCGACGCTGAGCGGGGCGGAGCGGGAGGACTTCCTGGCCCTGCTGCTGGAGGCGCGGCGGACGCGGCGGCTCGCCCTGCTCTACGCCACCCGCGATGCCGGCGAGGGCTTGCGGGTCTGCCAGCGCGCGCTGGTGCTGCTGCTCGGCCGCGTCGTGGAGGCGGCGGACGGCGCCACGCTCGCCACCACCCCCTGTCATCCCTACAGCCGGGGGCTGGTGCAGAATGCGCCGGTCCTGTTCGGGGATCCGCCGTCGGCCCTGCGCCCGCCGTCCGGCTGCCCGCTGCGCCTGCGCTGCCCGAGGGCGCGGGACTATTGCGGCCAAGCCATCCCGCCGCTGGAAGAGGTGGCAACCGGCCACCGCGTCGCCTGCCACTATTGGGACGCGGAGGATGGCGGGAGTGAGGATGGGGGTGCGTCATAGACGCGCAGATCCTGTCCGCACAACATCATAGACTTTGCATAAAATTTAAACACAATCCGCCTACGAACCAAACGCCGCACCGTTGCACGCCTCCCGTGCCGCGCCGGCGCCGTCCTTTCGTGAGGTGAGCCATGATGACCCTGCTGTCACGCCTGTCCGTGCGCGTTCAGATCATGACGATCGCGGCGCTGGGCATCGTGGGGCTGCTGGTCGTCCTGGGGGTGTACTGGAGCAGCTGGTCGGTGCAGGCGCGGCTCGCCGCGGAAGACCAGACGGCCACCGCCGCCTCGGAATCGGCCACGCGGGCGGGCGTCCATCTGAACGCGGCGCGCATCCTGACGAACATCTTCCTCGATTCGCGCGACGCCGCCATTCCCGACCGGCGCGCCCGCGAGACGGCCGCAGCACTGGCCGAGATGGACCGGCTGGCCGGCCTGCTGTCCGACCCCGGCGCCCGTTCCGACGCCACCCGCCTGCAAGCCGCCATCACCGGCTGGGACGCCGATTTCCGGACTCTGCTGGACACGCTTCAGAAGATCGGCCTGACCGAGAAGGACGGCCTGCAAGGCACCTTGCGCAAGGCCGTCCATGAGGTCGAGCAGCGGTTGGACGGGCTGTACAAGCGCGCGCCGGACGAGGCGGCGGTCGTCCGCCTTCAGGTGCTGATGCTGCAGATGCGCCGGCACGAGAAGGATCTGATGCTGCGCGCGGAGGCCGGCTATCGCGACAGCATGGCCCAGCGCCAGAAGGAGTTCGCGCAGCAGCTTGCCGCCGCGCCGATCGAGGAGGCGGAGCGCACGGCCATCGCCGCCCTGATGGCGGAATACCAGCGCGCCTTCGCCGGCTTCGCCGACGCCTTCCTGTCGCTGGTCCCGCAAAAGGACAAGCTGCGCGCCGCCGGGGCCGCGACCGTGCAGCCGCTGGACGCGCTGCTGGCGCGCCTGTCCACCGACGAGGAGACGGCGCGCGCCCACATGGCGGCGAACCGCGACGACACCTTCGCCATGGTGGCCTGGACCATCGCCGCCACGGTGCTGCTGGCCGGGGCGGCCAGCGTCCTGCTGGGCCAGGGCATCGTCGGGCCGCTCGGCCGCATCACGGCGGCCATGCAGGCCATCGCCGGCAACGACCTGTCCACCGCCGTGCCCGCGCTGGATCGCCGGGACGAGATCGGCCGCATGGCCCGCACGCTGGAGGTGTTCAAGGCCGGTGCGGCCGAGAACGCCCGCCTGCGCGCCGACCAGGAGCGCAGCCGCGCCGCCGCCGAACAGGAAAAGCGCCGCATGTTGACGCAACTGGCCGACGACTTCGAGACCAGCGTCAACGCCATCGTGCAGGGCGTCGTCGCCGCCGCCTCGCAGACGCGCAGCTCGGCCGAGCAGATGACCGCCATCGCCGTCAGCGCCAGCGAGCGCGCGGCCACCGTCTCCGCCGCGTCGGCCCAGGCGACCGGCAACGTCCAGACCGTGGCGAGTGCCGCGGAGGAGCTGAGCTCCTCCATCCACGGCATCGCCCAGCAGGTCGCCACCTCCGCCGGCATCGCCCAGCAGGCGGAGCGGGAGGCCGACCGCGTCTCCTCCACCATCCGCGATCTGGCGGAGGCCGCCGGACGCATCGGGGAGGTGGTGCAGCTCATCAACGCCATCGCCGCGCAGACCAACCTGCTGGCGCTGAACGCGACCATCGAGGCCGCCCGCGCCGGGGAGGCCGGGAAGGGCTTCGCCGTCGTCGCCAACGAGGTGAAGAGCCTCGCCAACCAGACCGCCAAGGCCACCGACGACATCGCGACCCAGGTGGGCTCCGTCCAGGCGGCGACGGAGGCGGCGGTCGGGGCCATCGACGGCATCGCCGGCATCATCGCGCGCATCAACGGCATCGCCACCGACATCAGCGGCGCGGTGGAGGAGCAGGGTGCGGCCACGCGGGAGATCGCCCGCAACGTGCAGGAGGCCGCGACCGGCACCCAGGAGGTGTCCACCAACATCGTCCGCGTGCAGGACGCCGCCGGCGAGACCGGCCGCACGGCCGAACTGGTCCTGTCCGCCGCCGACGACCTGATGCGCCAATCCCAGACCCTGCGCGACCGGGTCGACGGCTTCCTGGGCACCGTCCGCGCGGCGTGAGGCGAAAAGCGGGGCGACCCTGTTCACAGGCCGCTTGCGTCTGATAGATTATCGGGCATGTCCGTGACCACACGCCCCCGCCGATGACCGCCGCCCCGCTCGCCGAAGCGGAGCTTGCCGGGCTGGAATTCCTGGAAGGGCTTGCCACGCCGTTGTGGCTTGTTCGTTCTGATGGCGGAACGGTCTGGCTGAACGCCTCCGCCCGCGCGGTGCTGGAGCTTTCGCCCGATGCGCCGGCCTCTCTGGTCCGGCTGGACGAGTCGGCGGAGTCGCGCCGCGCGCTGGAGGCTGCGGCGGCCGGCCAGCGCACCGCCGCCCGGATCGGCCTGGTGTGCGACCACATCCAGGGCAGCACGCCGGTCATGGAACTGGACGCCCTGCTGTCCCCCGCCCCCCGCCTCTCGGGTCTCGTGCTGATCGAGGCGCCGGCCGACAGCGGCGCACGGCACGAGGCGATGCGGCTGAACGAGCAGCTGGTCGCCCTGTCCTATGCCTATCCCGACATCCGGTTCGAGTTGCGGCGCGACGGCACCATCCTGGACTTCGCCGCCGCCAGCCCCGGCGACCTGAACGTTCCGGCGGAGCGCTTCCTGAGCCAGCGCGTGCAGGACGTGCTGCCCGAACCGGCGGCCGGCCTCGTGGCGGAGGCTCTGTGCCGGCTGAACGCGGGCGAAGCGGTCGCCGGCCTGGACTTCACCCTGCCCGCCCTGTCCGGCAACCCCGGCCAAGGAGCAAAGTCCTTCGAGGCGCGGCTTGTCCCGCTGATGGATGGGGAGCGCGTCCTCTGCAACATCCGCAACGTCACCGAACGGGTGCGGGCGGAGGGTCAGGCGCGGCGCGCCCACGACCTGCTGGTGGACGCCATCGAGTGCATCACCGAAGGCTTCGTCCTGTACGACGCCGAGGATCGGCTGGTCCTGTGCAATTCCCGCTACCGCGAGCTGTTTTCCGCCAACGCCGACCTGACCGCCCCCGGCACGCCCTTCGAGACGGTGCTGCGCGAGGGCGTGGCGCGCGGCCTGTATCGCGTTCCGCCCGAGTCGCTGGAAGGCTGGGTCGCCCAGCGCATCGTCCAGCACCGCACCGCCGGCCCGCCGCTGGAGGTGCATCTGACCAACGGGCGCTGGATCCGCATCGAGGAATGGCGCACGCACGAGGGCGGCATCGTCGGCATCCGCGCCGACATCACCGACCTGAAGGCCCGCGAGGTCGAGCTGCGGGCCGCCCGCGACGAGGCGGAACGGGCCAACCGGCGCAAGTCCGACTACGTCCATCACCTGAGCCACGAGCTGCGCACCCCGCTGAACGCCGTGCTGGGCTTCGCGCAGATCATCCGCGACGAGATGATGGGGCGGGGCAGCCCGCGCTATCCCGAATACGCCGGCCAGATCGCGGCGGCCGGCACCTACATGCTGGAGCTGATCAACAACCTGCTCGACCTCGCCAAGATCGAGGCCGGGCGCATGGACCTGCACGAAGAGGCCTGCAACCTCTCCCTGCTGGTGGACCTGACCTTCGGCATGATGCAGCCGCGCGCCGGGGAATCGGCGGTCGCCCTGTGCATGGACATCCCCGACGACCTGCCGGGCGTGCGCGGCGACGCCTCGCTGATCCGGCAGATGCTGACCAACCTCATCAGCAACGCCATAAAGTTCTCCCCGCCGGAAACGGGCCGCGTAGTCGTCCGCGCCGAGCGGACAGCGGACGGCGGCATCGCGCTCAGCGTCGCCGACAACGGCGTCGGCATGCGGCCGGAGCAGATCCCCAAGGCGCTCGACGCCTTCGGCCAAGTGCACGAGCGCGACATGACGACGGAACGCGGCTCCGGCCTCGGCCTGCCGCTGACCCGCGCGCTGATCGCGCTGCACGGCGGCACCTTCCGGATCGACAGCGCGGTCGGGCTGGGCACCACCGTGTTCCTCACCTTCCCGCCGTCGCGGGTGGACGAGGGGCCGTGATCCCCGAGGGGAAGAACTGATTCTTCACGGATTTCACGGATTGAGGCACGGATTACACGGAACAGAATAAAAAATCCGTGGAATCCGCGTCCAAATCCGTGAAATCCGTGAAGATTTGGTACCTCGCGAAAACGCAAAACGGCCGCGCGCACCCTTGGTGCGGCGGCCGTTCACCCGCAGGAAAGACGGGTTTCCTCTTAAGAGGCGCGGTCCGGTCAGGCGGCCTTGCGGACGGCGGCAGCCTCGGAGAAGACCTTCACGACCTGCTCGACGAACTCGGCCAGTTGATCATGGCCCAGCGCGGTGATCGTGACGTTGTCCACCACCAGCGGCTCGTCGCTGGTCTGGCCGCCGGCGGCTTCCAACTCGGCCCGGACGGCCTCGGGAGCGGCCAGCGTGCGGTTCTTCAGCTTGCCGGGAATGGCGAGCAGCTGGATGCCCTGGTCGATCGCGGCGATCGGCTTGCCGGCGTCCAGGAAGTGGCCGACGATGCGGCGGGTGTGCGCGGACTGCTGGAGCTTGGCGACGCTGCGCTCGCCACCCGGCAGCAGCAGCATGTCGTAGTCGGCCCCCAGAACCTCGCCGACCTGCTTGTCCACCGGGAAATAGTGCCCCCAGGACTTGCCATGCCAGCCGTTCACCAGACCCTGTTCGGGAGAAATCGTACGCAGAGTGGCGCCGGTCTTGAGGAGAGCCCGCTGCGGCTCCGTCATCTCCAGTTCCTCAAAGCCGTTGGCCACGAGAATGGCAATGCTCTTTCCTGCGAGGGGTTGATCCATACTGTCTTGTCCTTTCATCGTTCAACCAAAGAGCGCGGGTTTCCGTCGCGAACGCCGTACAGATAAGAAACGGCGCTTGCCGCGCAAAGGCTTGCGCGGCGACGGATCCCGCAGCCGGTCCCCGATTACGGGAAATCCGGCGCTGGGGCGATCACGCCCCTGATCGGTTTGTTGTGAGCATGGAACACAAGTGGCCCCAAAGAGGTCCCAAGTCAATGCCTTATTCCGCAGCGCAACGCGGGGCCGGACGGCTCCGCCCAAGCCGGCCGGAGCGGCGCTTTCGCGATTGCGACCAACACTTAAGAGCCGATTCGCGGACGTGAACGGGCCAGCCGCGCAGGTCAGCCATGCTGTCGTGTCGCAGCTTTGTCATGGACGGAGAGGCCAGTGACAAAAAAGCGGCCGGGGGAAAGCCCCCGGCCGTTCGAAGTCGTATAGCGTCAGCCGTTCGAAGAGATCCGGCTCGCACACCGGATCAGCGAAACCACCGGTCCCCGCGGCGGGCGGGCGGGGCCACCCGCCAGGGGACCGGTTCAACCGATCATTCACTCTGATCGGTACAACCGATCATCTGATTTGATCGGTACAACCGATCAATGGAACTGATCGGCCTCCGTGGAGTCCTTGTAGGCGGTGGTGGAGGACTGGCCGCCCGAGATCGCCGTGGCGACCATGTCGAAGTAGCCGGTGCCGACCTCGCGCTGGTGCTTCGTCGCGGTGTAGCCCTCGGCCTCCGCCGCGAACTCCGCCTGCTGCAGCTCCGAGTAGGCGGCCATGCCGCGGGCGGCGTAGCCCTTGGCCAGCTTGAAGGCCGAGTAGTTCAGGCTGTGGAAGCCGGCCAGCGTGACGAACTGGAACTTGTAGCCCATGGCGCCCAGCTCGCGCTGGTAGTTCGCGATGGTCGCGTCGTCCAGGTTGGCCTTCCAGTTGAAGGACGGCGAGCAGTTGTAGGCCAGCAGCTTGTTCGGGAACTCCTTGCGGATGGCCTCGGCGAACTTGCGGGCGTCGTCGAGGTTCGGCTTGGAGGTCTCCCACCACAGCAGGTCGGAGTACGGCGCGTAGGACAGGCCGCGGGCGATGCAATGCTCGACGCCCATGCCCTTCTTCAGGCGGTAGAAGCCTTCCGAGGTGCGGCCGGCATCGTAGTCGATGAACGGATGATCGCGCTCGTCGATGTCCGAGGTGATGAGCTGCGCCGACTCGGCGTCGGTGCGGGCGATCACCAGGGTCGAGGTGCCGCAGACGTCGGCGCCCATGCGGGCGGCGTTCAGGGTGCGGATGTGCTGCTGGGTCGGGATCAGCACCTTGCCGCCGAGGTGGCCGCACTTCTTTTCAGAAGCGAGCTGGTCTTCCCAGTGCACGCCGGCGGCGCCGGCCTTGATCATGGCCTTCATCAGCTCGAAGGCGTTCAGCGGGCCACCGAAGCCGGCCTCGGCGTCGGCGATGATCGGCGCGAACCAGTAGGTGTCGCCCTTGCCCTCGGCGGTCTGGATCTCGTCGGCGCGCTTGAAGGTGTTGTTGATGCGCTCAACGACGGCCGGGACCGAGTTGGCCGGATACAGCGACTGGTCCGGATACATCTGGCCGGCCAGGTTGGCGTCGCCGGCGACCTGCCAGCCCGACAGGTAGATGGCCTTCAGGCCGGCCTTGACCGCCTGCATGGCCTGGTTGCCGGTGAGCGCACCCAGGGTGTTGATGTACGGCTCGGTGTTCAGCAGCTCCCACAGGCGCTGGGCGCCCAGCTCGGCCAGCGTGTACTCGATCTTGACCGAGCCGCTGAGACGCTTGACGTCGTCCATGGTGTAGTCGCGCTTGATGCCTTCGTAGCGCGAAGCGCGGAGGGCGGCCTTGGTCTTTTCGTCGAGCGACATCGTCGGTTTCCTTCTTGTCGTCACCGGCGCTGCTTTTCAGCGCGTCCATGGCTTGACAGTTAAAACGACGGTCGCCGGGTTGCAATAAGCCCTTGTTTGTAAAAGGGTCCGTTTGTAAACTGCCGTCCGCAAAAAGCTGTAAATCAGTAAATGTTGTAAAGCCGCATTCGTCGACGGTGGAGCGAAGGCCATGGACAAGAAGGCAATGCTGGGGCCGAAGGTGCGGCGCCTGCGCCGCGACCACGGTCTGACCCAGGCCCAGATGGCGGAGCAGCTGGGCATCTCGCCCAGCTATCTGAACCTGATCGAGCACAACCAGCGCCCGGTCACCGTGCCGCTGCTGCTGAAGCTGGGGCAGAATTTCGGCGTGGACCTCCAGGCCTTCGCGGAGGACGAGGAAAGCCGGCTCGTCGCCGGCCTGCGCGAGGTGTTCGCTGATCCGCTGTTCGACGGGTCCGACATCAAGAACCAGGACTTTCGCGAGCTTGCCGCCGTCGCCCCGACGCTGGGGCAGGCCGTGGTGTCGCTCTACCGCGCCTTCCGCACCAGCCGCGACGACGTGCAGGCGCTGGCCGAGAAGATGGCCGACCGCGAGAAACTGCACCTCGTCCAGAACAGTTCCTTCCCGCAGGAGGAGGTGCGCGACCTGTTCCAGGCCAGCTCCAACCACTTCGCCGAGCTGGAGGCCGCCGCCGAGGAGCTGTGGCAGGAGGGCAAGCTGGAGAAGGGCGACCTGTACCGGGGTCTCGCCGACTATCTCCAGAACAACCACAGCGTCCGGGTGCGGCTGCTGCCATCGGACGTGATGGGCTACGCGGTGCGCCGCTTCGACCGGCACAGCCGGCGCATCCTGCTGTCGGAGATGCTGGCCCCGTCCGGGCGCAACTTCCAGCTGGCCTGCCAGATCGCGCTGCTGCGCCACCGGGAGCTGCTGAACCGCATCGTCGAGGGCTCCAGCCTGTCGAACGACGAATCGCGGCGGCTGGCGCGCATCGGGCTCGCCAATTATTTCGCGGCGGCCGTCCTGATGCCCTACGACCGCTTCCTGGACGCGGCCACGCAGGTTCGTTACGACATCGAAATTTTGCGGCGCCGCTTCGACGCCTCCTTCGAGCAGGTGTGCCAGCGCCTGACCACCCTGCAGCGGACCGGCGCGCGCGGCGTGCCCTTCTTCCTGATGCGGGTCGACAGCGCCGGCAACGTGTCGAAGCGCTTTTCCGGCGCCGGCTTCCACCTCGCCCGGTTCGGCGGCGGCTGCCCGCGCTGGATTGTCTACGAGGCGTTCCGCACGCCCGGAAAAATCCACAGCCAGCTTTCGCAAATGCCGGACGGCACCGTCTACTTCTCCATCGCCCGGACGGTGGTGAAGGCCGGCAATGGCTTCCGCAGCCCACCGCAGCAGTTCGCCATCGCGCTGGGCTGCGATGTGCAGCACGCGGCACAAATCACCTACTCCGATGGTTTTGATCTCGAAAACACCGAGGCAGCGACGCCCATCGGCGTGAACTGCCGGCTCTGCCCGCGGCTGGACTGCTCGCAGCGCGCCTTCCCGCCGCTGAACCACCGGCTGATCGTGGACGAGAATCTGCGCGGCCTGTCGCCCTATCTGTTCGCTCCACCGAGCGTGGATGGGCGGTAAACATTTTGCGATAGCGCTTTGTGGTACCGTATAGCCACACCAAAATTGTAGGTATAAATTAGTGGCTTGTTGACTATTTCCTTGTTAATGAGTTCTGCCGCAACGCGGCATGACCAGGCTACGACCAGGCTTCTGCCCCGGCACTCGAAACGGCTCCATCGAAACGGACCTGCGGATCCCATGAGCAATCTGATTCAGGAACGCGTGCTGCGCGTTCACCACTGGACCGACACGCTGTTCAGCTTCACCACCACGCGCGATCCCTCGTTCCGTTTCGATCCCGGACAGTTCACGATGATCGGCCTGGAGGTCAACGGCCGGCCCTTGCTGCGCGCCTACAGCATGGCCAGCGCCGCCTATGAGGAGACGCTGGAGTTCTTCTCCATCAAGGTGCAGGACGGCCCGCTGACCTCGCGCCTGCAGCACCTGAAGGAAGGCGACACGCTGCTGGTCAACCGCAAGGCCACCGGCACGCTGGTCACCGACAACCTGCTTCCGGGCCGCAACCTGTATCTGCTGAGCACCGGCACGGGCCTCGCCCCGTTCCTCAGCATCATCAAGGACCCGGAGATGTACGCCCGCTTCGACAAGGTGGTGCTGACCCACACCACCCGCACGGTGGGCGAGCTGGCCTACGCCGACATCATCTCCAACGTCCTGCCGGAGAACGAGTATTTCGGCGAGGACGTGAAGCAGAAGCTGATCTATTACCCGTCCGTGACGCGCGAGCCCTTCCGCAACCAGGGCCGCATCACCGACCTGATCCGCAACGGCAAGCTGTTCAGCGACATCGGCCTGACGCCGTTCGACCGCGAGGTCGACCGCGTGATGATCTGCGGCAGCCCGGCCATGCTGGACGAGACCAGCGCGATCATGGACGGCATGGACTTCAAGATGGGCCACAACGGCGAGCCCGGTCATTACGTGATCGAAAAGGCCTTCGTGGAGCGGTGATCGTTCCCATAGAGGTGTGATTCCTCTCACCTTTCTATCGTCATCCCCGCGAAGGCGGGGATCCAGGGCACTTCAGGCGCTTGTGTGCGAAGTTTTCTGGATCCCCGCCTTCGCGGGGATGACGTCTAAGAAAAGTGCTCTCGACGACCCACGGTCAGGATGGGCGGAATAATCTCAGTCCGGATTGCGTTGATGGCTGCGTGACGATGGCACGTCATCAAACTTCAGGCCGGCCTTGACCGGACCTTGACGGGCGCGCCTTCCACCGGAGGCGCGCCCGATTTCGTTCCATCACAGGCTTGTTCCGGCACACTCTTGTTTCGGCCCATGCTTGTTGCTGCCCACGCTGTTCCGCCACGCCCGCATTTCGTGTAGACATCCCGCCCATGCGCATTTTCAAGATCCTCGCCGTGCTGCTGCTGGCCGGCCTCGCGAACCTCGCCGTCTGGTCGCTTCCCAACCAGCCGGTGCCGCTTGAACCCCCGCCCGGCGGCAAGCTGAAGAGCGTGTCCTTCGCGCCCTTCCGCGACGGGCAGAGCCCCCTGACCCAGACCTTCCCCACGGCCGAACAGATCGAGGAGGATCTGGTGGCGCTGGCCCCGCAGGTGGCCGGCGTGCGCACCTACACCTCGCTGGAAGGGCTGGAGGTCGTGCCGGAACTGGCCCGCAAGCACGGCCTTCAGGTCACCATGGGCGCCTGGCTGTCGTCCAAGCCGGACAAGAACGAGAAGGAGGTCGCCTCCCTCATCGACCTTGCCAACCGCTATCCGGACGTCATCACCCGCGTGATCGTCGGCAACGAGGTGCTGCTGCGCCGCGAGCTGACGGCGGAGCAGGTCGCCGGCTACATCGACCGCGTGAAGGCGGCGGTGAAGCAGCCCGTGTCCTACGCCGACGTGTGGGAATGGTGGCTGAAGTACCCGCAGATCGCCGACCATGTCGACTACCTGACCATCCATCTGCTGCCCTATTGGGAGGACGTGCCGACCGACGTCGCCGGCGCGCAGGAGCGCATCCGCGCCTCCTACCGCACCATCGCGCAGCGCTTCCCCGGCAAGCCGATCCTGGTCGGCGAGACGGGCTGGCCGACCGCCGGCCGGTCGCGCGGCGCGGCCGTCACGGGCCTCGTGAACAAGGCCAAGTTCGTCAACGGCTTCGTCCGCCTCGCCCAGCAGGAGGGCTTCGACTACAACGTGATCGAGGCCTTCGACCAGGGCTGGAAGGCCAAGCTGGAGGGCACCGTCGGCGGCCACTGGGGCCTCTACAGCGCCGACCGGGAGGCGAAGTTCTCGCTGGCCGGGCCGGTGGTGGAGAACAAGCGCTGGCCGGTGCTGTTCGGCATCTCCTCGGGCCTCGCGCTGCTGCTGGTCGCCGGGCTGACGCTGCGCGGACGCCCGCTGACCGCCGGGGCCTTCGCCGCGCTGGCCGTCCTGGCGCAGGGGCTGTCCAGCCTGTACGTCCACGCCGCCTACGCGGCGATCCACGGCAAGCATTACTGGCAGGACGTGACGCTGGCCGGCGGCATGCTGGCGCTGACCGGCGTGCTGGCCGTGGCCGTGCTGCTGGCCGCGCGCCGGGCGCTCGGCACCGGGGAGCTGGCGCTGGAGCCGCTGGCACCCCTGCGCGGCCGTCCCGCCCTGTCGCGCATGGAATGTGTCGGCCGCGCCGCCACCGTGGCGCTGTCCGTCGCGGCGCTGGTCTGGTCCTTCCTGATCGTGTTCGACGGCCGTTACCGCGACTTCCCCAACCCCTACCTCGCCATGCCGGCCTTCGGCCTGCTGGTGCTGGGGGCCGCCCGCGCGGCGCGCCGTCCGCTGGGCACGGGGGCGATGGCCGCCTTCGGCGTCGGCGCGCTGTTCCGCCCGGCCGTACCGGTCGCCGACATCCCGGCGCGGACCCTGTGCGGCGCCGTCCGCCGCCTGCCGCTGGAAGCCACATTGGCCGGCCTGCTGGTCCTGGGCGCGGTGCTGACCGTGGTGGCGGAGGGCTTCGTGCCGCTCGAATCGCTGATCTACGGCCAGCTTCCCTTTGTGGAGGCCCTGCACGAGGTGGACTGGTCGAAGCCGAACCTGGAAGCGCTGGCCTGGGCCGGCCTGCAAATCCTGCTGGCGGTCCCCTACGGCGCCGCCGTCCTGGCCGCCCGCGTCCGTGAACCGGCCCGCGCCGGCCAGTGGGTGCGCGTGGCCGGGGAGTGACGGTGTAAAACCCTCTCCCAGCGTGGCTGGGAGAGGGGGCACCCGTCCTCAGGCCACCTTGTGGCCCTTCTTCTTGTCGTGATGCTCCGCGGTCCAGCGCTTGGGATCGTGGAGGAAGGCGTGGATCTCGCCCTGGGCCTGGCCGTCCAGGTAGTGGCCCTGGTTCACCACCTCCAGCACGTCCCACCAGGTCGCCAGCGCGTGCATGGTGATGCCGAGCGGGGCGAGATGCTCGTGGATCTCGTCGAAGATCCCGTACTGGAACAGCACGAACAGGTCGCGCAGGTCGCAGCCCGCCTCCTTCAGCGGCAGGGCGAAGCGGGTCTTGCGGTGGCCGTCGGTGGCCAACTGTTCGACCAGCAGCACGCGCCAGCCGGGCTCGACCCGGCCTTCGATGCGGTGCTTGTACTCCTGCTGCCCTTCCGGCGCCTCCTTGCGCACGAAGACGAAGGGCAGGTCGAGCCGGTCGGCGATCAGCGTCGCCCAGGGCACGCCGGCCCCCTCGCCCGCCGCGATGGCGTCCAACTCGCCGGCGCCGACCTCCTGCTCGATCATGCGCACGGCGAAGTCCACGATGTCGTTGCGCGCCGTCGGGTACGACAGAAGGCGCCGGCCTTCCAGATGGATCGGGCTGACCAGACCCGAGCCGTGGCGGCACAGATGGTCGGGGTCATACCGGACGCAGCCGGTTTCGATCAGATGACGGGCCACACCCAAGGCCCGCTCGCGCAGTTCGATGTCCCAGGCATCCGGTATCATGGCATCCCCCCTTGTTCCGCCCTCGACGCCCTCGATTGACTCGCCAATGGACAAATGCCGCAACCCTCCCACCCGCGCCGGACAGCGGGCTTTGGCGGTACCCCGAAGGGAGAGTCCGGTGTTGCGGAAAGTGCTTTCCCGTTGAGCATCCTACGTGTCGCACCCCGGCACGGTTGACAAGGCATGCTTAGCAAGCGGAAAAATGGCCTCGACGCGAATTTATTCATTCTTAACGCGGTTTTGCGGGAGCGGCAGCGATGGTGGGAAGCCATGAGGACGGCGACGACGACGATCTGCTGTTCGCCGACGAAGATCCCACGGACGCTGCGGCCGGCGAATCGGCGACTCCGGCCACGCCCTGGAAAATCCTGATCGTCGACGACGACGACGAGGTGCACGCGATCACCCGCGTGGTGCTGGGCGACGTCACCTTCGACGACCGCCCCCTGCAATTCCTGTCCGCCCATTCCGGGGCGGAGGCGCGGTCGGTCCTGCAGGCCAACCCGGACATCGCCGCCGTCCTGCTGGACGTGGTGATGGAGACCGACGACGCCGGCCTCCAGCTCGTCCATTTCATCCGGGAGGAGCTGGGCAACCGCCAGGTGCGCATCATCCTGCGCACGGGCCAGCCCGGCCAGGCGCCGGAGCGGCAGGTCATCGTCAGCTACGACATCAACGACTACAAGGCGAAGAGCGAGCTGACCGCGCAGAAGCTGTTCACCACCACGGTGGCGGCGCTGCG
This sequence comes from Azospirillum mesophilum, assembly GCF_053470405.2. Taxonomy (NCBI): domain Bacteria; kingdom Pseudomonadati; phylum Pseudomonadota; class Alphaproteobacteria; order Rhodospirillales; family Azospirillaceae; genus Azospirillum; species Azospirillum mesophilum. The sequence continues at coordinate 47,301 of NZ_JBPXMQ020000023.1, forward strand.
CTCCTACCAGCACATCTCGACCATCGAGCAGAGCCGGCACGGGCTGGAAAAGATCGTGGACGCCGCGGCGGCCCTGTTCGAGCAGCGCTCGCTCCAGCGCTTCGTCGAGGGCGTGGTGATGCAGATGGGCTCGCTGCTGTCCAGCGCCCACGGGTCCTTCCTGTGCAGCGTGCGCGGGGAGGACGGGGCCGAACCGGAGGTGCTGGCCGGGTCCGGCCCCTACCGGGAGGCCGCCGGCCGGCCCGTGAGCGCGGTCGTCGCCCCCGCCGTGCAGGCCGACATCGAGGCGGCCCTGCGCGAGCGCCGGAGCGTCTACCGCGACGAGCACAGCGTCGTGGTCTTCCGCTCGCGCAACCACGCGGCCAGCGTCATCTGCATCAGCGGCCACGGCCCGCTGTCGGACATCGACCGGCGGCTGGTCGAGATCTTCTGCAGCAAGGTCGCCGTCGGTTTCGACAACGTGTTCCTGTACGAACAGATCCGTCTCGCCCAGGCGGCGACCGTCCAGGCGCTCGGCAAGCTGGCCGAGTACAAGGACGAGGTCACCGGCGACCACGTCAAGCGCGTCGCCCACTGGGCCACGGCCATCGCGCGGGAACTGCAGGCGCGCGGCACCTACGACGGCATCGTGGACGAGCAGTTCTGCGAGTTGATCGGCATGGCCAGCATGCTGCACGACGTGGGCAAGGTCGGCATCCCCGACCATGTGCTGCGCAAGCCCGGCAAGCTGGACGACGACGAGATGCGCCAGATGCGCGAGCACGCCGGCATCGGCGGGCGCATCCTGCGCGAGGCGTCCGGCACCGTCCTCGGGCGCAGCTACCTGACGCTGGGCGCGGAGATCGCGGAGACCCACCACGAGAAGTTCGACGGCACCGGCTATCCCAACCGGCTGTCCAGCGACGCCATCCCGCTGTCCGGCCGCATCGTCGCCGTCGCCGACGTGTACGACGCGCTGCTGCACCGCCGCCCCTACAAGGAGGCGTGGGAGCTGGACGCGGTGGTGGACCTGATCCGGAACGAGTCCGGCAAGCATTTCGACCCCCGCGTGGTCGACGCCTTCATCGCCGCGCTGGGCCGGGAAGGGGTGCTGAAAGCCGGGTGAGCCAGCTTTGCGCCCCCTGTTCCCTTTCCGTCATCCCCGCGAAGACGCTACGGTATGCACGGATGTTGCGTTACGGGAACTCGCCAGACATGCGAAAAGCCCTTCTCCCCTTGGGGGAGAAGGGTTGGGATGAGGGGTCGTTACCGCCGGTAGGCGGGAAGAAGTCCGGCCAGCCTTCGGCCGGCGCCACCCTCACCCCACCCCCTCTCCCCTCAAGGGAGAGGGGCTTTTGAGCGCTCGATCAGCTACTTACCGTGCTTGCGAGATCTGTGAATACCGTAGCGTCTTCGCGGGGATGACGGTGGGAAAGCGCTTGGACGCTTGATCCAACCTTCTGCCCGTCACGATCGGGCGTTTTCGCGGGCCGGTTCGGGTTTGGCCGGCTTGCGCAGGCCGCGTTCGTCGAACTCTTCCTCCACTTCGCGTTCGATCTTGCGGTCGATCTCGCTTTCCAGGCAGTCGGCGGTCTTGGCGGCGATCTTCTCGAAGCCGTTCTTGACCTTTTCCAGCTCCTGCTCGGACTTTTCCTCCAGATTGATCAAGCCGTTGCGCGCCGCGTGGGTGGCGCGGATCAGCTCGTCCAGCTTGAGCTGAACGGCTTGCGTGTCGCGGTTCTGGGCATTCTGGATCAGGAAGACCATCAGGAAGGTGACGATGGTCGTGCCGGTGTTGATGACCAGCTGCCACGTGTCGGAGAAGTTGAAGATGGGACCGGTCACCGCCCAAACGATGACCGTCCCCAACGCCAGCACGAACGCGCCCGGCTTTCCGGTCTGACGCTCCGTCCAGCGGGCGAAGCGGTAGAAAAGGTCGCTGAGCATCCGGCGATGCCTCCGGTGTGTGTCTCACACTGGAAACGTCCGCCGTGGGAGAAAGTCTCCATTAAATTTTTTCAATATCGAGTCCGGATCACGACCCCTGGCTCAGCACCTCGGCCAGCGCGCGGTCGGGCTGGTTGCCGCCGACGATCAGCTGCATGGAGCCGGTCGGCACCTCCACCCCCACCTCGTCAAAGCGCTTCTTCATGCGCCGGTTGAACTCGCGCGAGACGCCCCACTGCTTGGTCGGGCGGGTCTTGAAGCGCGCCGTGATCTGCTGGGTGCTGTCGGGCTGGAACTTGTCCAGGCCCATCACCTCCAGCGGCGCCAGGATGTCGGGCGCGAACTGGGTGTCGGACTGGAGCCCCTGGCCGATCTCCTTCAGCAGGGCGATGACGCGGTCCGGATCCTCGCGGTAGGCGATGCGCACCTCGAACAGGGCGTAGGAGAAGTCCTTCGACATGTTCTTGACGGTGGTGACGGAGTTGAAGGGCACCGAATGCACAGCACCCGAGGCATCGCGCAGCCGGATGGAGCGGATCGACAGCGCCTCCACCGTGCCGGAATGGCCGCCGCCGACGTCCACCACGTCGCCGATGCTGATGCTGTCCTCGAACAGGATGAACAGGCCGGTGATGATGTCCTTGACCAGCGTCTGGGAGCCGAAACCGACCGCCAGACCGACCACACCGGCACCGGCCAGCAGCGGGGCGATGTTGACGCCCAGCTCCGACAGGGTGATCAGCGACACCATGGTCACCAGCACGATCAGGAAGGCGTTCCTCAGTAAGGGCAGCAGGGTGCGCACCCGCGCGCTGCGTTCGATGCGCGTGCCGTTGCGGTCGGTGGAGGCCAGGAAGCGCTCGATCATCGCGCTGACGATCTCCCACGCCGCGACGGAGCCGACCAGCAGAAGGCCGATGGTCACGGTGCTGCGCACGATGCGCTGGCCCAGCGGCGACTCGGTCCAGGCCAGCGTGTCGATGCCCCAGCCGTAGAAGATGATCATCAGCGCGACGATCCAGATCACCGTCTTGGCGACGCGGTAGAGGACCGGGACGTAGAGGTTCGCGCGCTCCTGCAGCTGCGGCAGGGCCTCGCGCGTTTCGGCCTTCATGCGCAGGCCGCGGCGCAGCGTGCGGTTGGTGACGTTGACCAGCAGCCGGGCCAGCGCGGCCACCAGAATGGTGATGCCGGTGGCGCGGGCCAGATACTCGAACCCGCCGTAGACGTTCAGCACCCAGACGCCGAAGGTCACCACGACGTAGACGATGGCCAGGACATGCCAGATGTCGGCGAAGCGGCGGCGGGCGGAGCGCAGGACCGCCCCCTGCCCCTCCGCCTCGCGCGCGGCGGTGGAGGCCGGGTCGCCGTCGCCCGACAGCGGGTTGCCGTGCATCCACTCCGCCACCGTGCGGCGGTTCTGCAGGATCAGCGCGATCAGCATGCCGGCCAGCGCGAGCCCCAGCAGCTTCAGCATCGCGCCGTAGGCGCCGAGCGGCAGGCCCAGCACATAGGCGCCCTCGGCCATGAAATAGCCGTAGATGCCGACGGCGGCGAGGCGGCGGATCCACACGTAGAGCCGAACCGTGTTGGCGTCGCCCATCTGGACCAGCCGCAGGTTCGGGGCGTGAGGCGCGATGACGATGCGGACGGCGACCATCACCACCTGGAGGATGACCGTCGCGTTGATGATGGCCAGCGCCACCAGACGCACGCGCGGCGCCGGCTCGCTGACCGACAGGATGCCGTAGCCGATCACCACGAAGGCGGCGATGGGCGCCAGCTCCAGTAATGCCCGGCCGAACAGCAGCGGCACCCGCACCAGCGTCGTGGTTCCCCGGCGGGCGGCCAGCGCGGCGCGCGGCCGGGCCAGCAGCCAGCCAACGAACTTGCCGATCACCCCGCCCGCGACGAGGATCATGCTGAGCTGGATGCCGATCTGCGCCCAGCGGTCGCGGGCCGACTGCTCGTTGATCTGGCGACGGACCCAGTCGGCGGCCCCCGGCAGATCCTTGAACACGTTGGCGACCTGGACGAGCTGGTGGCTCAGCACATCCATGCGCTGCGCCAGGAAGGACAGGGCGGTGGCGCCGATGGTCTCCGGCAGGGTGTTGGCCGGCGTCTCCGCCGCCTTGGCCTGATCGAGCCCCTTCTGCGCCGCGACCAGCGCCTTCAGCTGCTCCACCAGCCGCGCGCGCGCCGCCGGGTCCTCCAGCGTCACGACCATGGCCTGCAGCTGCTCGGGCGTCGGTTCGGCCGACGCGGCCGGGGCGGCGCCCCCCGAAGCCGCGGGAGCCGCGGCGGTGGGCATGGCCGCGCCCGGCGCTGGGCCGGCGGCGAAGGCCGGCAGAGCGAGGCTGATGACCAGGAGGCCCGTGACCAGGAGAAGGAGAGCGGCAAACCCGCCCGTCCACCGGGTGCATGCGCGAAGCATCCCTGTCCTATCCATTCTTTTGATATTCGCGAGGAGGGGAAGTTAGCCCGCCCCTTCCCGCTTGCCAACCCAAGGCATTTCAAACCTTTTTGGGACGGACCCGCCCATGCATAATCCGTGTCCCCCACAGTTTCCGGCAGCGCGGAGGACCGATCATGACCGACCAGGACGAGAACGACATCGAGAAGGATGGCCAGATCCGCGAGAAGCTCGTCGCCACCAAGGAAAAGTGGGCGCAGGAGGGACGGGGGCTGACCGGGCAGACCGCCGACCCGGCGCGCGACCGGCTGCCGCCCGGCCAGCGGCTGGTGGAGGACTGGCCGGTGCTCGACCTCGGCATCGTGCCGCGCGTGACGACGGAGAACTGGACGCTGGCCGTGGACGGGCTGGTCGAGAATCCGGTCACCTGGCGCTGGGCGGATTTCCAGGCGCAGCCGCAGGAACATTTCGTCAGCGACATCCACTGCGTCACCACATGGTCGCGCTACAACAACCAGTGGGAGGGGGTCGGCACCCGACGCCTTCTGGAGATCGTGCGGCCGAAGCCGGAGGCGCGCTTCGTCGTCTGCCATTCGTCGGACGGCTACACCACCAACCTGCCGCTCGACGCCTTCGCGGCGGAGGACGCGCTGCTGGCGACCAACTGGGAGGGCCAGCCGATCAGCCGCGACCACGGCGGCCCCGTCCGAGTCGTCGTGCCGAAACTGTATTTCTGGAAAAGCGCCAAGTGGGTGAAGCGACTCGAACTGGTCGCGGAGGACCGCCGGGGTTACTGGGAAGTGCGCGGCTACCACAACGACGCCGATCCCTGGAAGGAAGAGCGCTACACGGAGTAGCAGCGGGACATTCCGGGAAAAGAACAATCCGTGTCGTCGCTGGTTGACCGGCGATTTACGATTGGTAACACCAATCATCGGCAACCGCTTGGAAAATTTGCCGTCGGCGCGAGTATTTGCGCCAGATCATTCCCTTGTTCCGACTGGATGACGTAGCCGTAGCAGCGTCGGGCGACTCACATTCGGACGCAAGGGATTAACCATATGACAGTGGACTCGGTCACGATTGCCCTGGTGGGCAGCGGTGGCGCCGGCGCGATGACCGCCGGACAGATGCTGCTGGATGCCGCCGCCAACGTGGGATGGTACGGTTTGATGTCGCGGTCCACCGGCCCGCAGATCCGTGGTGGTGAAGCCGCCGCCCTCGTTCGCCTGTCGCCGACACCCGTTCATGGTCCGGGGGACCGTTTCGACCTGATCATCGCCTTCGACTGGCAGAATGTGGAACGGTTCGCCGCCGAACTTCCCCTGTCGGATAAGAGCGTCATCATCACCGACCCGTCGCAGGGCGAGGTGCCGGCGGTCCTGGCCGCCAGCGGCGCCAAGCAGGTTGAGCTGCCGATCAAGGAGCTGGCCGGCAAGATCCCCGGCGGCCGCGTCAACATGGTTGGCCTGGGCGCCGTCGCGGCGATCATCGGCCTGCCGCGCGCGGGCATCGACGCGGTGATCCAGAAGGCGCTGGGCAAGAAGGGCGACGCCGCCATCCAGGCGTCCAACGCCGGCATCGACGCCGGTTCGAAGGAAGTCGCCGGCTGGGGCCTGGGCCTTGAGCTGGCCGCGCCGAGCCGCAAGGACGGCGAGGTCCGCTGGAACATCTCCGGCAACGAGGCCGCCGGCCTGGGCGCGCTGAAGGGCGGGGTGAAGTTCTGCGCCGCCTACCCGATCACGCCCGCGACCGAAATCCTGGAGTGGCTGGCCCCCAACCTCGCCAAGACCGGCGGCAAGCTGGTGCAGGCTGAGGACGAGCTGGCCTCCATCGCCATGTGCCTGGGCGCCTCCTTCAGCGGCGTTCCGTCGATCACCGCCACCGCCGGCCCCGGCCTGTCGCTGATGACCGAGTGCATCGGCCTGGGCGTGGCGTCCGAAACCCCGGTGGTCATCGTCGACGTGCAGCGCGGCGGCCCGTCCACGGGCATCCCGACCAAGTCCGAGCAGTCGGACCTGAACATCGCCGTCTACGGCCTGCACGGCGACGCCCCGCATCTGGTGGTCGGCCCGACCTCCATCGGCGACTGCCTGTTCACCACCCAGTGGGCGGTGCATCTGGCCGAAGCGCTGCAGACCCCGGCGATCGTGCTGTCCGATCAGGCCATGGGCCAGTCGCGCGCCGTCATCGACAAGCCGGCCGAGGCCCCCTACACGGCCAAGCGCCTGCTGGCGACGGATCTCGGCGGCGAGGCGAAGTACCTGCGCTACGCCAACACCGAGTCGGGCATCTCCCCGGCGGCGATCCCCGGCATGCCGGGCGGCGAGCACACCGCCGACGGCCTGGAGCATGCGGAAAGCGCCCTGCCGTCCTCGCAGGCGTCCGATCACCAGAAGCAGCTCGACAAGCGCCTGCGCAAGCTGACGAGCTATGATTTCGGCGATGCCTGGGCGGACATCGAGGGCGAGGGCGAAATCGCCGTCGTCACCTGGGGGTCCGCCACCGGCCCGTCGCGCGAGGCCGTGCAGCGTCTGGCCGCCAGCGGCACCAAGGCCCGTCTGGTCGCCATCCGCCTGATCTCCCCGGTCCAGCCGGAAAAGCTGGCCGAGGCGCTGAAGGGCGTCACGAAGGTCCTGGTCGTCGAGCAGACGCACGGCGCCCAGTTCCACAAGTTCCTGCGTGGGCATTACGACCTGCCGGGCGAGGTGTCGGTGTTCAGCCGCCCCGGCCCGCTGCCGGTCCGCGCCCGCGAGGTGCTTGAGACGCTTCTTTCCCTGATCTGACCGGCCGGAGCACGAAAACTATGGATACGCATCTGACCGAGGACGTCACGGGCCCGCTGCCCCACGACTACAAGTCCGACGTTAAGCCCATCTGGTGCCCCGGCTGCGGCGACTACTCCGTGCTGGCCGGCATCACCCGCGCCATGGCCAACATGGGGCTGAAGCGCGAGAACACCGTCGTGGTGTCGGGCATCGGCTGCTCGTCGCGCATTCCCGCCTACACCAGCGTCTACGGCTACCACACCGTGCACGGCCGATCGCTGCCCGTGGCAGCGGGCGTGAAGCTGGCGCGGCCGGAACTGGACGTCCTGATCTTCGGCGGCGACGGCGACGGCTTCTCCATCGGCGGCGGCCACTTCCTGCACGCCTGCCGGCGCAACGTGGACATGACCTACATCGTCATGGACAACCAGGTGTACGGCATGACCAAGGGTCAGGCCTCGCCGACCACCGAGTCCGACTGGTGCGAGTCGAAGCTGACGCCGGAAGGCCCGGGCGTGAACCCGATCCAGCCGGTGGCATTGGCGCTGGCCTGCGGTGCGAACTTCGTCGCCCGCGGCTTCTCCAACGACCCGAACGAGGTGGCCCGCCTGATCGTCGAGGGTGTGAAGCACCCCGGCTTCTCGGTGATCCACATCCTCAGCCCGTGCGTGACCTTCCGTCCGGAACAGCGCAACTGGAAGAGCACCGTCCACCCCTACGGCCGCGAGCCGACGGACGATCCGAACGAGGCGATGCGCGCCGTCCTGGAGGACGACGGCTTCGGTCTCGGCATCTTCCTGGCCGGCAACCGCCGTCCGTTCCAGCCGGTGTCGCAGGACAGCCACAGCATCGCCCAGATCGAAGAGAGGTTCGCGGTATGAAGACGAAAGTTGCCAATGGCGCGACCAACGTGGGCTTCTTCCTGGCCCATGCGCTGGAACTGGAGATCGAGGCGGCCGACCGCTACGACGAGCTGGCCGACAGCATGGAGGCCCACAACAACGTGGAAGTCGCCAAGCTGTTCCGCGACCTCGCCACCTACTCGAAGAAGCACGCCGAGGAGGTGAAGGGGCTGGCCCAGGAATACGGCTCGCTGCCGAAGGTCGCCCCCTGGGAGTTCCAGTGGGACGCCACCAACGAGTCGCCGGAGGCCGCGGCCTTCGAGAACGCCCACTATCTGATGAAGCCGCATCACGCGCTGAAGATGGCTCTCGTCAGCGAGAACCAGGGCGCCAAGTACTACGAGTCCGTCGCCGCCGAGACGAAGGACCCGGAGGTCGCCCGCCTCGCCCGTGAGTTCGCGGACGAGGAAGCCGGCCATGTCGCGCTGGTCCGCCAGTGGCTGGAGCGCTTCCCGGCCCCCAAGGCCGGTTGGGACGACGATCCCGATCCGCCGAACATTTCGGATTGAGCGTGATCCGGGGCTGATGGTAAGGACGGGACGGCTTCGGCCGTCCCGTTTCCTTTTGGCCTCCGGAATGACCGTTCAAACCGAAGAGCTTCCCGTTCCGTCCCCCTGCATCAGCGTTTGCAAGCTGACCTCCGACCGCTCCCACTGCACCGGTTGTCTGAGGACGCTCGGCGAGATCCGGGCCTGGAAAAACATGCAGCCCGACGAAAAGCGCGCCCTGCTGGCGGAGCTTGAGGAGCGAAGGGCGACGGCGGGGCTGTAGTCCTCACACCGCGCGCGTGACGGTCAGGCCCAGCCCCTTCAGGCTGGCGGCCAAATCCTGGAATTTGCGGACGTAACGGCCCTTGTAGGTCTCGAAATCGGCGGCGATGGCGGCGTCGGCGTTGCCGCTCTTGCCGAATTCGGCGACCCGGTGCGGATTTTCGGCCTGATACAGGGCGAAGGCGCCTGCGGTGACGAGCTCGTCGGCAATCATCTGTGGTGTCCTTGACGGTGCGTTTTGGGGCGCTGCGTTTTGGGGCGGCTGGAGCCGGACGGGATGCCCGGCCCCTTTATGCTGCGTTGTGCGCTGCACCTTAACAAACACCACGGATGGGCGGATTAATCCAAAGGATCAGGCAACCGCTCCGCGCAACATTGTCATGCGATCCCGGTCGACCCGGATGCGGTCCAGATGCTGGGCGACCACGGCGGTGATCGGCAGGGGCAGGTCCTTGGCGAGCGCGGTGTCGTAGCGGCTGACGCATTCGGTCTCGCCGCGTTGCACCTCGGCCAGGATGGCCTGCCGGTCGTGGCCGAGGACGTTGTTCTTCAGTTCCAGGAAAAAGCGGTGCGCGCCGCCGATCACGGTGCCGCCCATGTCCGGAGCCCCGCCCTGCTCGGCCACCAGCCGTTGCAGTTCGCGAACGATGGCGCCACGCTGGGCGGCCAGATCGTTGAACAGCGCCTTCAGATCATCCTCCTGCACCGTCTCCGCGGCCTGTCGGTAGGCTTCGTGGCTGTCCTCGACGATGCGAATGAGATCGTTGAGCGTGTCGACGATCTCGTCCTTTTCCATCATGGCCGCCCTCCCCTGGCGTGCTGCCCTACGATTGCTCAACCTGCGGCCCCGCCAAAGGTTCCCGGGCCGGCTGCCGGCAGCGGCCATGGTGACGGACCTTGGCCGCGCCTGTTGTTCGGGTCGAGCCCGCAAAGGGCGTTCCGATAACGAAACGACGGAGAGAGAACGTGGCCAACAGCAAAGAGTCCCTGACCGACTGGCTGCGCGATGCCCACGCCATGGAAAGCCAGGCGGTCGAAATGCTGGAACGGCAGGCCGAGCGCATCAAGAACTACCCCGAAGTGCTCGCCAAGGTGCAGGAGCACATCCAGGTCTCCAACCGGCAGGCCGACCGGCTGAAGCAGTGCCTGCAACGGCTGGGCACCGACACCTCGGCCATCAAGACCGGTGTGGCGATGCTGATCGGGAACGCGCAGTCGCTGTCCGGCGTCATCACCGCCGACGAGATCGTAAAGGCGGCGATCTTCAACTATTCCTTCGAGCATTTCGAGATCGCCAACTACCGCTCGCTCATTGCGGCGGCGGAACAGGTCGGCGAGCCCGAAATCGCCCGTATGCTCCAGCAGAGCCTGGACGAGGAGCTGGAGATGGCCGGCTGGCTGGAACAGCGCCTACCGCAGCTCACCAAGACCTATCTGGAGCGCAAGGAAACGGCCGGCGTCGCCGAGGCCAAACGCTGACCGCCGCACCGCGACCGCGGAACGGAGAGGGAGACGCCGCGCGCCGCGCGGCCTCCCTTGCGCGGCCACCTGGGCAGAGGTGGCGGCGCGGTCGCGCCACAGGCTCCACAGGTGGCCCGACAGCGCCAGCGCGTCGGAGGCCAGCCCGAAGGTCGAGCCGGCGAGCAGGTTGTGCCCGGCCCCGACCACGGTGGAGGACAGGAAGAACAGCCGCATCGTGCCGACCGAGCTTTGCCAGCGGCCGATGGTCCCCAGGATGAAGCCGGCCGCCGACAGGGCGGACATCGGCCCGTTCCACGTCGCCGCGGCGATGACCAGCGCCGTCGGGACGGTCATCGCGAAGACGACGCCCAGCCAGCGCGGGCGGTTCTCCGGATAGGCCGTGGCGAGCTGGATCAATCCAAGCGCGCACATCAGCATGCCCGTCTGGGCACCCAGGCACAGGAAATGGAGCACGAACAGAGCGCCGGCCCCGGCCTGCGCGGCCAGGATCGCGCGCCGGTCCTGCAGCAGCGTCGACAGCGTGGCCAACGCCAGACCGGCAAGTCCCGTGACCGTGACGAGGGACAGGGACGGCAAGTAATGCAGCAGGAAAACCATAATCGAACGCCCTTGAGTTCCGGGTTCTTTGAATTCGGTTGACCCGAATTCCGCTTGATGCTGCGGCGCAGCAAAGGAAGAAGCAAAGGCGGCCGACCATAGGCGCCGGCGGTTAATCGGTTATGAATCGCGATGTGACCAGGAATGGACAGCTCTGCGGAGGAAGCAATACCGCCAGCACGGGCGCGCATGTCCATCCTGTACCATCGCTGTATTGAAAAGCATGGCCACTGTTCCAAGGGATAGCCGCTAACACCTTTGCGCGGTTCCCCCAGCGTTGGCGCGACGGCATTCTCCGCCCCCGACCGACCGCCCCTTCCTGTGACGAGCGATGACCACGCCCAAAAAGCCCACCAAGGCCCAACCGATCTGCTGTCACTGCACCCGGCCCCTGCGGACGGGGGAACCGCATTGGGCGGGCGACGCCCAGAACCGGCCCTGGCACTACGGCTGCGCGGAAAAGGCGGGGCTGACCGTCTCCTGGATGCGGGCCGCTTCCGGCCGCCCGCTCTGAGCGGTTTTGCGGCGACCGTTACGAAGCCGCGTCTTTTCTGTTGTCTGGCCTGTTGTCCAGGGATCAGCAACGGAGGGACGGATGAAGGGAAGCCCGCGCAGCGTCTGGCTTTCGATGGCGAACCGCACAGCCAATCAGGCGATCGGCTTCTGGAGCGGGATGTTCACCGCGGCGGCCAAGCGCAACCAGACCGCCCTGCTCAAGGCCATGACGAGCCCCGCGAAGGCCAAGGCCCCGTCGAAGGCAAAGCGCGCATCGAAGAAAAAGGCCCGCTGATCGGTCGGCCGGAAAACACAAAAGCCGCCTTGCGGCGGCTTTGTTGTGCACTTGAAGAAGAATGGCGCGCCCGAAGAGATTCGAACTCCTGACCCCCAGATTCGTAGTCTGGTGCTCTATCCAGCTGAGCTACGGGCGCATCCTGTCTTGTCTTCCCGGCGTCGGCGGTGACCGTCCGGCGTCGAGGCGCGCAACTTACTCAAAAGAGTTTTGGTCTGCAAGCGCTTTTTTCACCCGTCCCGCAAGGTTTCCCGCTGTGGCCTTTCGGGCAGGTCCGGAGCCCCGGATTGCCCACGCGCCAGGCTTTGCGTTATAAGCGGCGCACGTTTCTTTCGGAGTCCAAAACCGTGCCCGAAGCCGTCCCCTTCAACAAGCACTTCCCCGTGTCGTGGGAGGAGCTGCATCGCAACGCCAAGGCGTTGGCCTGGCGCCTCATCGACAAGGGTCCCTGGAAGGGCATCGTCGCGGTGACGCGCGGCGGGCTGGTCCCGGCCGCCATCATCGCGCGCGAATTGGAACTGCGCCTGATCGACACCGTCTGCGTCTCCAGCTACGACCACCAGAACCAGCGCGAGGCGATGGTCCTGAAGGGCGTGGAAGGCGCCAACGCCGGCGACGGCGAGGGCTGGCTGATCATCGACGACCTCGTCGACACCGGCAAGACGGCCATCATCGTGCGCAAGATGCTGCCGAAGGCCCATTTCGCCACCGTCTACGCCAAGCCCGCCGGCCGGCCGCTGGTCGACACCTTCATCACGGAAGTCAGCCAGGACACCTGGATCCACTTCCCCTGGGACATCGAACTGCAGTTCTCCCAGCCGATCGCGAAGCAGCACCGCGGCGGGTGATCCGCAGGCCGGCCCCGCGCAGCGGCGACGACGCTATGACGAAAGCAGTGCCCGTCCCGGCGGGCGCTGCTTTTTTCCTTTGCGCAATGTTAACCTTCCCCCGCGCATAAAAGTCGTCGCAAACTTTACCAATCGCGCGACCGAATCCGCATGTTCGACATGTCCGACGACTCCCTCCGGGAGAAGATCAACGATCTGGTCGCGCGCCTGCCCGCCAGCTTCGTCTACAGCCTGCTGAGCGAGATCGAGGGGATGGACGGCGAACCGTCCGAGCGCGTCCAGCTCGTCCGCCAGTATGTGATCGAGTATCTGAACCGCCAGCGCACCAACCGCGCCCGGCGCCTGTTCACCACGCTCTTCGAAGCCTTCATGATCGACGACGACGTGCTGTTCCACGCCGGCGTCTCCGTGCCGGGCATGGTGCAGCGCGTGGACGTCGGCGCCCTGTGGGAGGTGATGAGCCGCGACGCCTTCCCCCTGCTGGCCGTCGAGGCGCAGGAAAAGCTGGACGACATGGCGCGCAGCGAGGTCATCGACCGCGTGCTTCGTTCCGCAGCCGCAATGACGCTGATGGAACGCATGCGCGTCGCCGCCGTGAAGCATCTGGACGCCGTGCTCGCCACCAAGAAGGCGACGGACGAGACGCTGGCCGCCATGTCGCGCAATCGGCCGCGCCGCACGCGCCTGCTGTCCGCCTTCCTGGACAAGGCGCCGCACATCGAGGCCGGGACGCTCCAGACCATGCGCGACATCCTTGCGCACGCGGAAGGACCGGCGGCCATGGTCGCCGCCCGGCTGGAATCCTTCCCGGTCAACAGCGCCTCCGCCTGGGAGCGGGAGCGCATGGCCGAGGCGCTGATGAACGCCACCGACGATCTGGCGGAGCGGCTGAAGGACACCCCGCAGATCGCCGTGCTGCTGCCCCTGTCGGTGCTGAACGTGAAGCGCAACTACGCGGTCACGGCGCTCTACATCAGGCAGAGCGGCATCGACCCCGGCCGGGGCAACACCATCACCGACGCGCTGACCGCCCACTTCCTGGCGACCACCCGCGCGCTGACCGCAGCGCTCACCGCCGTGCTGAAGCTGAACGAGCGCGTCCCCGGCTCCCCCATCCGGCCGAGCGTCAAGGAGAAGGCCCGGATCGAGGCGCTGATGCAGCGCCTGGGCCAGTTGATGGAGGCGGTGACGGCGTCGGGCATGATCGAGGACCGGCGCAGCGAGCCGACCTTCCGCAACGCGTGGCAGGCCGCCGACAAGATCATGGCCGTGCGCGTGGCCGGCATCGCCATGGAACGCTCCGCCCAGGCCGCCGTCGCGCGGCGCCACGGGGTGGTCGATCATGCCGATGTGATCTGGCTGGACCGCCTGCTGTGGGCCTGGCAGGACCGCGCCCGTGACTTCGGCTATGAAACCTACGAGCTGGTGAAGTGGCGCGAGACCCTGCTGGAGGAGATGCGCGCCAACGTCGAGAAGGCCATGAAGTTCGAGGACACCGAGACGCTCGACGAACGCATGGAGCATCTGCTGCGCATCAACGGCATCAGCACCGTCTTCGGCCTGCGCATCAGCCGCTGGATCCCCACGACCAGCCACAACATGGTCCGCCTGCTGTGCCACCGTCTGGAGCAGGCCAAGACCACCGTCCTCGCCCCCGAGGAATGGGACATCATCGATGACCTGATCGCCACCGCGCGGACGGAGGTCGGCAAGTCCCGCTACTGGAAGAGCAACGAGCTGGTCGATCTGATCGAACTGTCGGAGAAGGCCCGGCAGCCGGGTTGACACAATCCCATTCGTCTTGTGTCAAGTGACGGCCGATTGCCCCCTCCCCCGCTTCGCGGAAGAGGGTTAGGGAGGGGGCAAGCGCCGCCTCACAGCACCCCCGCCGACCGGTGCCGCGGGTCCAGCACGTCCCGCAGCCCGTCGCCCAGCAAGTTCAGCCCCAGCACCGTCACGGCGATGGCCGCCCCCGGGAAGACCGCCTGGAGGGGTGAGGTGAACAGGAAGGTCTGCGCGTCGCCCAGCATCTTGCCCCAGGAGGGGGACGGCGGCTGGATGCCCAGGCCCAGATAGCTCAGCGCCGCCTCATTCAGCACGGCCACCGCGAACAGCACCGTCGCCTGCACGATCACCACCCCGGCCACGTTCGGCAGGACATGCACCAGCGTAATCGACACCGGCCCGCGGCCGAGCGCCAGCGCCGCCCGCACGAACTCCCGCCGCCAGACGGACAGCGCGGCACCCCGCGCCACCCGCGCGAAGACGGCGGCGTTGAACAGGCCCAGCGCCAGCACGACGTTGACCGCCCCGGCGCCCAGCACCGCCGTCAGCAGGATCGCCGTCAGCACCGCCGGAAAGGCGAACAGCAGGTCGCCCAGCCGCGCCACCGCCTCATCCCCCCAGCGGCCCCAGACGGCGGCGGCCAGCCCCAGCGGCACGCCCAGCGCGGCCCCAAGAGCCACCGCCGCCGCCCCGACGGCCAGCGAATTGCGCGCGCCCACCAGGATCATCGACAGCACGTCGCGCCCGAAATGGTCGGTGCCCAGCCAGTGCCCCGGCCCCGGCGGGCGCAGCCGGGCGACGATGCGGATCTGCTCCGCCGGGAAGGGCGTCCAGACCAGCGACAGCAGCGCCGCCCCCACCACCAGCGCGGTGAGGACGGCGCCCAGGATCAGGCTGGCCGGCCACTTCCGAAATCTGCTCCACAGGCAACTCATGCCTGCACCTTCGGGCGCGGGTCGATCAAAGCGGCGGCGATGTCCACCAGCGCGTTGACCAGAACCACCATCACCGCCAGCAGCACGACCACCCCCTGTACCACGATCAGGTCGTGCTGCCCGATGGCCTGGTACAGCAACCGTCCCAGCCCCGGCAGCGTGAAGACATTCTCCACCACCACCGCCCCGGCCACCAGGAAGGCGAACTGCAGGCCGAGGATGGTGGTCACGGGGATCAGCGCGTTCGGCAGCACATGGCGCAGCAGCACCGCCCGCCGCCGCAGCCCCTTGGCCCTGGCCGTGCGCACGTAATCCTCGCGCAGGGTGTCCAGCGCGGCGGTGCGGGTGATGCGGGCGAGGATGGCGGCCTCCGGCAGGGCCAGCGCCACGGCGGGCAGCAGCAGCGCCTTCAGCGCCGGCCCAGGCCCGCCCACCCAGCCGGGAAAGCCGCCGGCCGAAAACCAGCCGAGCCGCACGGAAAAGCCGAGGATCAGCAGAATGGCGAACCAGAAGCTGGGCACCGCGATGCCGAGTTGCCCGAAGACCATCACCGCCCAGTCCCCCGCCCGCCCCTGACGCGCCGCCGCCAGCAGGCCGAGCGGGATGCCGATCCCGGCCGACAGCAGAAGCGCCAGAACCGCGAGCGGCGCGGTGACGGCCAGCCGCTCCGCCACCAGATCGGCGACCGGGCGGGCGTAGGTCAGGCTGACGCCCAGGTCGCCGCGCAGCAGGCCGCCGACCCAGCCGGCGTAGCGCACCGGCACCGGCTTATCCAACCCCATCTGGCTGCGCAGCGCCGCCACCGCCTCCGGCTGGGCGCTGGTGCCCAGCATCAGCAGCGCCGGGTCGCCCGGCACCACCTCCAGCACGGCGAAGACCACCAGCGTGGCAAGCCACGCCGTCAGGGCCAGGGTCAGCAGACGGCGCGCGAGAAAAGCCAGCACGCGGGTCAGGCCCCCGGCGGGCGCTGTTTCGTCACTTCCACCGCACGCCCGTCACGTCGTTGGCCTGGATGGGGCGGTTGAGCCACATGCCCTCGATGCCGGCCTTCTGCACGGTGGCAGCCGGCAGCATGAAGAGGAAGCCGTTGACCGCGTCCTCCGCCAGGATGCGCTGCTGCTGGCCGTAAAGCTCGTTGCGCCTGACCTGGTCCTGGGTGCGGTCCAGCTCCGCCTGCACGGCGTTGAAACGCTCGCTCTTGTAATTGAAGTAGTAGTCGGGGCGCGCGTAGATGTCGATGTCCAGCGGCTCCGTGTGGGCGATCAGGGTCAGGTCGTAGTCCTTGCCGCGGAACACCTTTTCCAACCAGGGCGCCCATTCCATCGGCTCCAGCCTCACGCGGATGCCGACCTCCGCCAGCATGGCGGCGATCAGCTCGCCGGCGCGGCGGGCGTAGACCGGCGGCGGCAGTTTCAGCGTCGTGTCGAAGCCTTTGGGGTAGCCGGCCTCGGCCAGCAGCGCCTTCGCCTTGCCCGGGTCGTAGGGATACAGGCCCGTCAGGTCCACATAGCCGGCGCGGTGCGGCGGGAAGTGGCTGCCGATGGGCGAGCCGTTGCCGAACAGCACCCCGTCGATCAGCGTCCGGCGGTCGATGGCGTGGGCCATGGCGCGGCGCACCCGGACGTCGTCGAAGGGCTTGCGGGCGTTGTTGGTGGACAGGATCGTCTCCCCCTCCGTCGTGCCGACCATGACCGTGAAAGCCGGGTCGTCGCGGAACTGGGGCAGGGCCTCGTAGGTGTCGAACTGCGGGAAGCTGTCGATGTCGCCGGCCTTCAGCGCGGCGACCTGCGCCGCCGGGTCGCTGACGAAGCGGAAGGTCACGCTGTCCAGCGCCGGCTTCGGCCCGTCGTAATCGGGGTTGCGCGTCAGCACCACCCGGTCGCCGGCCACCCAGCGGTCGAACTTGAAGGGGCCGGTGCCGATGGGCTTCTGCTTGTTGGTGGCCGCCGTCTCCGGCGCGACGATGGCGGCGTCGCCGGTGGCCATGTGGAACAGGAACAGCCCGTCGGGCCGCGACAGCGTCACCACCACCGTGTGCGGGTCCGGCGTGTCCACCGAGGCGATGGCCGCGAAATAGGCCTTCTGCGCGTTCACCGAATCGGCGCCGCGCGCGCGGTCCAGCGAGAATTTCACCGCCGCCGAATCGGCCGGCCGCCCGTCGTGGAACTTCGCCCCCTTGCGCAGCATGAAGGTGTAGGTCAGCCCGTCGCCCGACACGGTCCAGCGCTCCGCAAGGCCGGCGACGACGTTGCCGTCGGCGTCGACGCGGGTCAGCGGCTCGAACAGGTTGGCGTAGGTAACCTCCTTGATGGCGGCGGCGGCCCCGGCGGTGGGGTCGAGGTGCGGCGGCTCCAGCCGCATGCCGACCACGAGGTCCGTGCGCGGCCCGCCCTTGCGCTCCTGGGCCGCCCCGAGACCGGGCGCCAGCACCAGCGCCGCCCCCAGCGTCAGGGCGGCGGCGAGCGCGGCGCGCTTGGTGCGGTTCAGCATGGCGGCATCTCCCCCTTCTTTTCGTCTTGGCGCGGGATGATGCGTCGCCGCCTGCCCAAGTTCAAGGCCGCACGCGGAGCGAATCCCCCCCCTCGCCCGCCTCCGGCTCTCAGCGAATGCCGGAGGCATTCGCCTGACGCCGTCAGCGCAAGCTTCGCTTGCGCGAGAGGCGGGAGAGGGAGGGACCCATGGCGGAGCCATGGGAGGGTGAGGGCAAGGTTGAACCGAGAAGTCTGCGACTGCATGCCCTGGATTCTCGGGCTGACCTTGCCCTCACCCTCCCACTGCTTCGCGGCGGGTCCCTCCCTCTCCCAGCGGGGCTGGGCGAGGGTTGGTCGGCTTACGCCTCCGCGACGAAGGCGCTGTACTGGCGGGCGATGGCCTGGACCGCGACCTCGACGAGGCGCTGCCCGTGCTCCGGCGTGGCGAGGCCGGGGGCGGAGCCGATGCGGCCGTCCGGGTGGCGGCGCCGGAAGTCGCGCCCGTCGTAGAAGCCGCCGGCCGGCGCCGTCTCCGGGTCCAGCGTCGCGGTCTTGATGGCGTCGGGGTAGGCGAACTGCGTCACCGACACCTCGCTGGGCGTGGCGTGGGAGCCTTCCTTGTTACCGAACAGCTCCTTCGACAGGCGGCCCACGTCGGCGTTCTCCCACCAGTTCACCAGCGTGCAGCGCAGGTCGGGCGCATCCTTGCCCCGCTGCGCGCGGTTTTCCGCATAGACCTCGTAGAAGGCGGCGCGGACGGAGGGGATGTTGCCGCCGTGGCCGTTGATGAAGAAGAAGCGCTCGAACCCATGCTCCGACAGCGCCAACAGATAGTCGCGGATCACGGCGATCAGCGTGGACGGCTTCAGCGTCATGGAGCCGGGGAACTCCATGTGGTGCACGGCCATGCCGACCGGGATGGTCGGCCCGACCATGGCGCCGGCCGCCTCGCCCACGCCGCGCGCGATGAATTCGGCGCAGATGGCGTCGGTGCCGATCAGCCCGTTCGGCCCGTGCTGCTCGGTGGAGCCGATGGGCATGATGATGCCCTTGGATGTCTTCAGATAGGCCTCGGCCTCGGCCCAGGTGCTGAGAAGAAGCTGCACGGTCCCTGTCCCTCTTGTTTGGTGTGCGGAAAGGAGTTTAGGGCAGATCGGGCCGCTTCCAAAAGCCGGTTGGCCGGGGATCGACCGGGGATACCCGCGACGCTGGCAAATACCTGCGCACTTTCATACACTCGCGTGCGTTCGCACGGGGGTGACGGTCGGCATGGTTGCGAGGATCAACACGGTCGCGTTCCAGGGGATCGAGGTTCTGGACATCGACGTCCAGGTGCAGATGTCCGGCGGCATCGTGGCCTTCACCGTGGTCGGCCTGCCCGACAAGGCGGTGGGGGAAAGCCGGGAGCGGGTGCGGGCGGCGCTGCACGCGCTGGGGTTGGCCCTGCCGGCCAAGCGCATCACCGTCAACCTCGCCCCCGCCGACGTGCTGAAGGAGGGCAGCCACTTCGACTTGCCCATCGCGCTGGCCCTGCTGACCATCATGGGCGTGCTGCCGGACATCGAGATGGCCCGCTACTGCGCGCTGGGCGAACTGGCGCTGGACGGGGCCTTGACGCCGGTGGCTGGGGTGCTGCCCGCGGCCATCAACGCGCTGGCCAACGACCGCGGCCTGATCTGCCCGGAGGCCTGCGGCGGCGAAGCGGCCTGGGCGGGCGAAAATCTGGAGGTGCTGGCGCCCGCGAACCTGCTCACCCTCATCAACCACTTCAAGGGAAATCAGGTGCTTGCGCGGCCCCGACCGCGCCTTCAGGAATCGGGCGAGGCGCCGCTGGATTTGCGCGACGTGAAGGGCAACGAGACGGCCAAGCGCGCGCTGGAGGTGGCCGCCGCCGGGTCGCACAATCTGTTGATGATCGGGCCGCCTGGGTCCGGCAAGTCCATGCTGGCGGCGCGCCTGCCCGGTCTTCTGCCGCCGCTGGACCCGGCGGAGGCGCTGGAGGTCTCCATGATCCACAGCGTTGCCGGCCTGCTGGACGACGGCAAGCTGCTGCGGCAACGGCCCTACCGCTCTCCGCACCAGTCGGCGAGCCTTCCGGCGCTGGTCGGTGGCGGGTCGCGGGCCAAGCCGGGCGAAATCTCGCTGGCGCACAAGGGAGTCCTGTTCCTCGACGAGCTGCCGGAGTTCCCACGTCCGACGCTGGAGGCGTTGCGTCAACCGCTGGAGACCGGCAAGGCGGTGGTCAGCCGTGCGAACCACCATGTCACCTACCCGGCGCGGGTGCAGCTGAGAATTACAAAAGAGAATGACTTTAGCAGAAGAGGATGACATCATCCTTAGATAGCATGACATGCTCAGATGGTTGCCCCCACGGCGGTACACCGTTTTGGTATCCCGCCGCCCAAGTTAGGAGACGGGCGGATGCGGTTGCTTTATCCCGGGTACCAATACAAAGATCTCCCGGAAACCGGGTTCCATGAAGTGGTTTCACACGGCCGCCTCATGCCCGCCTTAGGGCGGCGTCAGTACCAGATTGAGGTTGGCTTACGGGAGCGTTTGGCCAACCCGGCCGACCCTAAGCGCCCTCTTGCGGAATACGTTAGTCAGCGTCCCTGGACCCTTGTGGTCGGCGTTGCTGATTTGGTCGCGTTTCCGATTGGCCGGATATTTCGCGGCCGGGAACCGATTGCTGATATTGTGCTCGACCCCGCACTTCGATGTCGCGACCATTTCAAGGTAGATCTTGAGGATGTTGTTCCCGACACGCCCGATGCTGTTCAGCCTTTCGATACAGGGATTCCGGACGGCCATCTCGCCCCGGAGTCGCTGATTGACCGACACATTTTGTGTACTGTGCTTTACTCGCGAAAGACAGGACAGCGGATTTTTGTTCCATGCTCCGAGTTGGTCCGTAAAATCTTTGGTGCAAGTTCTGAGATGCTGAAGGCGGTCGTGCATGGAAATCTGGGAACGCACAGTACAAGACGCCTTGCCATCTTCAACAAAGATCGGAGTCACTGGGACTCGGGGACCCAGGCGCAAGTCTACGTCCACGCTCACAGAAAGCTCACGGCATCTGAAGCACGCCTTGCGGGACGTCTCGTCGCCGATGATCCACTGTGGGAATTTTCGAGGTCAATATGGGGCCGGGCGCGGGTGGATAATATCGAGAAACACCCCGTTCATCTGAAGGCCTACCTTCCAGACCGGCCCATTCCCCGCGTCAGATTGCTGTGCCAGGATTTGGTTTTTGAACCGCCAAGCGGAGTCCAACCGGATCCGGGCAACTTGGTCAGCGGGCAGGTTCGGCGAACGATGGTCGCCCGTATCCTGGAAATCGATGTTCCCAATCCGGTCAAACGTCTGGTGGTCGGCGTACCATCAAAAGCCTTTGATCCCGAGCGTCCAGGTGGACCACGCTATAAGCCGATGACTGTTGACCCGCCGAGTCTTACGTCGCTCAATCACGCGGACGAACCCGGCCATGCGGGCGCAAGCCCCTTCGATTTGCCCGACCCCAAAATGGAATCCGTAGCAAGCAACTCGAACCCGATAAAAATTGAAGAAGTCCAGTATATCATAGGGTCTTCGGGGGACAAACTTCAGCAACTCGGCCCAACCGCCGCGTCGTCGAATGGCTCGACATCGGATCCGAGCTACGGAAAGCAACGCGTGAGTCACGTCAATCTCGTCGATACGGGAGCCGATCTATCGCTTCTGCATAACCCGCCGGCGGATCGTGGCCTTTCCCGCCGCCTCGTCGTCGCGGCGGAAGCGTTGCTCATCGCTTCCCAACAGAGGGCTTTGCTCGCAGCGGAAATCACCGCGTCGGGACAGCACCCGCTGACGGGGTGCCCATCGTGCATTCTTTTTCCGGTGGAGTATCGGGACGACGAACTGACGTGGTCTTACATTGATCAGGACGCCGACATTCGGCGGCGAGCGTTGGTGGTATGTCTCGCAAGCGCATCGTGCCGCTATCTCATCATTGAGATCGAAGTCGAAAGGGACCCAATCAGACCTCCGAACGGTGTTGGCAACGAGAACGACAGCGCGCGCCTTCTCGTGCTGAGAATGCCGCACGACGCCGAAATCACGCCACGGTTCCTGAACCTGCTGCTGGTTGCGCTCGCCAAAAAACATGGATGCTGGAAGCGGGTTGGAGAGCTTCCTGGAAGCTTCGTGCTCGCTCGACATCATGCCGGCAACGCCGAAGCCGAGGGCATGGCACAGACCATTGAAGACGCATTGGATGAATTGGGTTTCCGATGAGCGGCACGATCAGGGGTGCATCGCGGTGACGACTGCTTGGCATGGACAGGCCCCGGGGAGGGACTGCCAAGCGCTTACTGGTGTTGCGGGTGACAGGGGCGCACCCTAAGTAATTGATCGTAGGCGGGAATTCTCGGTTTAAGAAACGTAGCAGGAACAGCCAAGCGCATCGCCGTCGACCTCGCCCCGGCTAACGTGCTGAAGGAGGCGAGCCACTTCCACCTGTCCATCGCACTTCCGCGACGTCAAGGGGGCCGAGATGGCCAAGCGCGTGCAGAAGGGCTACGTTTGGCGGGTGACCGATTGCCGCCGGCTGGAAGCTCTGTGTGGCTAGCTCCGGTTGTCAAAAGCTCGTGGCACCGGCCGGCGTTCCTAGAGAGCGATCTGAGATGAGCGATGAGCGGTTCCGGATCAGGTTTCGGGAACAGGGAAGAAGGTCTGGCCATGGTTGCTTGGTGACGCGGGAACGCCGGGTCACGAGCTTTGCAAGCCGCAACGAAGGTCTGCACGCTGGTGAGCATGGGACGTGGCTGATGGCGGCGCAACCGCTCGTGTAACCGGCTGGGTCAATGAGTGCGTAAGCCCCGATTCGGGATCGTGAGGACGCCCGAGCAGCCCATTCATCAATCCGGCTTTCGCCAACTTGAGCGGCGGCCCGGCAGCAACAGGTAGGATAGCCTAGGATCCTGCCAAAATGGGCAGCGTGAGGGATAGTTTGGCGGTCCACATCAGCGGCCATGCGTGCCAATGCCGCGGTGCGGGACATCACGCAGAAGCCCCCGCTGTCGGTTACGGCGTAGAACCCTCGACGGCGCGCCCAAGCCACGAATTTGGTTACATCCAACGGGCTACGAAGCACGGTTCGGGCGACCCGCTTTAGCCTGGTATCCAGCAAGCGCCAATCGACGGCAAAGGACGGCGGCAACCAATGGGGCAGCGCCGCGCGCCGGTGTGCCCAGGCCAAGGAGCGTACCGACGCCACGTTCATCCGCGCCGCCAGACCATGACCAGTTGCGTGTGCCCAGGCGTCTCATCAGCCACGAACCCGGCCTCTTCGGCGGCCCGCCGTGAGGCCGCATTCGATTTGCGCATGTGGGCGTAGACTATGTCATGTCCACACGCTTCGCACGCCAAGCGGTAAGCAACGCGCCCAATGCGGCGCCCTTGACTGCGCTGATTTAGGAAGATCTGAATGGAAGCGTGCCGTCCCAACGGCGGCTCGTCGATGACATTGATGAAGACTTTGCCCGCGCGCTGTTCGCCGAGGTGGATGTGCCAGTAGAACCCGCCGGGTCCACCGCCACTGCTTTTGGAGCCTTTTCCGGCAACCAACGCAACCGCGTCCGCTGGCACGGGACCTTGTGCGTGCGACGGAGGCCTTGACTTTGGATGAGCAGACTTCCGGCCGGCCGCCGTTCGGCGGGTCGCCCCGCGGGTTTTACTGGCCATGGAATGGGCTCCGCGCAACCACGTTGCCGACAATCCGCTTCCACGCTGCCTCCCAGAACTCCGCCGGAAAGAACCCTGGTGAAACGCCGACCGCCACGCCGTCCAGCCGGTCCGCAACGTCGGACGCATGCAGCGTGGCGAAGAGCGCATCAATGCCTGCGAGAACATCGGACAACGGCGTGTCGTGCCGGTCCGGAGCCTCCGTCCAGTCGCTGTCACCGTCGAAGCGGTTGCAGAAGAAGTCCATGTCGATATGAAGAAGCACCGGCCATTGTGGCGCGTCGCGCAGCCACTCATCAACCGCGCACGTGGCCCGATAGACTTTTCCCCCTTGCCCCGCCTCTGTCGCGCCCAAGGGCGCCATCGCTACCGCGGGGCGCAAGCCGCCGGGTGACAGAAGCGCGTCTACCTCGGTCGTTGGAAGCAGTCGTCTGGTCACGGTGTCCCGCCCGCGGCGAGGAGGGCGCAGGTGCCTAATCTCGATCCGCTCCACCGCATGAACCATGGGGGTTAAGAAGGTGCCCATGGACACCGCACCGCTTTCGATGGCCGCGGCCACGGTGCTGGGCCGCCGCAGGTCGAAGGGCGCGCCCGTGATGGCATCGGTCCAACCATCGCTGCCGACGAAAAGCCTTGGGCTGCCCAAGTCCAAGTGATCGTCCACATGAAGGATCAATGCCTCGCGGCAGCCACCGTGCCGTTGGAGCCACTCACTCCAAGCGTGCAGCGTCCACGTGTCGAAGAGTGACAGGGCGATGCCCGATTCGCGCCGACGCTCCAGCGGTATGGCCTGGATATCCGGCACGGTTCCTCGCCCCCACCACCGCAGGCCATGCTCAAGCTGTGGGTCGACATACCAGTCGGCCTCGCTGGGCCAGTCGAGGGTGAGGTTCCAGCCTTGCGCGCCCAAGGTCGCGGCGGCCTCCTTGTCGCCGAAATACGACCGAAGCGCTTGCCGCCGCTGTTCGGCGGCTTCGGGGAGCATGTGCCGGGCGACCGTGAGCGCCATGACGTCAGCACGCCGGCAGGGCGGCCTCGCCCTCGAGGATATCCAGCAAAGACTGACCGAAACTGGTGAGCGGGCAGTCGCGAAGCGTCGCAATGCCTTCGGCAAGCCTCCGATCCGTTTCGGAAATGGTGGCCGCAGCGCGGGATGCCAGATCAGCGGTGGACGTCTCGCGCACATGCATCCACAACCGGCGCAGCTCGACGAACACGAACACGGCGTGAAAGAGCCCGCTCGGTGGGCGGAGGTCCTCGCGCCAGGGCGACACGACGAGCCGCGAGGTCGGCTCGACGATCGGCTGCATCCGTTCCAGCAGATAGAGTTTCTGATGCCGGTGTTCATGGACGAGGGAATCGGCCAAGTCGTGCGCGGAGATCAACCCGGCGCTGGTCCGCACCGACACGAAGAGCGCCCCAGGCACGGCGTTGTCACTGAACGAGACAATCTTATCCGGATGCGCGCTGGGATCCCGGATCACCTGCACGTCTGGACAAACGGCCCGCATTTCGGCGGCGAGCGCCGGTCGCCAAGCCTCGACGATCGCCATCGCCTCCGAGAACGTGGCCCGGGCGCTCTCCACGACGTCGGCACACTCAAACTCGACGCTGCTTCCAAACGGCAGTCGCAGCCAAGGGTCGTTCGCCCCGAATCGCAAAGAGCCAGGGAGCGCCTCGCCGGAACCGCCTCGGTCCAGAAGATGGCGGCCGTAGTCGCGGTCCGGTTGCACGGGGCTGCCGTCGACCGCCTGTGCGGCACCGTAGCGCTCCAACCTCCGCACGGCCCCTTGCCACGCCACAGTGCCTGGGCAGCAGGCAAGGTCTGCCAAGCGATGCGTACTGAGCCCGCTTGCCTCCACCCCCATTGACGTGAACGCTTCGGTGAGGCCACTGGTCCACTCCGATCGGGCCACGTTCCACAGGTTTTCCACGACAGCCCGTGCCGTCTCGGCCCGTTCAAACGCGGCGAGATCGATCCCCGTACCGGCTGTTCGCACGAGCGGGGGGACAGCCGGCGCAACGGTCTGAGCAAGACGTCGGCGGACATGACGGATCAGTCCCAGCATCTCACGGCAGTAGACGGTCGGCTGGGCAAAGCCATCGGCGGCGTACCGGTGAGGCACGGACCCTCCGCCACACACGTCAACCTCATGACAGGAGCGGCATTTCGGCGCCAGACCATCGGGGCATAGGAGCCGGCGATGCTGCTGCATCTGGGGTGAGGCGGCGGCCAGCCCGATGGGTGTGTCGTCCACCGACCCGACAAGCTTGGTGGCGCCTTCGGCGGTCACCTTCAGCACGTCCAGATCGTGGTACGTACCGTCCGTCTCAATGGTGATGAGGCTGACGTCACCAAAGCCAAACGCGTCGGTCCCCGAGGGCAATCCAGCTATAGCGTCGAGCAGTGCTTCAAAGAGGCGCAACGGTAGGTGGGCGTACCGATCAAACCACAGATCAAACGCCTCGACGAGCCACCGCAGGTAAAGGTCGGCATCCGCGTTGCGCCCAGGCGGAGGCCGCACATGGTTGGCGTCGGGCAATAGAAAGTCGAGCTTTGGTGGCAGATGACGGTCGAAAAATTCCAAAATTGCGGAGGGCGCGACCGCCGGATCGACGACAGCAATAACCCCGGCGAAGAGGCCCGGTCTTGCTCGAAGACGTTCCAACGCGGCGTAGGCACCGTCGAAGCTCGATCCGCCCCGCCGGGTTAGCCGGTGACGATCGTTGACGCCGCGGGGACCGTCGAGGCTGAGCGAAACCGAAATCGACTCCTTTTCCAGCAGATCCAAAGTCTCTTCGGTGAGCAACAGACCGTTGGTTTGGAGCCCGACATCAATCTGCGCGCGCTCCCCGACCGTTTGTCGCAGCAGCCGTGCAAAGGCGGCGAGTTCTTCGCCCCCCGCCAGCAGCGGCTCGCCTCCATGAAAAATCACGGCGACCCGATTGATAGCACGCTCACCAAGGTATTCGGCCAAGCGATTGGCAAAGGCCGTCTGATGCGAAGGCGACAGGAAGCGGGGCATATCGCGCCAGGACTGATCGGCGTGATGGTACATATAACAATAATCGCAATCCAGATTACACCTGGATGCGCTTTTCACGAGAAAGCTCGATATGCGTGCCGCCTCCATGACTTGCTCCCAAACCCGATCAGGAGCGGTTATGGCGATGATGCATGCGGTCGTAGCTCGTGATGAGCGCACCGTTGTCACTGCCCGCACGGATGCGCGCCTGGAGACGCTGGATCGCTGGGTTGGCCGTGTCAGATCGGAGGATCGTGCCGCGCACGTCCGTCGCGACGCCGCTGTTCGGTTCGGTCATGGAAACGCTGTCGAGCATGCAAAGGACTCCTCGGAACGTCAAAGCGATAAAGCCAGGACACCCTTTCGGCATCGCTTGGCCTTTATGGTTGAACGGCCATCGTTCGTATTCATAAAAACGAGGCGTGTATTGCAGAGTTTACCCTCATTCGACTCTGCATTCCATATTATTGTCTCGCATAGCGAGTCTTTCCGTCCATCATTAGCAACCTAAGGAGTTCGTTTTCGCGGCCAACCAGCCGCTCACCGGCAACGACCTGCCCAACGCCGCGGCATTGCTCCCCCAAAGGCGCGCGCCTACCGTCAGGCCCAGGCCGGCCACACCTGCTGGTGCGGCTGGCTCAGCTTCTATCCGCTCGCCGGCGCTCCGTATGTGATCGAGATGAAATTGGAACACTGGGCGACCGCCTGACGCTCGCCTCAATCCGCCCGTGCCTCGCCGCCCTCGGCGAGGCGCACCGCCGAGCCGGTCCCCCCTTCGACGCCCGCCCCCACATTATCGGCGTGTTTGACGGCATTGCTCACACCCTGAACGCCGCGCAACGTCAGGTCGCCCCGGTGCACGGCGACGCGCCATGCTGGGGGCAGTGTGCATTTGGCCTTTGAGTCTCCAACTCCTGCGGTTGCCACGTCGAGCGCCACAGGCGCCAGGAGCGATGGCCAGCGGTGGCCCGGAGGACCCATACTCCGCCGCACCAGCTGCGGCCCTGGGGACGACGTCGGGGCACCCATCAGCGGGTGCAACAAAGCGTCCAGTGTCCTTACGATAGGCTTCTTCCAAGATCGGTGTAAATTGGTTCCAACTCGTCCATTGTCAGAGGCCAGATTTCCTGCGTCGTATGTGGACTCTCTTGCGCCAGAAGATACACAAGCAGAATTGCAGGCTGCCGGTACAGCGCGCGGTCGTTGGCGCGCGCCGCGATTTTTTCCTTAACAAACGGATTTTTGTCCAAAAAGCTGTCGAGGGCGGCGCTCAGATCAGCAGGCAGTTCCGACGCCATCGCATCCAAAAGCAGCGTGTTTGCGCGAGACGCCTCCGGCGCTCGGCCAACCGCAGTAGCATACTTCTGATTGAGGGTTTGATCCGCAATGCGCAATGGTGCTTCCGCCCTTTCGAATTCCCTCACCACCTCACAGAAGAAATCGTCAACCGTCTCGACGAGGGCCATACTCCTTGCGACGTACCGCCTTGCGGCAGGCGAAGCCTTGGTGGCCTTCGGCTTGTAGATCGTATCGTGCGTCAACTCGCTGTGCGCGTGCTGCAGAAGCGTTCGGAGTTGCACCTCACAGGGAGTGCCCTGCCGAACGATCGTGCCGTCGCAACTGATATCGTGCGCTGCCCTTACGACGAAATGGACTGACTGATAAGCAAAAAGGTCGGGGTTCTTTTCCCTCTCCTCCTCAAAATCCTTGTCTTTAGAGTAGGTCCAGTCGCCACACTCTTGAATTGTTTCTGCAATTGGTTTTATATCTTCCGTCACAAGAACAACGAACCGGACACCCACCTTGTCGGTAATTTGGGCGTATGGATCCGTATACGTCTTATCCGCCCGCAGAAAAGCTTTGTCCAGAAGAGACCGCGTTGCTTTGACTCGCGGGTGGGCCGGTATGCGAACAAACTCGGCCGTAGGCCTCGGCGCAATACGAGCCTGCAAGCCGCTTTCGATGCGCCGAGCAACGTGCCACCCCCACGTCGCGTAGACCTCGCGTTCACGCTCCCAGAGTGTCAGAAACTCCTGTTCCGTCATGTCAGGTCCGAAATCACGTCGCGAATCGTGACGCGGGTCCACTGTCCCCGGTTCCCATCGTTTGCCGCTCCGTCGGCGCCATCAGGATCGATCGTCTCTATGTGCACCAAACGCTCGTATTTATCCGCAGGCACAATGAGACGGATATTGGACTTAAAACGAACCCTGCGGTTGACCAGCAGCTTTGCCACGTCGGAAACGTCTTTGCGAACCGCAGCCTGCGGAAATTGCCGCCCCGCCATAAAACGCAGGTAGTCATCGCGCGTCCTCGGGTCCGGCAAGTATGTAAGCGCGAAGGTATTCACCTCGACATTCGGGGACTGGTCGACTTTAAGATAGGTGTAGAGCCCCGTGTGCAGATCGGATTTCTCCTCCTCGGCCATGGAAAGCCCGTTAATGAATTCCTTTGTGTAATCAAAAAACTCGCGCGTAAGCCGCGCGCTCGTCGCCGCGAAGCCGAACCCCAGAAACGATTCGTAGAAATACAGGGCCGCCGACTGCCGATTGGTCACCGTCATCAGGTCATCGTACACGAAAGCCTTGAACCGTTGCCTGTGGTCAACGGCACCCGGATTCTCTTCAACGAAAACGCCAACTTTATACATGCGGGCCGCAGGGGTGAGAAAAAGATTTTCGAGAAAGTCGAAATTGATGTTAAAGCCGTTCTGTGGCTCCGCTTTGATGAAACCGAGGACTCGCTTGGCAGGGTGATCTGCTTGTCCTTCAAAAATGACAAGGATGCCGCCGGGAATGGCGCGTGTCTGTTGAGCATGAGCAAGGTTGTCGGCCGCCGTGCATGATTGCGTGACAAATGCACCATCGTCAGCGCAGCCGAGCAGGTCGTGGACCACCTGAACGCACGTCCCAGCTCCAATGTTCACGATCTGCATTTCGATGCTGCGGGACTCGCTTCCCAACACCTTCGTGATGCGCGCGCAGAGCGCATCACGAGCTGTCTGAGTCAACTGCGCTAAGCCAGTGGCATATCGCGGCGTTCGAGGATTGCGATCATCATCGCGCTTGAAGACCTCGTGCACGATCACCCGGTTCAGCGTGAGATTCGCGAAATTCATAGCCCTAACAGAGTAGCCAATTGAGACGGATGCAGACGTTACATCAGGGATTCCGGCTTGTCTAACGTTGGTAGCACCTGTCGCAAGCAAATCAGCAAATAACCTTTGCTGCATACGGGAGTATGCGTTTGACAAACATCCCAGAATTCGTGCTCGATCTCTGGTAAAGTTAGCCTGCATTCTTGACATCAGATCTGATCCCCCGTGGTAACGCCTTTGCCCGCCGCACCGCGCTGTCCAAACCGGCATCCGCAAGACCGTCGGCGAAGGCACGTGG
Organism: Azospirillum mesophilum; assembly: GCF_053470405.2. Taxonomy (NCBI): domain Bacteria; kingdom Pseudomonadati; phylum Pseudomonadota; class Alphaproteobacteria; order Rhodospirillales; family Azospirillaceae; genus Azospirillum; species Azospirillum mesophilum. Next base: position 77,130 of record NZ_JBPXMQ020000023.1, read on the forward strand.
AACGGCGCGCCACCGCGCTCAACACGCCCACAGGCGCTGGGCAGTTTCCATCGCCCAGTATGGACAGCCTCCGAAGGGTCCGCGACGAGCGAGCACTGTCACCGCCCGCTCCAGCGAGCGGGTGTAGCCCGGCATCCAAGTGGCAATCCGCATCCCGACACCGTTAAGCGCCGCGAGGGTAGCGTGCCGGATGAGCATGATGCATGCCTACGCGTAAGTCGGCGCGCCGCAATCGACCGGACCGAGCATGACTTGCCGGGCGCCGAGGGAGCGGGTGGGATTGCGTGCGCTAAGGGGCGCCGGGCACGGTCACCCACATCGGAGGGCGGGTCCTCGACCGCATCCGACGGCCGGTCAGAGCACGCTCTCGCTCGGTACATGCTGCGGTTCTAACGCCAGCGAGCAGCGCGGCACTTGGACATGCATCGGCGCCGGCCGCGTGGAGGCCTGCCAGCGGTCGAGGAAGGTGCCCAGATGAGGCCGGCTTTCCCGCTCGCGCACCAGGCACTCCACGAGGCTGTCGACGCTGGCGTTGTGCCCGGTCGGGTCGGTGCGCCCGGTGAGCAGCGCCCAGCGGACGTAGGCGGCGTACAGGGTCAGCACGTCCGACTCGCAGTAGGCCCGCACCTTCTCCAGCTCGCCCCGCGCCATCATGTCGGCCACCTCGCTGCCGTGGCCGCCGATCTTGCCGGGCAGGCCGATCAGGTCGGCGATGCCCTGCAGGCCGATGCGTTGCGAGGCGCCGTAGTCGGCGACCTGCTCCATGAGGTCGCAATTGAAATCCGGCTGGTAGCGCTGCGTGTAGCCGGTCCACTTGTCGCCGGTCTGGAACCACGCCGGCACGGGCACGCCGTAGACCATGGCGCGCAGGCGCAGCACCGGCAGGTCGAAGCCGCGCCCGTTCCAGGTCACCACGCGCGGCAGCGTCCGGGTGAAGTGCTTCCAGAAGCCGCGGATCAGCCGCTCCTCGTCGTAGTCGAGGTCGCCGCCGGACCGGCACTCGGTGACCCGGTAGCGCTCCACGCCGGACGACCGGTCGATCGCCGCTTCGACAAAGCTGATCGCCACGATCTGGTGGCAGTGCGGCGGCGGGAACTTCTCAGCCGGCCAGTCCGCCGGAAGGATTTGGCGGTCCGGCATCGTCTCGATGTCGAGGCAAAGCAACGTGTCGTGGTGCATGGGAATCCCCGGGTGCGGCGGCGCCATGCTCCCCAATCGCTTGGCGTGGCGCAACGGACAAATCAGCAGCCAGCCGTCACGTCGTAGCGCACGGCTTGGTCGGCACGCCGATGGCCAGCCAACACGCTGTCGCGCGATGCTTCGCCTTCCTGCACAACACCCGAGTGAGTTATGCTCAGCGCCTTCAACTGGGGGCACCGCGATGAACAGTCGAAAGATCACGTTGACCATCGCTCCCGAGGCGGCCCTCGGTGGTGACCGGTTCCTGGTCGCGCTGTGCCGGACTATTCCCGCCATCGCCGGACACGACACCGTCATCACGCTTCGCGAATACGCCCTCGCCGTTGCGGCCGCCGACCGCCTCGCCGACCTGTCCGGGCGACGCATCGCCGTCATGCACATCGTGCTTGAGGGATTGCGGGAACCGCCGGGGCTGAAGGCGGCGTTGAAAGATTTGTCCAAGGCTGCCGCCGACAGGGCCGACGATGTCCGTCAGGCGGGGCTCGCCGTCCTTTACCCTTTGCTCACAGCCCAAGGTGCACGGGCCCAGGACCTCTTAGACCGGGTTGCCGACGCCCTGACCGTCCCAAAGGCCATGCGGCCCGACCTGCGCGTGCTCAAGGAAGGGGGCGGCCTCATCCAAGGCCTCAAGTTCCTGTGGAACGACCCCTATGCCGACGTTTCCGACTTCGCCGAATCGTTCGGTCTGACCGACATCAGCGCAGCGGTGACCCGATGCAAGAGCGGCCAACTGGCCACGGAGAACCTGCGCGGCATGGTCGAGAGCGCGGTCACCCTGATCCGTGGCGAACTTCAGGACTTCGCAGCGAACCTGGAGCACCTCGACCGGCAAAAGCATCTCGCGTCGAAGCTGCGTTTCACCGCACAGGCCTTGATCGAGCAGGTGGAGCAGCGCCTGGATGGGCTGGTCCGCCGGGCCGCGCTGCAGAAGGAGATGTTCCGCGAGGAACTCAAGGCGTTCCTCGAGGACGCAGTGAACGACATTGAGATCGAAATGCGCGACCGTATGAAAAGCGACGATTGGCTGGACGAACAGGTCTGGACGTCGTTCGCCAAGAGCCAGCACGGCCGCGCAGTTCAGGTCCGCTACGAACAGCTCAAGCGCCGCTACGAACGCCAAATCGAAGCGTTCCGGAACGAGTTGGCGATCTTCCGGAAGCAACTGGAAGTCAGCAGCGTCGCGTTCATGACATCCTTCGACCACCGAGACTTCGCCGGGCTGGTGAGGCCCCCCTCTTGGACTCTCCAGGCGCTCGGCGCCGCGGACAAGGCGGCGTCGGCAACGCTCGTCGTGGGTGGGGTGGCCGGCGTCGGATCGGCGATCGCCATCGCCAGCGGCGTGCTGTCGGTGTCCACGGTCGGAGCCCTCGCGCTGACCCCCGTCGCCCCGCTGGTCCTCGCCCCTCTCGCCGTCGCCGGCCTTTACAAGTGGATGGCCGATCCGGAACGGCGGAAGCAGAAAGCCCTCAAGAGCAAGCGGGCGGAGATCGAGGCCGGGCTTGCCGCTCTGCTCGGCGATCCATCAAAGGCTCATGACGAAGCGTTGGACCGGCTGCTGGACGAGTTTTACCGGGTGGCGGCCGACCTGCTGTCGCCCATCACGTACGAAGGCCAAGCCGCCGAAGCGATGCTGACGCTCCAAAAGAAGTTGTCGACGCAGCTCTGCCGGACCACCGAGGAGCGCCTCATCGCCGTGTGCCGGGCATTGCCCGCGCACGCCGACGGGTGATCCGCGGAACCCCACATGACAGAACCTCCAAACCTCGGACGCCTGGGCGATCCCGTGGCCGTCTATGACCGCCAAGCCGGGGAACTGGTCGCGCAGTACGAGTCGGTTGCCTCGGAGGACGTGCACGGCGCGGTTCTCGACCTGCTGCCTTCCGCTCCCGGGGCCGTTCTCGACGTCGGTGCCGGTTCCGGCCGTGACGCGGCTTGGCTTGCCCAGCTTGGCCATCAGGTCGTTGCGGTGGAGCCCTCCGTTGGAATGCGCGCCGAGGCTCAGCGACGGCATCCCGACCCGCGCATCCGCTGGCTTGATGACCGGCTGCCGGGGCTGGAGCGCATCCACAAGCTCGGCCTGTCCTTCGACGCGATCCTGCTCAGCGCGGTGTGGATGCACGTCCCGCCGCCCGACCGGCGCCGCGCCTTTCGCAAGCTGATCACGCTGCTGCGCCCGGGCGGCCGCCTGCTGCTGACGCTGCGGCACGGTCCACCCGCTCCGGACCGGGCTATGCACCCGGTTTCGGTCGCTGAGGTCGAGCGGCTCGCCGCCGAGCACGGCGCGCTGGTCGTCCGCGCGCAGCGGCTGCCCGACCGCCTCGGCCGCTCCGACGTCGCCTGGGACGCGGTTGCCGTCCAGCTCGCCGACGACGGCACCGGGGCGCTGCCGCTGATCCGGCAGATCGTCCTCAACGACTCAAAGAGCAGCACCTACAAGTTGGCGTTGCTGCGTTGCGTTGCCCGCGCCGCCGACGCTTGGCCGGGGCTGGCCGTGGCGGACGGCGACGACGGTGTCGACCTGCCGCTCGGGCTGATCGCGCTGTGCTGGCTGCGGTCGTTCCTGCCGCTCGTCGCGGCCGACCTGCCGCAGACCCCAACCAGCCGGAACGGCGCCGGGCTGGGCTTCGTCAAGGAAGCCTTCCGGCGTCTGGCCGGCACAGCGCCCTTCGAACTGCGCGTCGGCGCCACCGTCCACGGAGACCGCGGGGCGGCGCTGCGGCAGGCGTTGCGCGACGCCGCGACGACCATCGCGACGATGCCAGCCCGCTACATCACCTACCCCGGCGGTGACCGTCCGGTCTTCGCGGTTGCGCCCCAGCGTCCGCTGCCCCTCGGTGAGACCGTGGTGGTGGACGCGCCCTTCCTGTGGTCGTTCGGCCGGTTCCGCGTCCCGACGCACGTCTGGCACGCTCTGACCCGGATGAACGCCTGGATCGAGCCGGCCTTGCTGGCGGAGTGGACCCGTCTCATGCAACGCTACCTGGACGGCCAGGGGCGGTCCGTGCCGGAGGGGACCATCGCCGCCGCGCTCACTTGGCTCGACCCCGCACGGGACACTGCCGAGGTGCGTCGGATCGCCGCCGCAATGCTGGACGCGGGCGAGCCGATCCGGTGCGTGTGGAGCGACCGCCCCCTGACGCTGCGCACGCTCGACGTTGACCACGCTCTGCCGTTCGCCGCGTGGCCATGCGGCGACCTTTGGAACCTGCTGCCGGCGGCAGCCCGCGTGAACCGCCACGAGAAGCGCGACCGGCTGGTGTCGGCGGACCTGCTCGATCGCTCCCGCGAGCGCATCGCCGACTGGTGGGAGCGCGCCTACCGGCGGCGCACCGAGGTGCTGGCGGCGCGCTTCGACCGAGAGGCCCAGGCCTCCCTGCCCCTGGACGCCAGCCCCCATGTCGGCGTGGACGTGGCCGACGTGCTGGACGCTGTGGCGGCCAAGCGGCTCGTCCTGCGGGTCTCACAGCAGCTGCCCGAATGGCCGGGACCGCGCGCCCTTGGTTGACGATACCGCGAGGCCATGGTCGACGCGGCGCTTCTCAGCGCGCCATGCGCGCCGCCCGACCCACGAGAATTCGCTCCTTCCCGGCGCCACACCTCGAGCAGCGCCATGGAAGCCGCTCCGGCTCAGCAGCCCAGCCGAACCGCAGAATCAGGCAGCTCGGCTCCACCTCGGCGACGTGCCCGCACGCCCGGCAGCGCAGTGGGATCAGAACGTTGTGGTAGGCGAGGCGGCCCAGGCAATCAAGGCGCTTGGTGCTCATCGCCGCACTCCCCCGAGCGTTGCACCCCATTCCGAAAAGGATCGGTCCGGGATATGGCCCAACGCCGGTCCGGGCGCAGGCAATCGGCGTCAGAACCCGAGCCCCGCGCGACGACACCATGCATGAGGCACACCCGGTTCGCCGCAACCGCTGCCGCCACAGGACCGACCAGCGTGGCCGGTTTGGAAACCAGCCCAGGCGCGGAGCCCGAATCACCGCTGACCCAATCGTTACAGCGGCATCGCGGCCAGCCGGCAGCCGCCCGCCGCCTCGAACTCCCTTGCCCGCACGACGAAGGCCGCCCACTCCTCGTCTTCCGGTTCCCGCACCCGCAAGGCGTCGCGGTCGGCCGCCGGCGCCCCGTCCAGCAGCATCACGGCGGCGATCGTTCGCGCCCAGCCGGCATCGCGCGCCGACACCACCACCCGCTGGCGGGCGGCCTCGACCACGAAGAGACGACGGGAAGGCTGCTCGGGCATGGCGAACTCCACTGCTTTCTTGTTCCGTATTTGTTCCATTTTGGCCGGGAGGCGTCAAGCGCGGATCGTTGCGGTGCGGCCATCGACCATAGCACCGCCCCAGCGAAACAGGCGGCATCCGGCAGAGGTCCGTCACACGCTTGGTAGAGGGTGCCGCGGTGTTGGACCGCCCGTTGCGCTCACCAGCGTTAGCAGGCGGTGACCGCCACCAAAGCGGAGCTGTGCTCCCAGCGACCTGCGGTGCCCAATGTGGCCGAACTCACCACGCGTCACGCCGCAAGCAACAAAACGATGGGGCGTCGGCATAACATTGCACAGAGCGTTGCATTGCTTTTCTTCTGTTTGCGGTGGGCGACCTTTACCAAGTCGGGCGAGGATCTGCCAAGACCAGGGCGCGTTACCCAAGTGAGGAGAGTGCGTGTATTCTCCTGGTGCGTCGCACGTGCGGGCCAAGTTCATTGGTGCCATGGAGCATGCCGACACAGAAATGTTTCACCACAAAAGGTATCAACCATCGTGCTGCCGACTGCGAACGTGCTTTCCGCGATGCCCGGAGCGGCCAAAGCGGTGGTTTGGGCTGTGGTTTCAGCGGGAGCGTTCGCCTTCGGACAGGCCTCGGTCAAGCTTTTGAGCGAACGATTGCCCCCTGCGGAGTTGGCGTTTCTTCGGGCGAGCGTCGGGGTCCTGCTCGCCATCGGCACCTGGGGGCTGCTCGCCGAATTGCGCAGGGCGCGCCATCCCTTCTGGTTTGCGGCGCGCTGCATACTAGGCGTCATCGCGATCTACGCGTTCATGGACGCCATCGCGCGCATTCCCCTGGCCCTCGCCAGCCTGGTCCTGTTCAGTCGCCTGCTCATCGTGCCAGCTCTAGCGTCGTTGCTGCTGAACGAACGTGTCGAGCGGAGCGTGTGGGGCGCGGTGCTGGTCGGGCTGGTGGGGGTCGCCGTGGCCTTGACGCCGTCGCTGGGAGAGTGGCGCGCCACCGGCGCCATCTCCGCCTTCATCGCCGCCATCGCCTCCGCCGGTTCGCAAGTCGCGGTGCGGCGTCTGGCGCAGGCGAACAGCGCCGGCGTCATTGTGATCGTCAACTCCGCGGCGGCGGGATTGCTGCTCGCCTTTCCCGCAGCGGCAGTGTGGGTCACGCCACCGCTCGGGGATCTTCCGGTGCTGGCGGCCCTCGCCGGTTTCGCCTTGATGGCCCAGTACGCGGCGGCACGGGCGTTCGCCGGTTCCCGCGCTGCGTTTGTCGCCTCAATGGATTTTCTGACGGTGCCGATGACCGCCGCCATCGGATTCCTGGTGTTCCGCGAAGCGGTCACGCCCCATCTGGTGATCGGCTCAGCGGCGATCCTCGCGAGCACACTTTACATCTCATGGCACAGCACTCGCCACACCCTGCAGCTGCCGAAAGCACAGAAAGCCGCGTGATTACTTTCATAAAAAATGATTATGACCTGTTGAGTTCTGTTTGATGCCGATCCGCCATTGCTCTTGACGCCCCATTTTCTAGGCGGCGACATTCAGAGGCACACGCGATTGTGTGCGTTTGAATGTGGCGGAAGGGACAATCATGGATCATGCGGAACCCCAGTCGATCACCATGGGCCGGCACCGGACAACGGTCCGTTTGGAGCCGGCGATCTGGGAGGCTTTGAACGAAATCGCCGCGCGCGAAGGGCGCACCGTGAACGAGCTTTGCACCGAGTTGCGGGAACGCTGGCATGTCAGCAAAACCAGAAATTTCACAGCGAGCCTGCGCCGGTTCGTATTGGCTTACTTCCGGACAGCCGTCGCGCATGCCGATCCGGAACCGGGCGCCGGACGGGCTGCCGTCCATCACGCCTTGAACACCGTCGGCGCGCCCGGTCCGTCCAGGCCGGCAGGTTCGCCACAGCGCAAGGAGCGCGCACCGAACCGCCTAGAGTGGACCAAGGCGGCACCCCGAGCGTGCAATACATCGGCCACCGATTCGCTATGAGTGGTGGAAAACCCCATTAAAGTCAGTTCCAGAGCGCTATAATGCCGCACTTTACTCGCATTTGAGTCAGCGTTCGGTCATAGTCACGATTAACGATGCCGCCATGACTTCGCACCAAACCCTTAGGTTGCAGAGCAGTGCGCCACCCATGAGAGGATGATGAGCACGCGCATGACCGCCAGCACCGCGTCCATTCCGGACGCCTTGATGCACATCGTGTCCGGCGCGGACCAGATGGGAGCGATCGCCTACGTGTTCCACAACGACCGCGTCGTCCACGCCAACCGGCCGGGGCGGCTGGTCTACCCCTCTCTCGACTGGTCCGGCTCCGTGCGGTTCGACGACTGTTTTCGCGCCGCCCTGTCCGATCATCGGATATCGGACGCGGATGTGCTCGGGGACCCGGACGGGCATTTGGCGGCGGCGAAAGTGATGCGTGCCCGCAGCCGGGCATTCCGGTTTCGTCGCCGTTACGGGGCTATCGATTACGACCGCCACCACATCGGCCTGGACGCCTCTTGGAACGCGCAGGTCTGGTTCCCGGTGCGGCACGAGTCCGTGGGGGACCTTGTGCTCACCCCGGACACCAAGCCTTGGGAATTGCGTCGGTACGCGGAGCGCGAACGGGCGCTGTCCCGCGTGGCTCAGGCGCTGGACGGCCTGGGGGTGGCGTTGGCGGTGCTCCGCGCCGACGGCGCTCTGCTCGACGCCACCCACTCGATGGAGCAAGTTTTGGCGGCGCGGGCTGGTCTGGAGATCGACGACAAGGGGTGCATCGCGGCACCGCCGACCACTACCGCCCGCCTGCGGCGAGCGGTCGCCCGCGTGGCCGCGCGGGAAGCGCCGGCCACGGTTGTGCCGTTGCGCTTGGCGGGCGTCGCCGAGCCGGTGCACGCTGGCATCCTGCCCGCCGGACCACGGGACCCGGCCGTGCTGCTCACCCTGGAACGCGGTGGCGGGGGCAACGCCGAGTCGGCGCTTGCGGATGCCTACGGGTTGACCGCCCAGGAAGCGGCCGTCGCCGCGCGCGTGGCCGCGGGCCTCACGGCCGAGGAGGTGGCACTCGACATGGGCCGCGCCTTGCCGACGGTGCGCACGCAGCTGAGCGCGGCACGGCAGAAAATCGCCGCGGAGCGGCAGCACCGGCTCGCGCACGTCCTGACGCGCGCCGCGGCGATGGTCGGGGGATTGGCCCCCAAAACGCAAGGAACCGTAAACCATGGAAGACCGCATCACGTTCATCGAACAGTACGACCTCGGCTTTCTCACCGCTCGCCTGGTGAAACGTGGGATGCCGATTGACGCCGCAGCCGCTTCGGTGGCCGATTTCCGTGCCCTGGTGACGATGCTGGCGCGGCACCCCGACACGCCCTTCGCGGCGTGGGGGCGCGTGGAGGATGCCCTGCACGAGTTCATCCTCGACACCGCGCGTTACCGGGCGTTCTGCTCGGCCGCCGTGGGCCGCTTCATCGACCATGATCCCAGCGCCTTCGGCACGGACGCGTTCCGCGCGGCCTGGGGGAACAGCGTGCGCATCCTGGGCGACGAGTTCGGTATCGCGCTGAACCCCGATCCCGATGCCGGTGAGGGTGACGCCAGCGGTGCGGCCATGTGCATGGTCACCATGTCGGCGGCCATGTGCATGGTCACGCTCGCCGCGGCCTGAGCACACGACCGGCCGCCGGTGTCCCAGCGGCCGGTTCCCGGTCCAAACCGGACTGTTCCCGCCTACCCATTTTGAACAACGGACACAAACTTCCGGTGCCTCGTTCCGTTCCGCTCATCCTCTGCGCTCTCGCCCTGTTCATGGTCGCCCCACCGGCGGCCTCCGTCGGCGTGATCGAATGCTACCCATGGCAAATCCGTCCGACCGGGGTCAGCGACGGCCCGAAGCTGGAAGCTTATCGCCCCGGAAACGGTTGGGTAACCGTCCGCCCTCGCGGGGTCGATGGGCCGCGCCCCGATGGCTCCTGCTCAACCGAGCGCTTCCTCGCCGTCCTCGCCAAATCCAAAACGATGCTGGCTGTGGCCGAAGCGCGTCTGGTGGCATTCTGCGCGCCGCAGGACATCGGGGACGGCGAGGTCGAGGCCACGGTGCTCGTGGACGGCGTCGAGTTGGAACGCATTCTGGCCGATGCGAAACTGGCGCAGCCGATGGACGGCACGACGCGATTGGATTGGTGCGGCAGATGAACTGCGCTTGATAACGCTGAGTAGCAAGCCTATCCGGAAAACGCCTTTGTTACGGATGAGCGATCTTCCGTAACCGGCGACCATCCAGGCGCCTGCTACGAAACACACCCCTCGGGCGTGCAGGAGGGCGTGGGTCCAGAAGGTAAGCTCGGATGGGATCCCAGATACAAAAAGGGGGATCTGCCAAATCCTTAGCAGCGTAGTTCGAGGTTACCCTAGCCTCCAGACACGCGCCGATGAACCGGAAAGGCCAGCCGACCAGCAGGCGTGCTGCCAGGCCCAAAAGAGCGTGGCGGTCTTGTGGGCAAAGGCTTTCCAACTCAACGTGAACGGCTCGTTGTGGCTGATATTGCAAATGGCTTTGCCCTCCGTATGTGTGGGCAACGATCTCTCGCAATGCCAAAGCACGAGGGCCGAATGCCAATATCTTCAAAAGGTGCCGAACCACACGAAAATAGCTGATGGGATGAACTGCACCGTATTCCCCCAAGCGTACAACGGCGTTGCGACGTATGTGCCCCAATAGGGCTTCGTATTCAATGGCTGTCGCTTCGCCAGATACGCGCGGATACTCTCGTCGATCCACCCCGCAGGCGTGACATACCGGTTCCGGGTGCTTCAGCGGCGATGCGGGCATACCACACTGATGGCAGCGATCGGCCAACAGGATGCCGTGTCTGGGGCAACACGCCGAGGAGGCAAGGCGCCAACCCAATCGATAATAGGGTACGACGTCGTCCGCAAGGCAGGCCGGACACCATTGCTGACCACAGCCGCCCCAATGTGAAACGTAACGAATGGCGTTGACCGCCCAAGGCAGGTTACCACGTGTTGGAATCGCTTCAATCATCGTCCCGATGAGGCTGCGGAACGTCGTCGCTACAACACGGTCGTACGGGGTCGCTGTTCGAGTCGCGAACAGGTCCAAGAGAGCGTCGTCAGCGGAGCGGTCAAGGTCAAGAGGACGCACGTCAAGGCGCTTGTGAACGAGAAAGAATGTCTGTGGGCGAGTCCCATTGCCGACCACCACACGCCCGATCCAGGAGGACAACGATTCATCCTCGAGCGGCTTTGGATGATAGGGCCACAGCCGCAGCGGTGACATAGGACTTAGCCGTGTGTTCCATCGCCGCTCATCGCCTGTGCCTCGTCGATGAGAGCCTCGGTGATGCATGGCAGGACTCGCATGGCCCCGAGACAGGCGGCATCGTAGAGAAGGCCGCTTACCTTCCCCATGGTCCCGTCTGTGTAAGAGTGGATCCGGCGCGCCATCGCACCCGCAGATAGCCTTGACGGTTCCGGAAACGGAATCATCCTTTCAAAGGTTGCAAGAAGACGACGGAACTCGTCCCCAAATCTCCACGCAGGCAGGACGGTTCGTGAAAACCGACCATCCAACTGTGGGTCGCTCCGCAAAACCGTTCGCGCCTCCTCCGTGCCGGCCGCAATAACGGGTATTTGCAGGTGATTGCACAGTTCCTTGACCACAACGAGAAAGGCTCTTTGCCGGTCCCGGCGTGCTTCCACCAAGATGTTGTGCAATTCGTCGATCATCAACATACGGACGTGGCATCGCCGGAACAAGGCCAACGCTTGGCTTTCCAAACTGGCCATCGGCTCCGTAGGCCGGAACACGGCTCCGAACTCCCGCAGCACAGCACACCAGAAGCGGCGCTCGTCGGCCCGCACCGGGGCATCGATCTTAATCACCGGGATCTCAACGGCGTCAGCGTCCTCACGTGGCACAGCCGGATGCCGGCGCACGAATTCATCGAGCAGAGTCGTCTTGCCATTTCGCGCTGGTCCCCACAGCAGCAGGCATCGTGGCCCCGCCGCTTGCGGCATGCAAAGCATCGCCTCCAAGCGTGCGTGAATGTCCAAGGCCGTCGGATACCCGAGCCAAAGACCTTTCCATGCGGCCGGCATCCGCTCTTCTGCGGGCAAGGCGAGCAGTTCAACCGCTGCGGGATGGAGGTGATCGAAGGCCATCTATTCTGATGTGCTGATCATCGAATGGCGCCAGAGTATCATCATCAGCGGCACTTGGCAGTGGCTCAATAGGCTTGGGCGGAGCCGGCGGACGGTGAGGAAGGTGGCGCGTAGCCTCTTCGACATGGTGCCGTCGCTTTTCCGCCTGGAGCTTGAAACGCTTCGACCGCCGAACGCTTTTCGTTTTGGCAATCGCCTCTTGCTCGCGCTCCTGCAGCCGGCGGTGGGCCTCCGCAATCTCACGCTCGGTGATCGCCCGCTCGGACTCGGCGACGTCTTTGGCGTGACGAATCGCACGCTTCAGGTCCCATCGGGTCATCGGCGGAAAATCGGGGTTCGCGTAGCCGACCGCGAGATAATCGTTCAATTCATCCAACCAAACCCAGATGGTCCTCATGTCGCGTGGATCGTAACGAATCATCCGATCTTTGCGCCTTTTCGCCTCCGGATCATAGTATTGATGGAGTGCAGGGCTCCACCAATTCACGTAGTCGATGCGAATTCCGTAATCGAGTATTTTACGGGTGTCCACTGGCATAAGCGCCAACTTGAGCCGGCATTTATCCTCTGCATCGTCGGGTATGCCAATGCCGTTGTCACCGAAAAAACCTTCGTGAGCTTGCTTCAGCGGCGAGCAGCCAAGCCCGGAATGGTGACGTTTGTGGTAGTCATTGACGATCCAATCCGCGAGCCAGGCCTCCAACTCGCGCAACGTAAATCTGGCATGCTTTTGCGGGTCGTAGGCGCCGAGTTTGACCGCGTCCTCCTTTGTCGTACCGACCAGAAGGTGGGTTTCGTTGGCGATGGTCCCCATCAGCCGCTCAATCGTGCCGCCGTACGACGGTCGTTTGACCGGACGGAAATGAGGATCGATGCCGAACTCGCGGCACGCCTCCTTGACCATGTGTCCGCGGAACTCCTTGGCATTGTCCATGAGAAGCTTGGCCGGCTTTCCCCGCATCGGCCACTCCCCGGGAACCCCAAGTTCACGCAGCCACGTCTCTTTCTCGACGATGGAACGGTAGATGCACATGCCGACGGACATCGACCCGGCGTGCTCAAAGGAAACATAGAAGCCGGTCACCATGCGGCTGTAGACGTCGATGGCGATCGTCAGCCAGGGCCGTCCGATCGGCTCCCGGTAGATGCTGTCGACGAGGAATACGTCCATCAACGTGTGGTCGATCTGCACGACCGCGAGCGGAAAGTCCGCACCGGGAAAGTGCTTGAGCCGCGGGGCCAGCAGTTGCCGGGCCCGGCGGCGCCCCTCACGACCGATCAGGCGGGTCTTTGGATCAAGGGCAAGAATGCGATTCCGCAGCGTTCCATAACTGGGAGGCTCGATCTTTGCCGTCCGGCAGAGGTCCTTGAGCGCCTTGTAGGTTCCCGTGACGCGGGGCTTCGAGGTTTTCAGGTAGTGCTTCTCGATAACCTCGTTCAGGAGCGCGTCCTGTTCCGGAGAAAGGCGGGATTTGCCACGGCCACCGTCCGGCTTTCCCCGTACCAGCGCGCTGCGGCGTGGGTTCTCGAGATAGCGACGCCGCATCCGGTAGACGGTCGAGCGTGACACGCCCAGCGACGCCGCGACCTCCGCCTGAACAGCGCCGGGGGCCCGACCATGACTCAGCAATGGGGTCAGCATCGCGACTCGGCGGTCGGCTTCGGCGATCTGCTCCGGCGTCAAAGACTCGAGGGCAACCTGGGTCGGCCCTGCATCCGTCGGTGGGCGAGTGGTGAGATCGGTTGTTTTGGCCACCAAAACGCTTCCATCGCCCACCCGCGTGACCAGTACCGTGTAGAAGTCGATTGGTTTCGCGACCCTGACCTGCTCTGGGCCGAGATACAGTATGCTGCCGGGGCGGTACGAAACGTCAGGCATGTTCACACCTTCCCCCTGTTACGGCACCGTCCGACAGCGTGCGCATCGGTGTTTCTTGGTTGGGCCATATCAGACGTCGGTCCACCAGTTTCTGACCACGGTATCATCCGTGAGGGGTACCGTCAGGTCGGCACGCAACCAGTCAATGCGCATGATGTGGTGGATATGTTTGCGCACAAGCCAAGGTTCGCCAAGGCCTAGAGCAAGCAGTAAGCGAATCGGCTGAGGGCCGGCTTCCAGACAGTCGTGAATTGCTCCAATCAAGCTCTCGCTTCTCTCTGCACCCAGTTGGCGAGCGCGGTTCAGCAGATTTGCATTCGCCAGAAGCGGCGTTCGGATTCGCTGCTCGGTGATGACATGGAAAACCATCCCGTGAGCTAGGGCCCACGTCTTGGCCGCAGAGAACTTGGGACGCAGGTCCGTCCATTTTCGACGGAGGTCGGCCGCGTACTTCACCTCGAACAGCACCCTTTGATGCGTCCCGCAGGGCATGGTCCGGGAAGGGTGAAAGCGGGCGAGCACGTCGGGGGTGTATCGGTGGCGCTTCCCCTCGTGCTCGTACTCTATGGTGACGGGTTGCGTCTCGATGGAGACGGTTGCCGGGTGGAAGTCGAGCAGAATGAGCAAGTCCCGTTCGAGAGTGCTCTCGAAATGCAGCGGCCCGATTCCGCAGGCGCTTTGCACCGTACCGGTAACGCTTGATGAGGTCGGGCGGATGTTGCGCGTGCTCATGGGGCGGCCCCTCCGTTGACCGAGGGTACCTTCCCCAGCAGCGATTCACAGGGGAGATTTCGAAGCACCAACTTATGACAAGCTGCAATCCGAGGCGTGCTCTCGTGACAGCATTGCCCGTCGTGCGTATCTGAATTTGAAGAGTGAGTGAGCGGTGGGTTCATGGCGTTTTCAAATCCTCAGCAGCTGGTCGCCGCGATGAACCCCTGCCGCTGCGGCCATCTGGACGACCCGTCGCTGGCCTGCGCCCGCGCGCCGAAATGCGCCGCCGACTACCAGTCGAAAATTTCAGGCCCGCTGTTCGACCGCATCGACCTGCACATCGACGTGCCGGCGGTCAGCCCCGCCGACCTCAGCCTGCCGCCGCCCGCCGAGGGCAGCGCCGACGTGGCGGAGCGCGTGGCCGCCGCCCGCGCGATCCAGGCGGAGCGCTACGCCGCGCTCGGCCCCTATCCGGAAGGCCGCGCCGTGCGCACCAACGCCGAGGCGGACGGGGAACTGCTGGAGAAGGTCGCCGGGCCGGACCAGCCGGGGCGTGCCCTGCTGACCGAGGCGGCGGAGCGGATGAAGCTGTCGGCGCGCGGCTATCACCGCGTGATGCGCGTCGCCCGCACGCTCGCCGACCTGGAGGGCAGTTCCGGCGTGCGCCGCCACCACATCGCCGAGGCGCTGAGCTACCGCCGCATCGCGCCGGGGCGTTGAGCAATCGCTCCCGTGGCCTCGCAGCAACCTCGTAGGTTGGGTTAAGCCGCAGGCGCAACCCAACGCGCGCCGCCATTCGGACATGTTGGGTTGCGCTGCGCTTAACCCAACCTACGGCCCCTCTATGGTCCCTCGAACGCGGGCGGCTTGGCGGCGTTGGGGCAGATGTTGGGGGGCAGCGTTTCCTGCTCCACGAACAGGGCGGCGGCGGCCACGGCGCAGTCGTCCGACCCGGTCACCAGATGGCCGGCGCTGCGGAACACCAGAAGGCGGCTCTTCGGCAGGGTGACGGCGGCACGCTCGGCCCAGTCCGGCGGGGTCAGCGGGTCGTAGGCGCCAGACAGCAGCAGCACCGGCGCGGGGCTCGCCACCGGCAGGCGCTCCACCGGGTCCTGGGCGCCGGCGGGCCATTGTGTGCAGACGCGCCGGCCGGGATCGTCCGCGGCCAGGGTGCCGAAGGGCGCGAAGCGGCGCGCGCTGTCGGCCAGCTTCGCCGGGTCGGCGGGGTTGACCGTCTCGCGGCATTCGATGGAGAAGGCCACGCCCTCCGCCGTGTCGGCGTCGCCCAGCCACAGGCCCGGCACCCAGTCGGCCAGCCGTTCGTACCGGCCGCGCGCGGCGCGGTCGATCAGGGCGGGCAGGCGCGGCACCGGATCGCCCTCGGCCATCGCCTCCAGCAGGGCGGACATGGCGGCGGCGTTGTCCAGGCGGATCGCCTGGGGGATGTCCGGGTTGCCGACCGGCGCGTCGACCGGCGCCTTTTCCAGCCGCTCCACCAGTTCCAGGAACCGCCCCTCCAGATCCGGGAAGGCGGCGCGGCAGGAGCGGTTGGCCGCACAGTCGTCGAACAGCCGCCGGAAGGCCCGGTGGGCGAGCCAGGGCGCCTCCTCCACCGCGTTCACGTCGGGCGGGTAGACGGAATCGAGCACGGCGGTGCGGACCCGCGCGCCGTGGCGCCGCAACGCCTCCAGCGCCACCCGCGTGCCATAGGACACGGCGAACAGGTTGACCCGCGGCGCGCCCAGCGCGGTCGCCACGTCCATGGCGTCGTCGGCGGCGGCGGGGCTGGAGAACAGGGCGCCGTCCAGCCCCCCGGCCTTGAACCGCTCCACGCAGGCGATGACGGCGGCGCGCTCCAGCGCGGCGCGGCGCTCCCGCGACACCGGGCGCGGGCGGGGGGAGGCGCCAAGCACGTCCAGCTCCGGACAGTCGGTGTCCGGCTCCGCCCGGCCGACGCCGCGCGGATCGAACAGCACCACATTGCGCGTGCGGCGGAAGGGGGCGGACAGCTCCCACCACACCTCCATCCGCTCCTCGACGGCCTCGCCGCCGCCGAAGGGGGAGGCGCCGGGGCCGCCCTCCAGGAACAGGACCGGGTCGGGGGCTGGCTGCCTGGCGGTGGACAGCAGCACCACGACCGGCAGGCGGAAGGCCCGCGTGGCCGGGCGGTCGCGGCGGTCGGGCACGGCGACCGTGCCGCAGAGCGCCGCCTCCCCCTCCGGCACCGAGAACCAGCAGGGACCGGGGACGAAGCGCGGCTCCGCCAGCGCCGGAGCGGGCGCTGCGGCGAGTTGGGCGAGCAGCGCGGCCAAAAGCCACCAGGATCGCGGGCGGGGAGCGGAAACGGACACGCGGGATGTGGACACGCGGGATGTCTGGCCGGACGTCGGGAACGATGCCCCTGTTTGGCCCAGCGAACCGGGCTTGTCCAGGCGCTATCGACCGCAGACCGGGCGGTTTCGGCCGGTCAGCCCCCGTGGAAGCCCTTCAGACACTCGGCCGGCACGCCGGGAGGGAAATGGGCGGTGCGCGCCGCCTGGATCACGTCGTCGATGAAGGCGCGGTAGGGATCGGCCCGGTCGGACGGCCGCTTCGGCGGGTCGACCGGGCCGCCATAGGCGGTGTCGTTCTGGACGAAGGCGCCGTATTCGGCGCTGTTCAGCAAGGGGCAGAGAAAGACGCTGTTGGCGGTGTCCTGCGCCTCGCCCACATGCCGGTTCGCCCGCTGGAGGGAGAAGGTGCCGTCGGGTCCCGGTTCGGACAGGATCATCAGGCCGTGCTGGACGGTCGTCTTGTCCTGGGAGTTCAGCCGCGCCTCCTTCTCGAAGTCGGCTCGGGAATACAGGGCTTCGACGCTTTTGGGATCGTTCACGTTGGCGGTCTGCACGGGTGTCCTCCCCTGTCGGCGGCTTTTGGCCGGTTCGTCCCGGTGCAACAGGGGGTCGGGAAGCGAGGTTCCGGGCCGCCGCCCTGTTGCCGCCGGCACACACCGCCGGGGATTCCATGCAACGCTTCTTGACGCAATCCATCCGCTAGCGGATGTTTTGCGTCTCTGCAAACAGGAGGATCCCATGCAGACGCTTTGGAACGCCTTGCGGCGGAGATGGCTGGATTCCGGCGGGGACGCCGGGGTGGAGCACCTGTGCGACCACCTGCGGCGCGACGTCGGACTGACCGGCTCCGAACACGGCCATCTTGCGGCCGAACACATCCGCGAGCGGAACTTTTCGGACGCGCGGTCATTTTTGACGTTGCAAGCCTACCGCTGACGGGCGATACCGGATCCCGTCGGATCTCAACAGCCGGCACATCCTTTCAACCCACGGAGACCACGATGAAAGCCATCGTACCGACCACCTGGCATCGCCGACATGGCGATCCGACCATGCGAGCTTACGGCCGCAACCTTACCGCCGCCCGATTTGGGTGCCTGGGACTGGAACGGGAATTCCGGATATCGAGAGGAAGCCATGTGTGTCTTTTGGAGCCTTTGCGGCCGTTCCGTCTTCGTTGAGCACGCCCTCTGGGCCTCTCCGGATCGTGTTTTCGATGTCCGGCGGGAAAACGGGGAATTCGTGATATGGCTTGGACGCCTGCACATCATCTACACACCGGCCCGATGGGGACCTCCGGCGGGGGGGCTCGCTGATGCCGGCCCGCGCTCGTCATGACGAGGTAGCCACCGTCGTCCATGTGCTTGAGGCGTTTCGCAAGCTCGATCCCGACCTGCCGATCCAGTACGCGCTGTCGTTCATGACGATCGCGCAGAATGAAGGGATTTCGATTGGCGAGCTTGCGGAACGTCTGGGCATCGCCCAATCCTCCGCCTCGCGCAACGTCGCGGCGCTCAGCCGCTGGCACAGCTTCGGCAAGGCCGGTCTGGACCTCGTCCAGGCGCAGGAAGACCCGCGGGAGCGCCGCCGCAAGATCGTCACGCTGACCGACCGGGGCCGCGCGTTCCTCGACGAACTGCGCGCTATCGTCAGCGTGCCGGATCGCAAACAGGCCAAATCGGCGTGATGGTGTCCGCTCCGTGCCGGACAACAGGATTTACACGGATTCCACGGATTTAAGCACGGATCACACGGATTTTTCTTTGGCTTGCGGCGCGACGGCTTCGTGGGAAGCCGGCGCTGCGCACGGATCTTTTTTAATCCGTGAAATCCGTGGTCTAATCCGTGAAATCCGTGAAGCCCCTGCTGCTTCCAAGGATCACGCGCTCTCCGCCATCCCGTGGCGCAGCAGGCCGACCAGGGTGCGCACGGCCAGTTCCTGGCGGTCGAGCGGCAGGCCCCGGCGGCCCGGCTGGTCGGCGACCTGCTCCGGCAGGGGCGGCAGGTGGATGAAGCCCATCGGCAGGTCGAGGCCCTGCGTCTCGATCAGGTGCCGCGCCCGGTAGAACAGGTGGTTGCAGACGAAGCCGCCGGCGAAGTCGCTGAAGGTCACCGGCAGGCCGGCGATTGCCAATTCCCGCATCAGCATCGGGATCGGCAGGGCGGAGCCGTAGGCGGTGGGGCCGTCCGGCACGATGGGCGCGTCCTCGCGCACCACGCCGGCGTTGTCGGGCTGCCCGCTCTCGTCCCGGTTCCAGGCGAGGCGTTCGATCTGGATGTAGTCGGTGCGGACGGCAAGGCCGAAGCAGAGCGCGGCGACCGGCTGGTGCTGCTCCAACAGCGCGGCGAAAGCCTCCGCGCAGGCGTCGTATTCGACGGGAAGGACGGCCGTGACGATCCCCGGCTCCCCGGCCAGTCGCTCCATCAGCAGCGCCGTCGGGTTGACGGCGTTGTCGCCGAAGGGCTGGAAGCCGGTGAGGAGGATGGGTTGCGTCACGGTATCGACCCGCTCAGGACCGCGACCGCGGTCCCGGTCGCATGTGCGACCGGAGCCCGGCCGGCGAATGAGGCCATATGGACCTGAAGCGAACGCCAGTTCGCTTCAGGGACGGAGAAGGCCGATGATGTCCTTCACGTCGTTCAGGTTCTTCTCGGCGATGGCCTGGGCGCGCTCGCCGCCCTTGCGGAGCAGGCGGTCGATCTCGGCCTTGTCGTCCAGCAGTTCCTTCATGCGCGTGGTCATGGGCGCGAGCTTGGCGACCGCCACGTCGACCAGCGCCGACTTGAAGCCGGAGAACTGGGCGCCGGCGAACTGCTGCACCGTCTGCTCGCGCGTCTGGCTGGACAGGGCGGCGTAGATGGTGACGAGGTTGTCGGCCTCCGGACGCTTCTCCAGCTCGGTCACATTGTCCGGCAGCGGTTCCGGATCGGTCTTGGCCTTGCGGATCTTCGTCGCGATGGTGTCGGCGTCGTCGGTCATGTTGATGCGCGAATATTCGGACTCGTCCGACTTGCTCATCTTCTTGGTGCCGTCGCGCAGCGACATGACGCGCGTCGCCTCGCCCAGGATCTGCGGCTCGGGCAGCGGGAAGAACTCGGTCTCGTAGCGGCGGTTGAAGGCGCCGGCGATGTCGCGGGCCAGTTCCAGATGCTGCTTCTGGTCCTCGCCCACCGGAACGTGGGTCGCCTTGTACAGCAGGATGTCGGCGGCCATCAGCACCGGGTAGGAGTACAGGCCGAGGTTTGCCATGTCCTTCTGCTTGCCGGCTTTTTCCTTGAACTGCGTCATGCGGTTCAGCCAGCCCAGCGGCGTGTGGCAGGACAGGATCCAGCCCAGCTCCGAATGGGCGGAGACGAAGGACTGGTTGAAGAGGATGTTCTTCTCCGGGTCGATGCCGGCGGCGATGTAGGCGGCCGTGACCTCGCGGATGTTGTTGCGCAGGACTTCCGGGTCCTGGTCGATGGTCAGCGCGTGCAGGTCCACGACGCAGAAGATGCATTCGTAGGCGTTCTGCAGCTCAACCCAGTTGCGCAGCGCCCCCAGATAGTTGCCGAGGTGAAGCTGCCGGGTCGGCTGCATGCCGGAGAAGATGCGGTTCACGGTGTTCTCTCGCTCGAAACTTCTGGAAGGCCGGTGTTATCGCCCCGGAACCGGACCGGGTCAAGCCATCCGGCGGAGACATGCGGCGCCGCCCGTTGTCACAGATCGCCCCTCCCGCTGCTGTGCCGATGCTCTATAGTCCGTACGCAAAATTTTCGCCGAAGGTGATCGCATGAGCCCGGACTCGCCGGACAGCGCCGCGCTGGCCCGCCAGTCGCTTGCGGCAAGGAACAGCCGGGACGTCGGGCTGCGGCTGCTGAAGGATCTGGAACGGCTGTGGGAGGAGCGGCGCGGGGGGCGGATCGTCCCGGCACGGCAAGACTTCGCGTTCGAGGATTTCCGGCCCTGGCTCGGCCACATCCGAATCATCCGCGTGGAGCGGGAGCCTCTGCGCTTCAAGGTCACGCTGGACGGGTCGGAGATCGTCAACACGGCCGGCGTCGACCTGACCGGGAAGTATCTGGACGTGGTCTACGGGTCCGATGCGCTGAAGTTCCTGCTGGACGGCTATTACCCGTGCATCGCCGACAGGAAGCCGGTCTACGAGGTGCTGACCCCGAACGGCGCGCTCGTGAATTTCGGGGAGATCATCCGCGTCCTGCTGCCCTGCGGCGACGAGACGGGCGTCACCCACATCCTCTACTGCGAATACGCCTACAACGTGCTGCACTGGAGCCGGACGGTGTTCGCCAACCCCGGCGCGCTGAAGCTCTGACCGGGGCGGCCCTTTACGGAAGCTCCCCGGCCGGCTCCTTGCGCAGGAACGCCTTCACGTCGGCGAGGTCGGCGCCCCCCAGAAGCTGGGCCAGGACGGCGAACAGCGCCATGCCGCCGCTGACCAGAAGCCCCAGCGCGCCGAAGCGCACCAGCGTGGCCGGCGCCTCCAGCCAGGGGGCCAGCGCGGCCCCGCCCAGCATCAGCCCAGCCCCCATGCCGACCGCCGCCGCCGCGATGCGCGGGGCACGCCGCAGGAAGCGCTCGTCCAACTGCAGGAACCCGCGCCCGCGCAGCGCGCGCACCAGCAGGGCAAGGTTCAGCCACGCCGTCAGCCCGGTCGCCAGCGCGATGCCCACATGCTGGAGGACGGGCATCAGCGCGAGCCCCAGGGCCGCGTTGGCGACGGTCACCACGACGGCGACGCGCACCGGGGTGGTGGTGTCCTGTCGGGCAAAGAAGGCGGCGTTCAGCGCCTTCACGATGACGTGGGCCGGGATGCCGACGGCGTAGGCGGCCAGCGCCCAGGCCGTGGCCTGCGCCTCCGCCGGGCCGAAGGCGCCGCGCTCGAACAGGACGCCGACGATGGGCGCCCCGGCCACGCCCAGCGCCACCGCCGCCGGCAGGCCCATCAGCAGGCTGAACTCCAGCGCGCGGCTGAGATAGTGGCGGACCATGCGCTCGTCGCCGGCCGCGGCGTAGCGGGCCAGAACGGGCAACAGGGCCGTGCCGATGGCGATGCCGATGATGCCCAGCGGCATCTGGTTCAGCCGGTCGGCGTAATAGAGGAAGGACACCGCCCCCGACGGCAGCAGCGAGGCCAGCACCACGTTCAGGAACAGGTTGATCTGCACGACCCCGGCGCCCACCGCCCCCGGCCCGACCAGCCGGAACAGCCGCCGCATACCTTCCGTCAGGCGCGGCCGGACCAGCCGCAGCGTCACCCCCGCCGCGCGGCAGGCCCAGGCCATCCAGACCACCTGCACCACGCCCGACAGCGTCACCGCCGCCGCCATGGCGCGGCCCGGCTCCAGACCCAGGCGCGGAGCGGCCAGCAGGGCCGCGATCAGCGTCAGGTTGAAGGCGACGGGCGCCGCCGCGAATGGCCCGAAGCGGTCCAGCGCGTTCAGCACGCCGCCCAGCAGCGCCACCAGCGACACCAGCATCAGGTAAGGAAAGGTCAGCCGCGCCATGTCCACGGCCAGCGCGAACTTCTCCGGCTCGTCCACGAAGCCGGGAGCCAGCCCGTGCATCAGTCCTGGCATGGCCGCCACGGCCAGCACGGTGAAGGGCAGCAGCACCGCCAGCAGCACCGCCAGCGCCTGCTCCGCGAAGGCCACGGCGGCGGCGCGGCCGTTGCGCTGCAACTCCGCCGCGAACAGCGGCACGAAGGCGACGCCGAACGCGCCCTCCGCGAACAGGCGGCGGAAAAAGTTCGGCAGCTTCAGCGCGACGAAGAAAGCGTCCGCCGCCGGCCCGGCGCCGAGCACGGCCGCGGTCAATATGTCGCGGGCGAAACCGGCGAGCCGGCTCAGCAGGGTCAGGCCGCCGACGGTGGCGATGGAACGGGCGAAACTCATGGAAAGGCGGGTATAGCGGTCGCCGTCCGGGCTGGGAAGCCCCGCATAAGCATCGGGTGACACCACCAATGGGATAGGCCCGGCCTGAGCTTGCCCATTGCGGAGAGCAGTGTTGCTCATGCATTGTCACCTAAAAGCAGAATTCGAGGACCGCGTTGGGAAGGGGGACCAGCTTTTCAAAGGGTGTGGACGCCCGCCTGATCCTTCCCGCGGTGGCCGTCGGGGTCGCCATCGCGGCGCTGTGGTGGGCCATGCTCGACCGCATCGACCGCGAGGAGCGGTTCCTGATGGACACCACCCGCCAGCACACCGCCACCATGGCGCAGCTGGTGGAAGAGCAGGCCATCGCCACCTTCCGGCGGCTGGACGACCTGCTGATCGACGTCTCGTCCCATGTGGAACGGGATATTCCCCTCCTCATCCCCGCCCGGCGCTCGTTCGACGAGGGGCTGGCCGCCTCCATCCGCATCTATGACGAGCACGGCCAGATGACCATGGCCCTGGGGCGGACCACCACCCGCGACCTGATGATGGAGCGGGACGAGTTTCTGTTGCACCGGGACGGGGCGCACACCAAGGCGATCCGGAAGGGCTTCGTCATCGGCATGCCCTTCGTCAGCCCCGGCACGCGGGAGGTGTTCATCCCCGTGTCGCGGCGGCTGGACGGCACCGATGGCCGGTTCCGCGGCGTCGCCGTCGCCGACGTTCCGGCGCAGACCCTGGCGCGCTTCTACGGCGGGCTGGATTTGCCGCCCGGCAGCTCCGTCGCCCTGATCCGCGCCGACGGCCCGACCCTGGCGCGGCAGCCGATGCAGGAGGAGGTGGCCGGCCGCACATTCGCGAATTCCTGGATCTGGCCGAAGCTGGCGCAGGCCCCCATCGGGCACGAGCAGTCCGTCAGCCCCATCGACGGGGTGGAGCGGATCCTGGCCTACCGCCTGTCGCGCGACTATCCGTTGGTCACCGTCGTGGGCGAGTCGGTGGACACCGTGTTCGGCCCCTGGCGCCACAACCGGTTCATTTCGCAGGCCTGGGCGGCCACCATGACGGCCGTGGTGCTGCTGTTCACCACCGCCTTCCTGGTCGAGTTGCAGCGGCGCCGGCGCAACGACCGGGCGCTGCGCATCCGCAACCGCGCCATGGCCTGGAGCGGCGACGGCATCCTGATCGCCGACGCCACCCAGCCCGGCATGCCGGCGGTCTACGCCAACCCCGCCTTCGAACGGCTGATGGGGCTGGCCGATGACGACGTGCTCCGCCGTCCGGTGCTGAGCATCCTGGAAGGCCCCGTGCCCGACCCGGAGATCTTCCAGCCCCTGCGCAAGGGCATCGCCGCCGACGGCGACACCCGCGTGGAGTTCCTGCGCCCCGGCGCGGACGCCGCGGAACCGGCGATCTGGCTGGAACTGCGCGCCTCGCCCGTTCGCGACGACGCGGGGCGGCTGGTCAGCGTGATCGCCACCGTCCGCGACATCTCCGAACACAAGAACGCCCAGGCGGCCCTGGCCGAGGCACGGCGCGAGGCGGAGCGGGCCAACATCGCCAAGTCCAAGTTCCTGGCCGCCGCCAGCCACGACCTGCGCCAGCCCGTGCAGTCGCTTCTGCTGCTGATGGAGGTGCTATCCGTCCGCGCCGCCGACGACCAGACGCGCAAGGTGCTGGGCACCATGGACCGGGCGTTGAACGCGCTGAAGATGCTGCTGGACGGGCTGCTCGACGTCTCCCGCCTGGAAGCCGGCGCGGTGGAGCCGGCGCGCAAGGTTTTCCCGGTGTCGGAACTGCTGGACCGCATCGCCGCCAACAGCCGGCCCGTGGCCGCGCGCAAGGGCCTTGTCCTGCACATCGTCCCCTGCTCGGCCCATGTGAACAGCGACCCGATGCTGCTGGGCCGCATCCTCCAGAACCTCGTCGAGAACGCGCTGCGCTACACCCCGAAGGGGCGCATCCTGGTCGGCTGCCGCCGGCGCGGCGATGTGCTGCGGATCGAGGTGTGGGACACCGGCATCGGCATCCCCGCCGACCGCCAGGAGGAGATCTTCCAGGAGTTCGTGCAGGTCGGCAACCCCAGCCGCGACCGCGACCAGGGGCTGGGGCTCGGGCTGGCGGTGGTGCGCCGTCTGGCGCAGATGCTGAACCACCGGGTGACGCTGCGCTCCGAACCGGAGGGCGGGTCGGTCTTCCGCGTGGAGGTCCCGCTGGCCCGGCCGGCCGCCGCCGAACCGCCGCCCGCACCACTGGCCAAGCCGGCTCCCCCGACCGCCGACCGCCCCGCGACCACCGTGCTGGTCGTGGAGGACGACCCCATCGTCCGCGAAGGCATGCGCATGATGATGGCCCAATGGGGCCACGCCGCCCTCGCCGCCGAAAGCTGCGCCGAGGCGCTGCGGCTGGTCGCCGCCAACCCGGCCCCCGACGTCATCGTCGCCGACTACCGGCTGGCCGACAATCGGACCGGCACCGAAATCATCCGCGAAGTCCGCCGCGCGGTGGGGCGCATGGTCCCCGGCATCCTGGTCACCGGCGACACGGCGCCGGAACGCCTCGCCGAGGCCGAGGCCGGCAACTTCCGCGTTCTGCACAAGCCCGTCATCGCCGAGGACCTGCAACGCGCCGTCGCCGACGCCCTGGACACGGCCCAGCCCGAACCGGCGGACGGTCGGTGATTGCCAAGGAAGCCGAGAAGTTCCCTTTTGGCAATCGCCGACTCCAGCCCGTGCCGCCCCTTGGCAATCGCCGACTCCTTGGCAATCACCGACGCGGGCGAGGGAAGGGCAATCGCATTTCAATTCCCTCTCCCCTCTGGGGAGAGGGTTAGGGCGTGTCGTCAGTTAGGGGATTCCCAGCGGGCGGAATGCGTGATTCATAGAGCGTCGGCTGACGGGAGGGCCGACCGATGCGACGCTATGCTTTGCGC
>NZ_JBPXMQ020000024.1:0-100286 GCF_053470405.2 Azospirillum mesophilum
TTCCGGGCCATTGCCACACGCTACGACAAGCTTGCCAGCACCTTTCTGGCCGCCGTTTACCTCGTCTCGGCTGTCATCTGGCTCAACTGACGACACGCTCTAGTGATTTTGATCTTTCTGACCGTCGCCCAATATGCCCGTAAGGAGACGGTGCGCGGGTACCTGACGCCGACCGCCGGCACGGCAAAGATCTTCATTCCGCGGCAAGGGACCATCAGCGCCGTTCACGTCAAGGAGGGCGAGATCGTCCGGCAAGGACAATCCCTTCTCACGATTGCCACGGCACAGATCGCGGCTGATGGCGAGGATGTCGATGCCGTCATCCTGGACACGCTCACCCACCAGCGCGACCTGCTTCGGCAGCAGATCGCAGCTCAGGAGGAGCGGACCGCCTCAGAGCGCGAACGCCTTTCGGCCCTGATGCGTGGCATTGAGGACGAGCTTGCTCAACTGGAATCGCAGATCGCCCTGCAAGGCGAACGCATACAACTCTCCGAAGAGCTTGCCCGCTCCGCGGCAGCGCTCAGTGCCCGCGGTCATATGCCCGAGACCGAATACCGTCAGCGCCAGGAAGCCTTGATTCAGCAAAGGCAAAACTTGGCCTTCCTACGCCAGCGTGCGGCCGAACAGAAGAGCCGGCTGACGGAAACCCGCTACTCGCTGGAGCAACTCCCGGCCGTGATGGCGGAGCGCATCCAAGCGTTGCGCAACGATCTCGCCCAAGCCGAGCAGCGCATCGCCGAAATCAACGGTCGCCGCGCCTACGTCATCAAGGCGCCCAGCGCCGGCCGGGTGTCCACCTTGCAGGCCACGGTCGGACGCGCCGCCGATCCCCGATACCTCCAGCTTGAGATTGTCCCTGCGAACAATGTGCTGGAGGCGGAACTGTTCGTCCCGACCCGGGCGATTGGTTTTGTGCGACCCGGGCAGGATGTCCGCGTCCTCTACGACGCCTTCCCGTACCAGAGCTTCGGCGCCTACCACGGACAGATCGTCCGCGTCTCGCAGACCATTCTGAAGGAATCGGACATTTCAGCCCCGGTCACGCTCCAAGAGCCCGCCTACAAGGTAACCGTCGCGCTCGATCGACAAGACATCGACGCGGACGGACAGCGCGTTCCCCTGCAGGCGGACATGCTGCTGCGCGCCGACATCGTTCTGGGCAAGCGCACGCTGATGAGCTGGCTCATCGATCCGCTCATCAGCGCCCGGAGGTGATCGCGATGGCGAGCCCGCTCAACTTCAGCGGTCGCGGCCGCCTGCCGGTGATCCAGCAGACGGAGGCAGCCGAATGCGGGCTGGCCTGTCTGGCGATGATTGTCTCCTACCACGGGCACCGCATCGACCTGAACACGCTACGGCGGCGCTACCCCGTGTCGCTCAAGGGCGTGACGTTGCGCGGCCTGATCCAGGTAGCGAACCAGCTGAACCTTGCGGGCCGACCGCTGCGGTTCGAACTGGACCACCTGCGCCAGCTGCGCCTGCCGGCCATCGTGCACTGGGACCTGAACCACTTCGTCGTCCTGAAGGCGGTCACCGGCACGGGCATCGTGGTGCACGACCCCGCCTTGGGCGAGAAAGCCTACGCGCTCGCCGAGGCCTCGAAGCACCTGAGCGGCATCGCGCTCGAACTGTCGCCCACCCAGGCCTTTGCGCCCAAGGACGAACGCGCCCGGCTGCCGCTGGGAAGTTTCTGGAGCAACACCCGGGGCACCGGCCACACGCTTGCCCAGGTCTTCGCGCTGTCGGTGATCCTGGAAGTCCTGGTCATCGCCGGACCCTTCTACATGCAGCTCGTCATTGACGAGGTGATCACAAAAGGCGACGTGGACCTTCTGGTCGTACTCGCGCTCGGCTTCGGGCTGCTGACCGCGATCACGGTCGCCGCCACGGCGATCCGATCGCTGATCCTGCTGATCCTGCAAAACACGCTGCATTTCCAGTTGGCCGCGCGCCTGTTCCACCACCTGATCCGCCTGCCGCTGGCCTTTTTCGAAAAGCGCCACATCGGCGACATCCTCTCGCGCTTTTCCTCCATCGAGCCGATCCGCAACCTGTTGGCCGAGGGGCTGATCACCGCCGTCATCGATGGCCTGATGGCGGTCGCCACGCTGGTCATGATCTTCGTCTTCAGCCCGCTGCTCGGGGCCGTCGTGGTGGGCGCGGTTGTTCTGTACGCCGTTCTGCGGCTCGCGCTGTACCAGCAGTTCCGGCAACGCAGCGAAGCGGCCATCCAGGAAAAGGCGAAGGAGAACTCCACCTTCATCGAGACCATGCGGGCGATGCAGAGCGTGAAGCTCTTCAACCGGGAGGACGAGCGCGAGGGCCAGTGGCTGAACCGCTACGCCGACTACGTGAACGCCAACGTGCGCATGGGACGGAGCAGGATCACCTTCAAGACGCTGAACGACGCCATCATGGGCGTCGAGAACATCCTGACCATCTATCTCGCCGCCCGGCTAGCGCTCGATGGCGCGCTGACCGTCGGGATGATTTTCGCTTTCATGAGCTACAAGAAGAATTTCACCGACAAGGCGGTGCTGCTGATCGAGCGGGGCATCGAATTCCGCATCCTCGACCTGCATCTGGAGCGCCTCGGCGATATTGCGCTGAGCCCGCAGGAGCCGGGCCACGATCATCTGCCGGCCTACCCGCGCCCGGTCCAGGGCGGCATTGAGCTTCGCAATCTCTGCTTCCGGTACGCCGAGACCGAGCCCTTCATCCTGGAGAACGTCAGCCTGCGGATCGAGCCCGGCCAGTTCGTCACCATCATGGGCCCGTCGGGCGGCGGCAAGACCACGCTGATGAAGATCATGCTCGGGCTGCTGGAGCCGACCAGCGGTGAGGTCCTGATCGACGGCGTCCCGCTCGCCACCATCGGAGCGCGGGCTTATCGCGAGCACATCGGCGCCGTGATGCAGGAGGACCAGCTCCTGTCCGGCTCCATCGCCGACAACATCTGCTTCTTCGACACGACCTTCGACCAGGAGCGCATGATCCACTGCGCGCAGCTGGCCGGGGTTCACGACGAGATCATGGCCATGCCGATGACCTACAACAGCCTGATCGGCGACATGGGGAGTTCGTTGTCCGGCGGCCAGAAGCAACGCCTGTTGCTCGCCCGCGCGCTCTACCGGCAGCCGAAGATCCTGTTCATGGACGAGGGCACGGCCCATCTTGATGTTGAGAAGGAACGGCACATCAACCAGAGCCTGAAGCAGCTCAGCATGACCCGCATGAGCGTCGCGCACCGCCCCGAAATTATGAGCGGCGCCGACAAGGTGCTTCGGCTCGGTGCGGCCGCGTGACGCTGAACTCCGGCCAACTGGTCGACATTGCATCGCCGCGCCCACGCTGGTCCGAACAGGGCGCCCCCCTCGCTTTTCAGGTGGGGGTGGGGGTCAAAAACGGTGAGCCGCCGCCGGGAGGGGCGGGGGCTCACGCAAAAAACCGGCGAAAGGTTCGGTGTCCCGATTGAAGTTGTTGTGTTGATTGCGTGCAGAAACGCCGCTCAAGAATGCCTGTGCTTCGGGACGCGGCTCTTTGGGCGCAGGATGCGCTCGGCCCACGCTTTTGGGCCGCCGCACGCGTCGATCTGATCCACGATGCGGCGGTTGTTGATGATGGGCCACGCACAACCGCACTTCAGGCAGTCGAGGATGTAATTGGCCCACGCCCGTTCGTCGTCCTTAAGACCGGAGCTGTAAAGCGCGCCAGTGTCCTCCGAGCCAGCGCGGCCAAGTCCACCGTATCGGCTCGCGTGGACTATACTGTGCCCGCCGATGTAGGCCCCATTTGGTCGTTTCACGCAGATCATGGCTCCCTCCGCCTCAATGTGGGAGTGCGTTTATGGTATTCTCCGATCCGGGAATTGATGAAGGCGGCAAAGCATCACATTGAACGCAATGGCTAACTTGTTCGGATGGCGATTGCGTGGATGGATTGTGGTATAATCCTGGTTTTCGTCTGTGGTTGTCTGAATAAAGTCATTGGCCGAGATTGTGTGGGTAATGCCCATGGATTGGGGAAGCCTTTTGGGTGCGCCTTCGCTGAGAATGGACTCTTGATTTCCTGGAGGTGTTCGGTGGCTACGTCTTCACACGGGGCGGTGATGGACCAGACGGCGGCAGCGACGGCACGCCCCGGCCATTACCGGATTTCGCAGAAAGTGCACGCGGCCATCGATGCCTTGGTGCACGGCGCGCGTTCGATCACCGAGGCTGCCGAAACGGCGGGAATGCGCCGTGAAGCGCTTTCTCGGGCGCTCCAGAAAAATCACGTTCAAGAGGAACTCGATCGGCGCGTGCGTGACGCAATACGCCGCCGTGGGGTAAAGGCGCTGGCCACCATGGAGCACCTGAGCGACAACGCCCGCTCCGAGTATGTCCGCCTGGAGGCGAGCAAGGACCTCGCCAACCGTGCCGGTTACATCCCGCCTAAGGACCCGCCGGCAACCGACAACGTCCTGATCGTCAACATCCGGATCGACGACGACACCCCGCCCATGGTGATTCATGGAGAGCCGAACGACGGCGCGGGCCGCCGGGGGAGCATCGCGTGAGTGCGGGGGCGGCTCGCGCGTAACGCTGGACCGCCGTCACGAGTCGTCCGCCGCCCGTTCCGGGGCCGCCAGCCCAACCGCCGCCAGCGCCGCCGCCGCGCGGCGACGCCAGCGCCGGCCGTAGGCGTTCAGACAGCGCAACAACCGGCCGTCGTCGTGGACCAACGCCCCGTCCGGCAGCACGAACGCCTTCGCGCCGTCCAGATGTTCCCCGCATCCGGCGCAGCGGTGTGGGTCGGGCCGCGCGCCATGCAAACGGTGCCACAGGTCGAGGGCGATGCCCCAGACGCGCCGCTCGGCGGCGGCCCAGCCCATCACCGGGGCGCGGGCCATCACTTCCCGGTCGAACCACCGTCCCCAGTCCGCCGGTTCGGCCTGGAGCGGTGCCGGGTGACGGGCATCGACTTCCGCCTCGGCGCGCCACAACCCTGCGTCGAATTCGCCAAGCGCAGCCGGGTCCCGCCAGTCGGCGTCGCAGTCGGTTGCCGGGGAAGGATCGCCTTCGCTCTCCCCCGTGCCGAAATTGCCGTTATTGCCGAAATTCGCGGTCGGGCCATTTTCGGCAATTTCGGCAATATCGGCATAGGGGGAAGCCGTCGCGTGGTCGCGCCCGTGGAAGCGGTCCAGCCACCTACTCACCGCGCGCCTCCCACACGCGCGGGTTGACGGTGTAATCCGCCCTCAGGCGCCCTCGCTCGCCGTCGCGGGCCGGTGACGGACGGAGCCAGTCGGCGTCCACCAGCCGCTCCACGGCGGTTTTGACCGCGTCGGGCGTGGTGAGGCCGGGCAAGCGGACCTTGCGGTAGAGGGTCTTGACGTTCACCGACTCGGGTCGCGCGTGCGCGATCCACCGGGCCAGGGTGGCGGCCAGCCGGTCCGCCTCTGGCAGCATGGCGTCGCCGTAGGCCCGCTCCGCCATCGGCACGAAGTAGTCCGTGGCCAGGGCGGCGGCGGCGATGACGGCCCGCCGCGAGACGGCCCTTGGTGGCGGCGTGGTCGCGTCCCAGGACCACCACAGATGCTCCAGCACCAGGGCCAGCCGCAGGACCATCCCCGGCATCTTGCCCAGGTGCCGGGCCAGCCGGTTGCCGGCGGCCCGCGTGGCGGTGTGATTCTCCGCGCGCCACTCCGAAAACACCGGCACGGCATCCTTGGCCAGGGACACCACCAGGGGCACTGGGGCGCCGTTCTCCCCGAGCCCCATCTCCAACGTCTGGAGGCGGTGGAGCGCCGCCGCCGCCTCGCGGTCGTCGCTCGCCCGCTGCGGCTGGGCCGGCGGGATGGGTTCCGGCCACGTCAGCAGCAGCCGGGCGGCCAGCCCGTCGTCGTCGCCGCTGAACAGCAGCGAGGACAAGCGGTCGGGCTGGATGCCGCCGAGGACCGACACCGTCAGGTGCCCGATGACGAGCGGCTTGCCGGCGTACTTGGCGCGATCCACCGTGAAGGGACGCCCGCCCGTCGCCTCCAGCCACAGCGCGCGCTCGGCGCCGCCGCCGGTGTAGCGGTCGAGCCCGGCCAGCCAGCCGGCCAACTCGTCGCGGAGCATGAGCACGCCCTTGGGCTGCCCGGCGAGGATCGCGGCCAGCGCCTCCGGCGTCGTGTCGGACACGCTCAGGCGGGGGCGGACCGGCTCCACCGGCTCCATGGCCACCGTCGGCTTGACCGGCGGCGGGGTGCCGTTCCGGTGGGCCTGACGCACCTCCTCCCGCCACATGTCGCACGCCACCTTGGCGGCCTCCTGCTCGGTCTGGAACCGGCGGTAGGTCTCCTCAAAGCCGACGGCGAGCCGCGTCTCGAAGTCGCGGATCATCGTCACCAAGGGTGCCATGGCGGGGGACTTGCCGGAGGCGGGGTCGCCCACCAACCCGATCCACAGCGCGGGGGGCTCCGCCCAATCCTTCCAGGGCGAGACCCAGCGGGCGTTGCCGATCAACCCGGCGGCGACGGCCAGGAGGCCGCACGCCGTGTAGTCGGGGGGCGTCGAGGTGGCCTCCGCCTTGTCGGCAATCCAGGCGGCCCACGGCCCGAAGAGTTCCAGCGGCAGGTGGGGCGGCGGGCGGCGGCCGTCGGCCACGATCAGCATGTCGGGCTCGGGCCACACCTCCGGGCTGTCGTGGCGGGCGGGCTCGAAGGGGGAGGCGGCGGCCAGCATGGCCCTCAGGCCGTCCGCGCCCTTGGAGCGCAGCAGGTCGTTGCTGTCCTTCACGCCGGCCGGCGGACGGGTCAGCTTGACCCGGAAACCGCGCTCGATCAGCCGGCGGGCGGCCTTTTCCACCGCGAGATCGGCGGCCTTCGGCGCGGTGCACCGCGTGGCGGCATCGTCACCGACGACGTTGTCGGCCACGATGACGGCGCAGGCGCCATCGGGAAGCGGCGGCTCACTGAAGGCCGATCCGAACGGGCAGAGCACCGGCAGCCCGGTGGCCTGCCACAGGCTGAGGGCGTCTTCCGGCCCGTCGCACACCAGCACCTCCGGCCCCGTGCCGGGCAGCCCCATGGCGGCGCCGCGCAGCAGCCCGTTGGTGCGCTTGTCCTTCTTGCCGTCAGCCTTGAGCCTTGCGGTGCCATCCGCGTTGAGAAAGACGCGCTGCACCGCCGTGACCTGGGTTTCGTCGGCGCGCGCGACGTAGAGCACGGCCCCGCTGGGGG
Source organism: Azospirillum mesophilum (assembly GCF_053470405.2). NCBI lineage: Bacteria > Pseudomonadati > Pseudomonadota > Alphaproteobacteria > Rhodospirillales > Azospirillaceae > Azospirillum > Azospirillum mesophilum. The sequence goes on from NZ_JBPXMQ020000024.1 coordinate 7,211, forward strand.
CGTGCCAGCCAACCACGCCGCGCGGCAGACGCCTCGGGTCGATGCCCCGCCCGGCGAGGTAAGCGGCGGCCGGCGTGCCGGTGATCGGTCGCGCCTCCTGGATCAGCTGGAGGGCGGCGGCGATGCGGCGGGCTTCGTCGTCGCCGTCACCGGCCTGGGGGGCGGCGCCGATTTCGGCATCCGACAAGGGCGTGAACATCGCCTTACCCACGGCCGACCTCCAGCATGGCGGCGAGCTCGCGCGCGGCCTCCGCTTGCGTGGTGTTGGCGAGGTAGGCGGCGAGCGCGATGGGATCGCCCCCGGCGTCGCCCGTGGCGAAGTCGGCCCAGCGGCCGGTGCGCAGGTTGACCTTGAAGGAGCCCGGCGAACGGTCGGTCCGGCGCGGGTTGCGCGCGACGTACTCGTGCCCGTCCCGCTGGCCGTCCGGCAGCCAGCGCCTCAGCAGCGCCGGCAGCACCGCCAACGCGGCGGCGTTGATGCGCTGGAAGTCGAGGCGGTCGTGGCGGCACCGGCGCGGCGGAAGCGCGCCGGTTTGGCGCCGCCGCCGGGGCTGGAGGGGGCTCGGGGCCGCCTTACGCATCGCTGAGCCCCCCACGCTGGATGATCCAGTCGCCCAACCACAGAGGGATCACACCTTGCATACCGAGCCACACCACCACCGCCTTCGCCCGGCTCCGGAGGGCGTCGATCCGGCGGCGCATCACTCGCCCTCTAGGCCGGCGGTCAGCGCCTGGATGCTTTCGATGGTGATGAGCGTCTTGGTGCCGATCTTGACGCGCTTCAGCTTGCCGCTGTTGATGAGCTTGTGCAGCGTGGTGTTGCCGATGTTGCCCAGCAGGCAGCGGGCGGTCCGGCGGTCCACGAGGAGAGGTTTGAAGTCGTTCATCACGCCTCCGCAGTCTTCCGAAATCACGGCGGTCTGGCGCGAATGTGGAGGAACGGTGCGCACGGCGGTATGCACGCCGGTCTCGCCCTGTTTAGAGCACGTCTAACCGATTGCGGGTGGCCGTGATGACGCTGACGCGGTTGGAGAGAGCCGGCCGTCGGAGCGGCGCCTTCCGACGCCGCACGGGGCGGCAGTGACAGGCGATGCCTTGCCCTCCGCCCGGCGCGCCCGAGCGTAAGCCCTTCAGGCCGTGGAACGAAGCCGGCGGCCCTGACCGCAGCCGGCGAACGACGCGTCGCTGCCGGAAGGACCGGGCGGCGCACCGCCCGGCTTGAAAAAGTGAAAGGGGGGCAATTGCAAAAGTGCAAACAGCCGGTGCGCCTTCCTCGGGACGGCCCCCATCAGGCGCGCCGGGAGCGGCGGGCCAGCGGGACCACTTGGCTGCCGGTGCCGGTGCAGAAGGTCGCCCACAGGTCCATCAGTTTGCGGCGCTTCTCCAGCAGGTCCGACCGCCGGTAAGCGGCCTCCACCTTGCTTTCGACGGCGTGGGCGAGCGCCGCCTCGGCCACTTCGCGCGGAAAGTTCGTCGCCTCGGCCGCCCAATCCCGGAACGAACTGCGGAAGCCGTGAACCGTCGCCGGCACCGCCATCCGGCGCAGGAGCATCGACAACGCCATGTCGGACAGCGGCTTGCCGGCTTTGGGGCCGGGAAAGACCAAGGCGTTGGGGTCGCTGCCGCTGCGCAGCTTGCCCAACGCTTCCAGCACCGTCAGCGCGCGGGGGGACAGGGGAACCACGTGGGCCTTCCCCGCCTTCATGCGGCCTTTCGGAATGGTCCACAGCTTGGCTTCGAGATCGAATTCGGACCAGCGCGCGCCGCGCGCCTCGCCCGAACGGACGCCCGTCAGGACAAGCAGCTCCAGCAACAGCTTCACGACCGGGCCGGCCTTGGTGGTGTTTCGGAGCTCGGCCAGGAACGCCGGAACGTCCCGCCAGGGCAGGGCCGCGAAATGCTCTTGCCCCTTGGGCTGCTTGGGCAAGCCCTTGGCGACGCTCCGCACGGGGTTCTCGCCGGTGCGGAAGCCCCGCGCCATTGCCCAGTCGAGGACGGTGCCGATGCGCTGGCGCACCCGGCGGGCCGTCTCCGGCTTGTCCAGCCAGATCGGCAGCAGCGCGTCGCGCACCTGGGGCGTGTCGATCTTGTCCACGGTCACCTTGCCGAAGGCGGGAAACGCGTATTCCTCCAGCGTCGCCAGCCATTGCGCCGCGTGCTTTTTGTTCTTCCACGCGTCCTTGTGCTCGGCGTGGCAGGCGCGGGCGGCGTCTGCGAAGGTCGGGACGACGCGCGTCGCCTTGCGCTTTTCGGCCACCGGATCGAGGCCCGCCCGGACCTGCCTGCGTATGCGGCCGGCCTCGTCGCGCGCGTCCGCCAGCGACACGTCGCGCTCCGAGCCCAGCCCGAAGTCGCGCCGGCGGCCGTCCTTCTGGATGCGCAGCACCCACTTGCGCGATCCGTCCGTGCCGATGACCAGCATGAGCCCGCGCCCGTCAACGTAGCGCCCAGGCTCCTTGAGGGTGCGCACGCGCGCGGCCGTCAGCTTTCCAGCCATGGGCATTCCTCCGCCGAACGAATACGCCCCACATCCCGTCCCACACTCTAACGCGGATGCGGGCGAATTGGAACGAACCGGAGAAAATTCCTATTGAGAAAAGCCGAGCTAAGACAATGGGGTTAGTGGCTGCGCGCGAACCGCTGGGAACCCATGTTAGGAAGACATCCCCTCCGCCACCCCCTCTGGCTTAGCTTCCCAAACTTAAATCTTAAAATCGTCAGGCACTGTCCAGCGATTGCAGTGAACCGTCGGGCGTCGGCTTTCGGCTCGTCAGTGGGTTGACGACAGGCGGCGGCGTGCAAGCGCGCGGTGAAGACGCATGCGGTCGGCGACCGTGCGAAGGCGGCCGTTGACCCCCGGGGCGAAGAGATGGTCCAGATTGCGGCCGAACAGCTCCCAGCTCCGCACCGGTCCCGTGTCGATGTGAAGGAAGAATGAGCGCGGGTACCAGCCCACGCCGCCGCGTTTCAGCTCCAAAGCCTTGCGGTGCGCGTCGGGCAGGCGCGACGGGAAGGTGACGTCGAGCGCCTTGCCGAGCAGGTGTTGGCTGTGTTCGGCCACGCCGAGGCGCTGGGCGGCCAGCTTGGCGTTCGTTTCGGGCGTTCGGAAGGCGGAAAGGATCGTTGCCTTGCTCTGTCCCACGGCCTCCATGATGTCGGCCAGGAGGTCGAGCGTCCCGACATCCACCGGACCCACCTTGTTGGCATGATGATCGCGCAGAACCTGCGCCAGATCGGCCATCGCGTCGGCCAGTGGGCCGTCGGCGTCGCGGTAAGGACCGTTGAAGGTCTCGCCCGTGTGCTGGTTGCGCAGGGAGAGGCGGCGCGCCGTCATCGGCTGCGCCAGGGCGACGGCGGGCATCAGCAGCAGCACGCCGCAGCCGGCCAATACGTTGCGGCGTTTGAGGGACATCAGGGGCATGACCCGGACAGTTCTTTCCGTGCGCGGGGATGAAGTCAAACGATTTGGCTGTGACGCTGGACGTCGTCCCGTCAATGCTTCGTCGAGGCGCCCTGCTCGGTCGGGAAAAGGGCGGAGGTGAGGTCGCCGATCAGGGCCTTGAAGGCCGGGTCGTCCGGTCCTTGCGGATGGTCGAGCCAACCCGTGGCCGACGTCATCGCGCCGCCTCCCAAAAGGCCCAGGATGCCCGTGCCGCCGATCAGCCCGAAGAGGCCCGTCCTTCGGCAGAAGGCCGCCTGAACCACGATGGGACCGCCCGGCGGCTTGGTCTCGATCGGCTGGCCGCTGCACAGGTAGGAACTCACCATCGTCTGCGCCGGGTTGAACGCCAGCACGACGTCGTAGTCGGGCCGGGCCGTCTGGTTCGGCACGGTGGTGAAATTGGTCTGCACGCCGGTGATCCGGTTCTGCATGCCGTCGGTCACGCGCTGGCCGAAGCCCTGCGGGCCGATGCCGAAGGGGTCGCCATAGACGATGACGCGAAGGTCGCGGTCGGCCGCCGCGTAGGCGACCTCTCCCGTCGTGTAGATCGAGGCGGGGACGTTCGCCGTAACGCGCTCGTTGGCGCAGGCCGCCACGGCGGCGCAGAGGATGAGGATCGCGGGACGAAGAATGCCGGCCATGGAACGCCGCAGGTTAGGGTGATCACCGAAGCATAGATCGTATGGAAGTGCTGGCAAGACAAGCACCCGCATCGGTCGTCCTTCGCCTCATTCGCTCCGGCACCGTTCGTGCGTGAGGCTTTCGTGCGCTTCGGGTTGTCGAGTCATGCGACCGCCGCACCGCCATAGTCTCTGGCGCACCCTTCGGACGACGCTGGCCGCCGGCCTGACGCTGATGCTGGCCGCCGGCTGCGAGACCTATGATCCGGGCAACCCGCTGATCGGGCGCTGGACGCTGACCGCGCCGATCGGCATGGGGATGGCGCTCGGCACCTACGAATTCCGCCGGTCCAGCATGAGGGCGCTGGGCATCGACATGCCGGTCAGCTACGCGGTGTCCGGCAACACCGTGACGGTCGTGCCGGAGAGCTTCGGGCCGACCCTGGAAATCGACCTGATCGACCAGGACACCGCGCGCCTGCGGGATCCCCTGACCGGGGGCCTGATGACGCTCCACCGCCTCCGTTCCTGACGGAGAGCACCGGCGGCCATTTTTGCTCCGCAACGCGAGTCCTGGCGGGCGAAATCGGGTTATCGTGCCTGGGCGTGCGGGGGCGTGCGTGGGGTGGGGGCGATTTCAGGCCAACCAAAGCAGAGGAGTCTCAATGGCCAGCCGTCTTTTCGAACCGATTCAGCTTGGACCGCTGCACCTGCAGAACCGAATCGCCATCGCCCCGATGTGCCAGTATTCGGCGCAGGACGGCAAGGCGGGAAGCTGGCACCTGATCCACCTCGGCCATCTCGCCCTGTCCGGCGCCGGGCTGATGTTCCTGGAGGCGACGGCGGTCGAGCCGCAGGGGCGAATCAGCCCGGGCGACCTCGGCCTCTGGTCGGACGAGACGGAGGCCGCGCTGGCCGCCGTGCTCGACGCGGTGCGCCGGGAATCGGCCATGCCCATCGGCATCCAGCTGGCGCACGCCGGTCGCAAGGCCTCGACCCAGGCGCCCTGGGAGGGTGGCCGGCAGCTGACCTACGAGGAGGGCGGTTGGGATTGCGTCGCGCCGTCGCCGATCCCGCACGACCCCAGCGAACGGGAACCGGTGCCGCTGGACGAGGCCGGGCTGAAGCGGGTGCGCGACGGCTTCGCCGCCGCCGCCGAGCGTGCGGGGCGGATCGGGCTGGACACGATCCAGGTGCACGCCGCCCACGGCTATCTGCTGCACCAGTTCCTGTCGCCGCTGTCCAACCGGCGCGAGGACGCCTATGGCGGGAGCTTGGAAAACCGCATGCGCTTCCCGCTGGAGGTGTTCGACGCGGTGCGCGCGGCCTTCCCGGCGGACCGGCCGGTTGGCGTGCGCGTGTCGGCCACCGACTGGGCCGAGGGCGGCTGGGACCTGGATCAGACGATCGCCTTCGCCCAGGCCCTGAAGCAGCGCGGCTGCGCCTACGTGGACGTGTCCACCGCCGGCCTGACGCTGGCGCAGAACATCCCCGTCAAGCCGGGCTTCCAGGTGCCCTTCGCGGAAGCCGTGAAGAAAGCGACCGGCCTGCCGACCATCGCCGTCGGGTTGATCACCGAGCCGTTGCAGGCCGAGGCCATCATCGCGAACGGGCAGGCCGATATGATCGCGCTGGCCCGCGGCATCCTGTACGACCCGCGCTGGCCGTGGCACGCGGCGGCGGCGCTGGGCGCGGAGGTGCGGGCGCCCAAGCAGTACTGGCGCTCCCAGCCACGGGAATACAAGCGGCTGTTCGGAACGACGTCGATCGAACAGCGCTGAGGGCGAACTCTGAGGGAGGACATGGAACGGCCCGCATCCGTCGCCGGTGGCGCGGCGAATGCGGGCCGGGGTGGTCAGCAGCAGCAGGGCTGGAGGCGCGCCGCGAACAGGATGGAAATCGCGGCGCTCACCGCCTCGGACAGGCTTGCGCCCAGATGGCGGGCGCGGAGCGCTTCGGCCGCAAGGTGCAGAGCGGCGTCTTCCGAGAAACGCTCGATGGCATAGCAGAAGACTTCCGAAACGATTCGGCAGTCACCGTCGTCGATAGTCATTTTTTGTCTCTAACCGTATAACCCTATTGCGCAAGCTAGCGCTGGGCTGCCTAATTTTCGGTTGACGGTTGGCTTCGGCGTTGCTTTCGCCGCAATGGTCTCATTCTTCTCATAATCTGTTGGCTTTCGCGACGATTGCATCAATGACGAAAGCCGCCGCGCACCGCACCATGGCATGCTCTTTTCCGTTTCGCGCTTAGTCCGCTGGCAAAACCTCGGGCAATCGCTATCATCGCGGGAAAAGCTCACCGGGAGGGCATGCCGCTGTGGCGATTCAGGACACCATCGACCCTCAATCCGCGAGTTTTCCGTCCGCGCCGCGCGCCGGCCGCCCCCGGATCGTCCCCCCGGTTCCCGAGACGCAGCCGGTGGACCTGCCGTCGCTGAAGCTCATAAGGGCCTTCCGCACGAACACGCTGGCCTCCTGGCCGCACCGGGCTTTCGAGGAAGGGGTGCTGGAGCGGCGCGTGCTCGGGCGGCCCAGCTACCTGCTGAATGATCCCGGCGCGATCCGGCGGATGCTGGTGGAGAACGACGCGAACTACACCAGCACGCCGGTGGTCAAGCGCATCCTGGGTCCCATCGTCGGCGACGGCCTGCTGCTGGCGCGCGGCGAGTCGTGGAAGCGGCAGCGGCGCACGCTCGCCCCTTCCTTCACCCCGCGCACCCTGCCGATCCTCGGCCGCCATGTGGTGCTGGCCGCCGAACCGGCGCTGGACAGGCTGGCCGCCATGGCGAAGGGCGGGGGTGGCTGCGACCTTCTGGAAGTGCTGCAGGCGCTGGCGCTCGACGTGGCGGGGCGGTCGATGTTCTCGCTGGAGACGGAGCGATTCGGGCCTCTCCTGCGCGGCATGATCCAGCACTACAACGAAGGGCTGGCCCGGCCGCGCCTCACCGACTTCCTGCCGCTGGGCGTGCCCACGCTGGCCGATCTGCAACGCCGGCGCTTCCGGCGGGAGTGGCGGGCGCTGATTGACGGCATCATCGCCGAGCGTCGGCAGGCCGGGCGTTCCGGCGAGGCGCGCGATCTGTTCGACCTGATGGACGAGGCGCGTGATCCGGAAACGGGGGAGGGCTTCACGCCCGAGCAACTGCGCGATCAGGTCGCCTCGATGATCACGGCCGGGCACGAGACGACGGCGCTCGCCATGTTCTGGGCCTGCTGGCTGTTGACCCTGGCGCCCGACGCGCAGGACCGCGTGGCGGAGGAGGCGCGGGACGTCGATTTGTCCCCCGACAAGGCGCACAGGGCGCTGGCGCAGCTTCCCTTCACACGGGCGGTGGTGGACGAGACGCTGCGGCTGTTCCCGCCGGTCTTCGCCATCGTGCGGATGTCGCTGGGGCCGGACCAGCTTGGCCCCTTCCGGGCGCCGGCCGGCTCGATCGTGATGGTGGCGCCCTGGGTGATCCACCGGCACCGCAAGCTGTGGTCCGATCCCGACGCCTTCGATCCGGACCGCTTCCTGCCGGGCGCGCCGCCCCCGCCGCCCTTCGCCTTCCTTCCCTTCGGCACGGGGCCGCACGTCTGCATCGGCGCGCAGTTCGCGACGATGGAGGCGGTGGTGGTGCTGGCCGCCCTGGTCCGCCGGTTCCGCCTGTCGATTCCGGATGGCGCGCGGCCGGTCCTGCCCGTCGGCATCGTGACGACCCAGCCGGACCACAGCCCCTCCTTCCGGGTGAGCCCGCGCTGACCCCTCCGGAAAGCCCGACTTGCCGCCGTGGAACTTGCCCACCATCCTAGCTGCAAAACGAGATTTGGCGGGAATGGAGAGGGCCGTGATGAAACGATGGACGGTGGGAGCCTTCGCTCTGGGCATGCTGCTGGCCGCCGGGGGCGCGCAGGCGGCCGACACGGTGCGGGTCGGGTCGAAGCTGGACGCGGAAAGCGGGCTTCTCGGCACCATGATCCTGCAGGTGCTGGAGGCCAACGGAATCCCGACCGAGAACAAGACCCGGCTCGGCCCGACCAAGATCGTGCGCAGCGCGCTGCTGGCGGGGGAGATCGACGTCTATCCCGAATACACCGGCAACGGCGCCTTCTTCTTCAACATCGACAGCGATCCGGCCTGGAAGAACGCCGGGGCCGGCTATGAGAAGGTGCGGCAGCTCGATCAGGAGAAGAACAACATCGTCTGGCTGAAGCCCGCGCCGGCCAACAACACCTGGGCCATCGCGCTGCGCCGCGACGTGGCGGCGCCGAACAAGCTTTCCACCATGGAGGATTTCGCCCGCTGGGTGGGCGCCGGCGGCAAGGCCAAGATCGCCGCCTCCGCCGAGTTCGTGGAGAGCCCGGCGGCGCTGCCCTCCTTCCAGGGCACCTACGGCTTCGCCCTGCGCCCGGAGCAGATCCTCGTGCTGGCCGGCGGCGACACGGCGGCGACCATCCGCGCGGCGGCGGAGGGCACGTCGGGCGTCAACACCGCCATGGTCTACGGCACCGATGGCGCCATCGCGGCGCTGGACCTCGTGGTCATGCAGGACACCAAGGGCGCCCAGATGGTCTACGAACCGGCGCCCACCGTCCGCGCCGCCGTGCTGGAGAAGAACCCGAAGATGCGGGAGGTGCTGGACCCCGTCTTCGCCAGCCTGGACACGGAGACGCTGCGCGGGCTGAACGCCAAGATCTCGGTGGAGGGGCAGGATCCCAAGCAGGTCGCCACCGCCTATCTGAAGTCCAAGGGCTTCCTGAAATAACGGGATGCCCACCGCGACGGGACGCCCCGCCATCCTGACCAACCGCGTCGCGCTGCTTCTGGCGGCCTCCCTGGCCTCGGCCGCGCTGATCCTGCCGTTCCTGAGCTTCGCGCCGAACCGGCTGCTGTCGGGGCGGGGGATCGCGCTGGCGGGGGCGGTCGATTCGGCCTGGGGCTGGGTGGCGCTGCTGCCGGGGCTGGTGCTGCTGGCGGTGCCGTTCCTGCGGCCCGCACGCTGGGTGGCCGGGGCCTATGTCGCGGCGGGGGTGCTGTTCGCGGCGGGGCTGGTCTGGCTGGCGGGGGAGCATGCGCGGCAACTCGCCGCCACGGCGTCCCCGGCGGCGCGGACCTCCTTCGGCGCGGGCTTCTGGGTGATGGAGGCGGCGGCGCTGCTGGCCGCCATGGACGGCGTGCGGCGGCTCGGGCTGGCGTCCATCGGACGCATCGCGGTGGGCGGCACGGCGGCGGCGCTGATCGGCCTCCAGATCGCCGGCGGGCATCTCGACCAACTGTCCATCATGAAGGAATACGCGAACCAGCGGGACGTCTTCGCCGCCGCCGTGCTGCGGCACGGGGTTCTGGTCGTGGCAGCGCTGGTGCCGACGCTGCTGATCGGCGTGCCGCTGGGCGTGCTGGCGCAGCGCGTCCGCCGCGTGCGGCAGGCGGTGTTCCCGGTGCTGAACGTCGTCCAGACGGTGCCGTCCATTGCGCTGTTCGGGCTGCTGCTGGCGCCCTTGTCGGCGCTGGCGGCGGCGCTGCCGGGGCTGGGAATCGCCGGGGTCGGGCCGGTGCCGGCGGTGATCGCGCTGACCTTCTATGGCCTGCTGCCCATGGTGCGCAACACCGTGGAGGGGCTGGACGGCGTGCCGCCCGCCGTGCGGGAGGCGGCGCGCGGCATGGGCATGACCCCGCGCCAGATCTTCCTGAAGGTCGAGGTGCCGCTGGCCCTGCCGGTCTTCCTGTCGGGGCTTCGGATCACGCTTGTCCAGGCGGTCGGGCTTGCGGCGGTGGCGGCGCTGATCGGGGCCGGCGGGCTGGGCGCGATCATGTTCCAGGGGCTGTTCGCGAACGCGCTGGACCTCGTGCTGCTGGGGGCGGTGCCGGTGATCCTGCTGGCGGTCGCGGTGGATGCGGCACTGACGCTGGCCATTTCCCTGGTGGCCGTGTCGCTGGTGGGGAGGCGTCCGGCATGATCGACTTCGACGGCGTGACCAAGCGGTACGAGCCCTGGGTGGCCGTGGACAACGTGTCCCTGACCGTGGAGGCGGGAGAGTTCTGCGTTCTCATCGGCCCGTCGGGGTCGGGCAAGTCCACGCTGATGAAGATGATCAACCGGCTGGTCGTGCCGGAGGAAGGCACCATCCGCGTGGAGGGGCAGGACATCGCCCGCCTGCGCCCGGAGGAGCTGCGCCGCCGCATGGGCTACGTGATCCAGAATGTCGGCCTGTTTCCGCACTGGACGGTGGAGCGCAACATCGCCACCGTGCCGGCGCTGCTCGGCTGGCCGAAGGCGCGGGTGCGCGACCGGGTGGCGGCGCTGCTGGACCTGCTGAAGCTCGACCCGCGCCGCTTCCTCGGCGCCTACCCGCACCAGCTCTCGGGCGGGCAGCAGCAGCGCGTCGGCGTTGCCCGCGCGCTGGCGGCGGAGCCGCACATCCTGTTGATGGACGAGCCCTTCAGCGCGCTCGACCCCATCACGCGCGCCGCCTTGCAGGCGGAGATGGCGACCATCCACAAGGCCACGGGGACGACCATCGTCTTCGTCACCCATGACATGGACGAGGCGCTGAAGCTCGCCAACCGGATCGCCGTGCTGGACCATGGCCGGCTGGTCCAGCATGGCACGCCGATGGAGATCCTGACCCGCCCGGCCAACGACACCGTGCGCGACCTGATCGGGCGCGAGGATTGGGGGCTGAAGCTGCTGGCCGTGGAGACGGTCGGCCAGCGCGCCCGCCCGGACAGCGCCGCTCCCGGCGTCCCGCTTCCCAGCAGCGCGCCGCTGCGCCAAGCCCTGGCGGAGATGGTCGCGCGCGGCACCGACCGGCTGCCGGTGGTGGACGAGCAGGGGCGGCCGGCCGGCGTCCTGCACCTGTCGGATCTCGTGCGGCCCGAGGGACTGCCATGAGGGGCGGGACCGCCACGGTGCGCTGGCGGATGCGCTTCCTGACCGACCGGCTGATGCTGGCGGCCGTGGTCCTGGTCGCGCTGGTGCTGGGCATGCCGGCGCTGAAGCCGCTGTTCGCGGCGCTGTTCCCCACGCTCGACCGGCCGCTTTACGAGGCGGACAGCTTCCTCGCCCTGACGCTCGACCATCTGGCGCTGGTCGGGCTGTCCAGCCTGACGGCGGTGCTTGTGGGGGTGGCTGCCGGAATCGTCGTGACGCGCCGCTGGGGGGCGGAGTTCCGCGGCATCCTGGAGGCCATCGCGACCATGGGCCAGACCTTCCCGCCCGTGGCGGTGCTGGCCGTGGCGGTGCCCGTGATGGGCTTCGGCCCGAAGCCGGCGCTGATCGCCCTGACGCTCTACGCCCTGCTGCCCATCGTGGAGAACACAGTGGCCGGGCTGGAGGCGGTGCCGGATTCGGTGCTGGAGACGGCGCGCGGCCTCGGCATGGCGCCGGCGGACATCCTGCTGCGCGTGGAACTGCCGCTCGCTGCCCCGGTGATTCTGGCCGGGGTGCGCACGGCGGTCATCATCAACGTCGGCACCGCCGCCATCGCCTCCACCGTCGGGGCGAAGACGCTGGGGCTCCCGATCATCGTCGGGCTGAACGGGTCGAACCAGGCCTACGTCATCCAGGGCGCGGTGATCGTCGCGGCCCTGGCGGTGGTGCTGGACTTCGGCTTCGACCGGTTGACGGCGCTCGCCTCGCGCTGGCGCAAGGCGTGAGCGTCAGCCCGGCTTGGCCACCAGCCACGCCTCCAGCACCAGCAGGTCGTTCACGGGATAGCTGCGGAAGCGCGAAGCGAGCGGGATGCGCGCCAGCTCATCCTCCTTCCCGCGAACGACGTCCGCCTTCACGATGGTGAAGCCCGCGTCCTGGAAGGCCCGGCGGTGGTCGGTGATGCGCAGCCGGCTGAGCGGGATGATCGGGTTGTTGATCAACCGCCACACCGGGTCCGAATAGCGCAGGAAGTTGAAGAAGGAGATCTTGCGGTCGAAATAGGCGTACTCGTCGCCATAGTCGACCCAATGGCTCATCACCGTGTTGGGACCGCTGATCCGCTTGAAGGTGGTGAGCAGGCCGACGAGCTGGTCGTAGGTGAAATACTCCAGCACCGCGTGGGAGAGGATGAAGTCCGGGGGCGCGCTGCGCGGCGCCGATTGCCCCAGATCCCCGATGTGGAAGGTGATGCCAAGCGTGCCGAGCTGGGCCATCAGGTCGGCCGGCGCGGTCTCGCGCAGGATGCCGGCCAGCCGTTCCAGACGCCCGGGGATCACCGGAAGGTGCTTCGCGAGCTGGCTCCGGTCCGCTTCCACGAACATCCGGATCGTCGCCTGAAGCCGTTCGGGTGTCGCGTGGGGGGCGAGGTCCCAGGTCTCCACCTCCCGCGCGCCGGCCAGCCAGAGGCCGACCGGGACGATGGGGTGCCAGCCGGTCCCGACCTCCAGCACGGAAAAGTCGCCGGGGTTCCCGCCGCGGCACTGGCGGAAATACTCGAAATGAACGCCGCAGGCCCGAAGCTGCCCGGCGAACCGCTCCGGTGACAGGCGGAGCGAATGGGCGACGTGGGTCTGCAGAAGCTCGTTCCAGCGGTGGGCGTTCGGCAAAGCCCCTACAATGCGCTGCGCTGCTGCCTTGATGAGCCAGGAGGGCATGGTCGTACCGCCGTTGCGTTGTATGCAAAGGCGATCCTACAGTCCCAACGCGCCGATTCCGGTCCGTTATCTTTGGCTAACGCAATCGCGTTCACGATTGCGTATTGGGCGTCCTTCGGACGGCTCCTCATGGACACCAGAGGATGCAGGCGTGGAACAGGCGGTGTACCGACCACTCCACCGCCAGCAGCACCAGAAGCGGCGGCACCGGGTACAGCGCGGCGCGCCCCGCCGGACGGCCGCGCCAGCGCACCGCGTTGACGGCGAGCAGCAGGCCGACCGCCGCCCCCCAGCAACCCAGGATGAAGGAGAAGGCGAGGGTGGTTCCCACCCCCCGCGCGCTCCACGGCGCGTCCAGGATCATGACGCTGGCGAAGGCCAGGGCGAAGGCCGGCACGCTGAGCAGCCCGTAGAGGATGCTGACCAGCGAGCCCGGCGCCGACAACGGAACGCCGGGACCGCCGGCCCCGCCCTGATTCGACATGACCGTCACCGGGGCGGGATGCGCAGGACCTGACCGGGGTAGATCTTGTTCGGGTCCTTCAGCATCGGCTTGTTCGCCTCGAAAATCTTCCCGTAAAGCTGGGCGTCGCCGTAGACCTTCTGCGCGATGGCCGACAGCGTGTCGCCCTTCTCCACGGTGTGGAATTGGCTCTGCATGTTCGGCTGTTCCGACGGGGCGACCGTCGGCTGGTCGGCGTTGGAGCGCACCACCGTGGTCTGGTCGTCCACGCGCGACACGCCCTTTACGTTGCCGAGCGCGACCGCAATCTTCTCCTTCTCCTCCTGCGAGGTGACGTTGCCGCGCACGGTCACCGTGTCGTCGGCCACCTGGATGTCCAGCCCGTTGGCCGGCAGGCCCAGCTGCGAGACGTGGCGCTTCAGCTCGTCCGGGGTCGGGGTGTCGGCGTCGCTCACCTTGTCGCCGGAGTCGCGGCGGAAGAAATCGAACAGGCCCATGGCGTCCTCCTCTCGTCGTGTCGAACCGAGAGAACACCGTGCGGCCTGGAGGGTTTCCGCCGATCCTTTCCGGCGGCACGCTGTTACACAGTGCATGACCCATAAGAGGGGCGGGTCCGTTCAGCCCTGGCGAAGGAGGCAGCGATGAATTCGTCCGACGACTGGCGGATCCCGCCGGAGTTCCAGCCCGATCCCGAGGCGCTGGCCTTCGATTTGGACCGCGCGCTGTCCGCCGTGGTGTCCCTGCGCGCGACCGTGCCCGAGGACGCCTACACGGCGGAGGTGCTGGGGACCGAGCGGGCCGGGCAGGGGGCCGTGATCCGCGAGGACGGCTTGGTCCTGACCATCGGCTATCTGATCGTGGAGGCGGAGGACATCTGGCTGACGACCAACGACGGCCGCGCCGTGCAGGGCCATGTGGTCGCCTACGACCACGGCAGCGGATTCGGGCTGGTGCAGGCACTGTCGCCGCTGGGCACGCCCGCGCTGGCGCTCGGCAGTTCCCGCCATGTGGAGGTCGGGGATTCGGTGGTGGTGGGTGGGGCCGGCGGGCGCGCCCGGTCGCTGACGGCGCGTGTGGTGGCCCGGCAGGAGTTCGCCGGCTATTGGGAATACATGATCGACGACGCGCTGTTCACCCTGCCGGCGCACCCGAACTGGGGCGGCACCGCGCTGCTGGGCGCCGGGGGCGAGCTGCTGGGCATCGGGTCGCTTCAGCTCCAGTACCGGGCGCAGGGCGAGCGGATGCTGCCGCTGAACATGAGCGTGCCGATCGACCTGCTGAAGCCGATCCTGGACGACCTGCTGACCCACGGCAAGGTCGGCGGGCCGTCGCGTCCGTGGCTCGGCCTCTACGCCACACAGGACGAGCAGGAGCGGGTGGTGCTGGTCGGGCTGGCCGGCGACGGTCCGGCGCAGCGGGCGGAGCTGCGCGCGGGGGACGTGGTGCGCGCCGTGGCGGGGAAGCCCGTGGGCTCGCTGGCGGACTTCTACCGGGCGCTGTGGGCGCTGGGACCGGCGGGCGTCGACGTGCCGATGACGCTGGAGCGCGAGGGCGACGTGTTCGACCTGCGCGTGGGCTCCAGCGACCGCGAGCGCTTCCTGAAGGGTCCGAAGCGTCACTGACACGCTGTTCGTTCCCCCTGGCGTCCGGCGCGGCGATGGCCGAAGATCGCGCTGAACGCGAACAAACGGGAGGAAGGAACACCATGACCGGGTTGGACGTGACGCGCCAGGGGCGGGTGATGCTGCTGACCATCGACGACCCGCCGACGCGCAACGCCCTGGGGCTGGCGCTGATGGCCGGATTGCGCGATGCGGTGGAAGGGGCCTCGACCGACGACGAGGTCGGCGCGCTGGTGCTGACCGGGGCGGCGGGGACCTTCTGCTCCGGCGGCGACCTGAAGTGGCTGGACGCCAGCCGCACCGTCCCGCGCGAACAGATGCGCGATGCGCTGGAGGGTTTCCACGGCCTGATCCGCGCCATGCGCGCCTGCCCGAAGCCGATCATCGCGGCGGTGGAAGGGGCTGCGGCCGGGGCGGGCTTCCCGGTGGCGCTCGCCTGCGACCTCGTCGTGGCGGCGGAGGATTCAATCTTTGCGCTGGCCTACATCAAGGTGGGGCTGACCTCCGACGGCGGCGGTTCCGCCTCGCTGGCGCGGTCCCTGCCGCCGCAGCTCGCCGCCGAGATCCTGTTCGAGGGTGGGCGGATCGGTGCGGAGCGTCTGGCGCAGCTTGGTCTGATCAACCGCGTGACCGCGCTGGGCGGCGCGCTGGCCGAGGCCACCGCCTGGGCGGCGCGCCTGGCCGACGGCCCGACGGCCGCGCTCGGCCGCGCCAAGTCGCTGCTGGAGGCGGCTTACGGCGGCATGGACGCGCAGCTCGACCGCGAAGCCGACGCCTTCGTGGAGTCGCTGTTCCATGCGGAGGCCGGGGAGGGCATCGCCGCCTTCTTCGACAAGCGCGCGCCGGCTTTCCCGAAGGGGTAGGCGCCCGATCCCCCCTTTCCCATCGACGATGGGAGAGGGGGTGAAAGGGTGCCTACACGGGCATCCATTGGGTGTGCACCATGCCCGGACGGTCGGTGCGTTCGTAGCCGTGGGCGCCGAAGAAGTCGCGCTGGGCCTGGATCATGTTCGCCCAGAGGCGGCCGCTGCGGTAGCCGTCCCAGTAGGACAGGGCCGAGGCCATGGCCGGAACCGGCACGGCGGCCAGCGCGGCCGTCGCCACGGTGCGGCGGAAGCCGGCGTCGCCCCGCGTCATCAGCGCGGCGATGTCCGGGTCCAGCATCAGGTTGGGCAGCTCCGGCGCGCGGGTCAGCGCGGTCAGGATGCGGTCCAGCAGGCGGGCGCGGATGATGCAGCCGCCCCGCCAGATGCGCGCCACCGCGGCGAGGTCGATGTTCCAGCCGAACTGCCGGCTGCCGGCGGCGATCACCGCGAAGCCCTGCGCGTAGACGGCGATGCGCCCGGCGAGCAGCGCGTCGCCGACCGCCGCGACGGGATCCTCGAAGGCCGGGACGTGCGGCGGGGGAAAGGCCTCGGCCGCGCGCAGGCGTTCGTCCTTCAGGGCGGACAGGCAGCGGGCGTGCACCGCCTCCGCGATGGTCGGGGCGGGCATGCCCAGCTCCAGCGCCGTGGTCGCGGCCCAGTGGCCGGTGCCCTTCTGCCCGGCGGCGTCGCGGATCACCTCCAGGATCGGGGACTGGGTCTCCGGGTCGCTGGTGCGCAGGATGGCAGTGGTGATCTCCATCAGGTAGGAGGCCTGCTCGCCCCGGTTCCACGCCGCGAAGGTCTCGGCCAGCGCCTCGTAGGAGAAGCCGGAGACGTTGCGGAGCAGGTGATACCCCTCCGCGATCAGCTGCATGTCGGCGTATTCGATGCCGTTGTGGATCATCTTCACGAAATGACCCGCACCCTCCGGCCCGACGCGGGCGAAGCAGGGCTCGCCGTCCGGCGCGCGCGCGGCAATGGCGGTCAGCAGGGGAGCGACCGGGGCCAGCGCCTCCGCATCGCCGCCGGCCATCAAGGCGGGGCCGTGGCGCGCCCCCTCCTCACCGCCCGACACGCCGAGCCCGACGAAGCGAACGCCGCTGCCGACGGCCAGCGCCGCGCGCCGGTTGGTGTCGCGGAAGTGGGAATTGCCGCCGTCGATCAGCACGTCGCCGGGCGACAGGCGCGGAAGAAGGGCGGCCGTCAGCTCGTCCACCGGCGCGCCGGCGGGCACCATCATCAGGATGACGCGCGGGGACCTCAGCGCGCCCAGCAACGCCTCCAGCGAGGTGCAGGGCACGGAGGCCGGAACCTGCGCGGCGAAGGAGGACCGGCGCCCCTCGTCGAGGTCGTAGCCGGCGACCGTCGCGCCGTGATCGGCCAGATTGGCTGCGAGGTTGCGCCCCATGACGCCCAAGCCGACGACCGCGATGTCGGCCTTATTCCCTTGCATCATCGCGAGGGTCTCCCGTGAGTTCCGTGTTCCGGCTTCAAATCATGAACACGCATCCGCCGGACATGGTTCGCCCGGCGGACGCGGTTGCTGTGAACGGTCAATCGACCGTCAGTTCGATCGTTCCCATCGTGCCGAAGGTGGCGACGGTGCGGCTGCCGGGCTTCACGAAGACCGTGCCGGTGGAGGAGCCGGTGGTCACCACATCGCCGGCCTTCAGCCCGCCCAGGCTGCGGGTGCCGACGTTCGCCATCCAGACCAGCAGGCGCACGGGCTCGCCCGCGCTGTTGCCGCCGACCGTCTCGACCTTGCGCGTGCCGTCCACGTCGAGCGCCACGCGCTCCCGGATCGGGTCGAGCGCCCGCCAGTCGGCGATGGCCGGGCCGACGATCAGGGCGCCGTGGTTGAACTGGTCGGCCATGTGGCTGAGCGGGTCCTGCGAGCCGAAGCCGGCGAAACGGGTGTCCACGATCTCGAAAACCGGATGGACGGACTCCACGGCGTCCAGCACCTCGTCCCGCGTGTAGGGCTCGGCGCGGGGCGGCAGGTCCTTGGCGAAGCGGTAGGCGATCTCCGCCTCCATGCCGATGACCTGGAACATGGAGGCCGGAAGGCGGCTGACCTCCCAGAACAGGGTGTCGGCGTGGATGGGGGCGCGGAACGGCTCCGACTCCGGGCTGCGGGCGCCGACCTTCCAGGCGGTGACGGGGCCAAGCCGGCGGGCCACCGCGTCCTGGATGGCGTAGGCCTCCGCCTCGCTGGCGGGCGGCTGGGGCAGGGCGGTCAGCCAGTCGCGGGAACGGCGCGCCTCGAGCAGCGCTTCGACGGAATGGTTCATCACGTTACCTCGGATTACCTTTGAGCCATGGCGCCGCAGGATTCGCGGACGACCAGACGGGCGGGCAGGATCACGCGCTCGGGCGCGCCCTGGGGATCGGCGATGCGGCGCAGCAGAAGCCGCGCCGCCTCCTGCCCGATCTGGCGGGCGGAGGTGGCGACGGTGGTCAGCGCCGGGCGGCTGAGCGCCGCTTCGGGCACGTCGTCGAAGCCGGTGACGGCGATGTCGCGCCCGGCCTTCAGCCCGCGCGCCTCCAGCCCCAGCATGACGCCGAAGGCGACCATGTCGTTGTAGCAGAGCGCCGCCGTGGGCGGGTCGGGCTGGTCGAGCAGCGGGCCGATGGCGTCGAACCCGGCGCGGCGGGTCGCCGGGCACCGAACGATCAGGTCCGGGGACAGGCCGTGCCGCTTCATGGCGGTGGTGAAGCCTGTGCGGCGCTCGCTGGACGCGGAGTGGGCGAGGTTGCCGCCGACGAAGGCGATGCGGCGGTGCCCCAGGCGCACCAGATGCTCCGTCATCATCTCCATGCCGAAGGCGTAGTCCACGCCGGCGTAGTCGCCCTCCCGCGCGGAGACGAAGCGCAGGGCCTGCACGCAGGGAAGCTGCCAGTGCCGCAGCCGGTCCAGCAGGTCGGGCGGCGTGCCGGCGGTCGGGCAGACGATCACGCCGTCGACGTTGTGCTCCCGCATGCGCTGAAGAAAGCGGTCCTGACGGTCCGGCGATTCGGCGGTGTTGCCCATGAAGGCGACGACGCCCTCCTCCCCCAGCACGTCGTCCACGCCGGCGGTCAGCTCGGCATAGAAGGGGTTGTTGATCTCGCAGACCAGCAGCCCGACCGTGTTGGTGCGGGCGGCGCGCAGGGTCGCGGCCCCCCGGTTGTAGACGTAGCCCAGCGCCTCGATGGCCGCCTGGACGCGGTCGCGCGTGTCCGCCGCGACCAGCGGGCTGCCGCGCAGAACGAGCGACACCGTGGACCGCGACACCCCGGCGTGGTTGGCGACCTCCGTCAGGGTGATGCGGGTCGGCGGCGTGCTGCGGTCGTCTAGGATCGTCATGAGGGCAGGATGGTCATCAGGGCTGGCCTTCGCGGTGGTCTAGACGACCGCCGTCGGCAGGGGCTGGCCGGCGAAGAAGGCCGTCAGGTTCGCCAGGACCAGGTCTCCCATCGCCTGGCGGGTCTCGACGGTCGCGCTGGCTTGATGGGGCTGGAGGACGACGTTGTCCAGCGCGAACAGCGCTTCCGGCGCGTGCGGCTCGTTGGCGAAGACGTCGAGGGCCGCACCGCCGAGGCGCCCGTCGGTCAGGGCGGCGACCAGTTCGGGCTCGTCCACCACGGCTCCGCGCGCGACGTTGACCAGGAGGCCGTCCGGGCCGAGCGCGTCGATCACCGCGCGGCCGACCATGTTGCGGGCGTCCGCCCCGGCCGAGGCGGCGACGACCAGGATGTCGCTCTCCCGCGCCAGTTCCACCGGCGAGGCGACGTAGCGGTAGGGCACGTCCGCGCGCGGCTTGCGGTTGGTGTAGGCGATGGTCATGCCGAAGGCGGCGGCGCGCTGGGCGATGGCCTGCCCGATGCGGCCGAGGCCCAGGATGCCAAGCCGCTTGCCGGTCACCTTGCGGGCCAGCGGCAGCTTGCCCTGCGGCCACTGGCCGGCGCGGACGAAGCGGTCGCCGACCATCATCCGGCGCGACGCCGCGATCATCAGGCCGATGGCGAGGTCGGCCACGTCGTCGGTCAGCACGTCCGGCGTGTTGGTGACGCGCACCCCCCGTTCGCGGGCGTGGTTCAGGTCCACCGCGTCGGTGCCGACGCCGTTGATGGCGACGATTCCCAGGTTCGGGCAGGCGTCCATGACCGCGTTGCTCACCCCGGTGCCGCCGCCGGTGACGACGGCGCGGACGCGCGGCCCCACCTCCGCCACCAGCCGGTCGCGCTCGGCGGGCGACCCGGTGAGCCGGTGGACGGTGTAGGCGGCGAACAGCGCCGCCTCGATGTCCGGCATCATGGATTCGACCAGGAAGATCTCAGGCTTCATCAGGAATGGGTCCTCAGTGGGAAAGGATCTGTCCCAGGAAATTGCGGGTCCGCTCGGACTTGGGGTTGGTGAAGAACTCGGCGGGGGAGGCCTGCTCGACGATCTCGCCGCGGTCCATGAAGATCACGCGGTCGGCCACGGACTTGGCGAAGCCCATCTCGTGCGTGACGCAGAGCATCGTCATGCCGTCCTCGGCCAGCCCGATCATGGTGTCCAGCACCTCCTTCACCATTTCGGGGTCGAGGGCGGAGGTCGGCTCGTCGAACAGCATCACCTTCGGGTTCATGCAGAGCGACCGGGCGATGGCGACGCGCTGCTGCTGGCCGCCGGACAGCTGGCCGGGGTATTTGTCCGCCTGCTCCGGGATGCGCACGCGCTCCAGGTATTTCAGCGCGATGGCCCGCGCCTCGTCCTTGGGCAGGCCGCGCACCTTCATCGGCGCCAGCATGCAGTTCTGGATCACCGTCAGGTGCGGGAACAGGTTGAACTGCTGGAACACCATGCCGACCTCCCGCCGCACCTGATCGAGGTGGCGGTGGTGGGAATCGAGCGAGATCCCGTTGACGGTGATCGTGCCCTTCTGGTGCTTTTCCAGCTGGTTGATGCAGCGGATCAGCGTCGATTTGCCGGAACCCGATGGCCCGCAGATGACGATGCGCTCGCCCTTGCGGACCTCCAGGTTGATGTCCTTCAGCACATGGAAGCTGTCGTACCATTTCTGGACGCCGTCCATGCGGATGACGACCTCGCCGCTCATGGACCGCGGCGCACCCTCGCCTGAGAGATCGTAAGCCAGCGCCATGGGGAACTCCTTGAAGCAATCTGCACCTTTTCACCGTCATCCCCGCGAAGGCGGGGATCCAGGGCCACTCGGACACGT
The DNA here is from genome assembly GCF_053470405.2 of Azospirillum mesophilum. Classification (NCBI taxonomy): domain Bacteria; kingdom Pseudomonadati; phylum Pseudomonadota; class Alphaproteobacteria; order Rhodospirillales; family Azospirillaceae; genus Azospirillum; species Azospirillum mesophilum. Next base: position 27,999 of record NZ_JBPXMQ020000024.1, read on the forward strand.
ATCGGAGTGCCCTGGATCCCCGCCTTCGCGGGAATGACGGAGTGAGGAGCGCGTGTGAGCGAGACAGGTGACTACGACTTGACCGCCGACGGCAGGTCGGTGCCCAGCCACTTCTGGTGGATGGCGTTCAGCTCGCCGTTGCCCTTCACCTGGGCGAGGAAGTCGTTCACCCACTTCAGCAGGGCGTCCTGGCCCTGGCGCATGGCGATGCCCTGGACCTGGCTCTTCAGCACGAACTTCATCTCGTAGTTCGCCTGCGGGGCCATGGTCTTGATCTGCTGGGCGACCACGTTGCTGATGCCCAGCGCGTCCACCTGCCCGGACAGCATGGCCTGCACGGCGCTGGCGTCGTCGTCGAAGCGCATGATGCGCGCGTCCTTCGGGGCGACGGCGGTCAGCGACTGGTCCTGGGTGCTGGCGCGGGCGACGCCGATGCGCTTGCCCGACAGGTCTTCCGGAGCCTTGATCGTCGCGGTCTTCGGGGCAAGCAGGCCGATCTCGATGGCGGCGTAGGGCTCGGAGAACTGGACCTGCTTGGCGCGCTCCGGCGTGATGCCAAGGGAGGCGACCAGCAGGTCGACCTTGTTGGTCAGCAGGTAGGGGATGCGGTTGGGGCCGGTCACCGGCACGATCTCCACCGGTACGCCCATGTGCTTGGCCAGCAGCTTCGCCACGTCGGCGTCGTAGCCGTCGGGCTTGCCGTCGGCGGTGGTGATGCCGAAGGGCGGGAAGTCCACCAGCATGCCGATGGTCACCTTGCCCTTGGACTTGATCTCGTCGACCGTCTGCGCGGCGGCGGGGGCGGCGGTGAAGCCGATGGCGGCGGCGAGCAGGGCGCCGGCAACGGCGAGGCGGCGGGTGATCGGGAATGTCATCGGGCGTTTCCTCACGGTTTTTGGTTTTTGAAAGGATTTAGCGGCCATAGTCAGCGGCTGGGCGCGGCGTAGCGCTGCTCCAGCCGCGCGCTCAGCAGCGACAGCGGCCAGCACAGCACGAAGTAGAGAGCCGCCACGATCCCGAACACCAGGAAGGGCTGGAAGGTCGCGTTGTTGACGATCTGCCCGGCGCGGGTCAGTTCGGTGAAGCCGATGATGGCGGCCAGCGACGTGCTCTTGATCAGCTGCACCAGGAAGCCGACGGTCGGCGGCACCGCGACCTTCACCGCCTGCGGCAGGATCACGTAGCGCATCAGCCCCGGATAGCGCAGGCCGAGCGCGGAGGCGGCCTCCCACTGGCCGCGCGGCACCGCCTGGATGCAGCCGCGCCAGATCTCGCCCAGGAAGGCGCTGGCGTTCAGCGTCAGGCCGAGCGCGGCGGCGGTCCAGGGGTTCAGCTCGATGCCGAGAACGGTGCCGCCGAAGAAGACCAGGAACAGCTGCATCAGCAGAGGCGTCCCCTGGAACAGCTGGATGTAGCCGGTGGCGAGCAGCCGCACGGGCTTGATCGCGGAGGTGCGGCCGAGCGCCACGAACAGCCCCACCGTCGCCCCGCCGACGAAGGCCAGCGCCGACAGCGCCAGCGTCCACTGCACGGCGGAGATGAGGAACAGGAACTCGTTGTACCCGAAGGAGCGGATCATGGCGTGCGGCTCCTCAACGGCGGTCGGTGTCGTAGGCGAAGGCCAGCCGGTAGATGCCGGCGAACAGCGCGGAGAACATCAGGGCCAGCACCAGATAGATGCCGGTCACGACGATGTAGATCTCGAAGCTGCGGAAGGTCTGCGACTGGATGTTGTTGGCGACCGAGGTCAGTTCGTCCGCCGAGATCGCCGACACCACGCTGGAGCTGAGCATCAGCAGGATGAACTGGCTGGTCAGCGCCGGGTACACCGTGCGCAGCGCCGGCTTGATCACCACATAGCGGAAGACCTGCAAGGGCTTGAGGCCCAGCGCGAGGCCGGCTTCGATCTGGCCCTTTTGGATCGATTCGATGCCGGCGCGGATGATCTCCGTCGCGTAGGCGCCGACGTTCACAACCATCGCGATTAGCGCGGCGAGGTCGGGGGACAGGCGGACGCCCATCGTCGGCAGGCCGAAGAAGATCAGGAAGATCTGCACCAGAAAGGGCGTGTTGCGGATGATCTCGATGTAGGTGTTGATCACCCAGCGCACCGGCTTCGGCCCGGACGTCTTGCCGAGTGCGCAGAGAATCGCGACCACGAGGCCGATGGCCATCGCCCCGAAGGAGAGCTGGATGGTCAGCCAGGCCCCCTCCAGCAGCGTGTCCCACGACGCGAGCACCGCGTCGAAGTCGAATTTGTAGTTCACGGGCTTTCCTCCACAACCATGCCGGGCGTTATGCTCGCCGGTCCCGGTGCTGTCCCGAAACTTATTTGGATCGGTCTAAAAGCGCAACGATGAAAAAGTGACGAGACGGAATAATTTGTGACGCGAACATCATCCGCCAAGCCAAACGGGCGCTTGCCCGCCAGCGCAACTTGATGATGATCAAGGTGTCGGGGCGGGCCGGAGCGGCATACCCGGACTGGACCCCTGTTGTGGCTGTGCCCCGTTGTGTTGCCCCGTCGTGTTCGCGTTAGCGCCCCGGAAAGGACCCCCATGGACTGCTGTTTCGCCCACGGCCCCGCCGCCCTGCCGCTCGACGAGGCGGTTGCCCGCGTCAACCAGACCTACGGCGCGGTGACGGAGCCGGAGAGCGTGCCCCTGCGCGCCGCACTCGGCCGGGTGCTGGCGGAGTCGGTGACGGCGCCGGTGAACGTGCCGCCGGTCGCGGTGTCGGCCATGGACGGCTGGGGCTTCCAGGCGCCCGAATCGGCCGGGCCCGAATCGGCTGGGGAAGAGTTTGCGCGCATGACGGTGGTGGGCCGCGTGCCGGCCGGGTCGGTCTTCGCGGGCACGGTCGGGCCGGGGCAGGCGGTGCGCATCTTCACCGGTGCGCCGGTCCCGGCCGGGGTGGACACCATCGCCATGCAGGAGGACTGCCGGGCGGAGGACGGCGCCGTGCTGGTCCCCGCCGCCCTGAAGCGCGGCTCCAACATCCGCGAGGCGGGGGAGGATATGAAGGCGGGAGCCATCGTGCTGACGCCCGGTCGCCGGCTGCGCCCGCAGGAGATCGGCCTCGCCGCCGCCGTGGGGCGCGCCAGCCTGTCGGTGCGCAAGCGGCTGCGGGTCGTGCTGTTCTCCACCGGTGACGAGCTGCGCGAGCCGGGGACCGAGAAGCCGGACGGCGCCATCTTCGACGCCAACCGCTACACGCTGGCCGCCCAGCTCGACGCGCTGGGGGCGGAGGTGCGCGACCTCGGCATCCTGCCGGACAAGCCCGACGCCACCCGCGCCGCCCTGGCCGAGGCCGCCGGAACGGCCGACCTGCTGATCACGTCCGGCGGCGTGTCGGTGGGGGAGGAGGACCATGTGAAGGCGGTGGTCAGCGCGCTCGGCTCCATCGATTTGTGGAAGCTCGCCATCAAGCCGGGCAAGCCGCTGGCGCTGGGGCGCATCGGCGACACGCCCTTCCTTGGCCTGCCAGGCAACCCGGTGTCGGCCATGGTCACCTTCATGCTGGTGGGCCGCCCGCTGGTGCTGCGCCTGTCGGGGGCGGAGGCGGCACCGGCGCCGCGCTGCCTCGTCGTCGCCGGGTTCGACTTCACGAAGAAGCCCGGCCGGCGGGAGTTCCTGCGTGCCCGTCTGGCCACCGGTCCGGACGGCCGCCCCGTCGCCCACAAGTTCCCCAGCGACAGCTCCGGCGTGCTGACCTCGATGGTGGAGGCGGACGGGCTGGTGGACATGCCCGCCGAATCCAGCGCCATCCGGCCCGGCGACATGGTGGAGTTCATGCCCTTCACCGGGCTGTTCGCGTGACCCCGTGCGCGGGGGACCTCGCCGGGCGGCTTGGGGCGCCGATCCGCAGCGCGGCCGACCTGACCGCCATAGCGTCCGTCTGTGAGGCCCTGCGCAAGGCGGGACCGGACCCGTCGCTGGAACCGGACCTGCGCCGCGCGGTCCCGGACGCGGACCCCGTGCTGGTGGACTCCGCGCTGGCGCTCGCCACGGGGGACCTCCGCCACTTCGTCCGCATCCTCAATCGGGCGGAGGCGGGCACGGACGCCCTGCCGCTGGAGGTGCTGAACCACTTGTTCTGGTCCATCAACCGCCAGCTTTTCATGCGGGCCATGGACCTGGGCACCGTTCCAGACTTCGTAACCGGCCACCTGCTGCCCTTCTACGAACGCTTGGTGAGCGTCCTGGTGCGGCGGCTGGACCTGCGCCCCACCCGGCGCGAAGCCGGCGCCCCGCCCACGGGTCGGGCGGTGCTGGTGACCAACCAGTTCCTGTCAGCCAACCACCAGCCCTCGCGCGACGTGCTGGACTATGCGGCGATGCTGGAGGACCGGATCGGCAAGGAGGTGGTGATCCTCAACACCAACATGATGCCGACCGAGCTTTACAGCCTGTTCGTGCCGCCCTTCGCCGCCAGCATCGAGCCGCAGTTCGACGGCAAGCAGATCATTGATGTCGACGGGCGCTCCTACCGCATGCTGTCCTCCACCGAGCGCGCGGTCAGCGCGGACAAGCTGGGCTGGTTCCTGGCGGCGGTGAACTGGTACGACCCGGACGTCGTGGTCTCCTTCGGGGGCGGGGTGGTCGTCGCGGATCTGCTGGCGGGCACCCGGCCGACCCTGTGCATCCCCTCCACGGCGGGGCCGACCCTGTCGCTGGCCGACATCGTGCTGGACTATGGCGGCTCCGCCCCGCCGACTGGCAGCGCGCGGCTTGCCAAGGCGTGGCGGCCGTTCCGGACCGGCTTTTCCCTGCGCGGCGAACCGGGCGGGATGACGCGCGATGACCTCGGGCTTTCGGAGGACGCCTTCGTCGGCGCCGTGGTCGGCAACCGCCTCGATGACGAGGTGGACGAGGCGTTCCTCGCCCTGCTGGAGGAGATCATCGACCGCGTGCCGCGAGCGGTGGTGCTGTTCGCGGGCGGAGTCGAGGCCCTGCCGGGGCGCGTCGCACGCTCCCGCCACGCCGGGGCGATACGCTGCCTGGGCTTCGTGGACGACATCCGGGGGCTGCTCGGCCTCAGCGACGTCTTCCTCAACCCGCCGCGCAGCGGAGGCGGTGGCAGCGCCGCCCACGCGCTGGCCGACGGCGTGCCGCCCGTTTCCCTGGGCGAGGGCGACGTGGCGAGCGTCGCCGGCCCGTCCTTCACCGTTCCCGACCGGGCGGCCTATGTGGAGCGGGCCGTGGCACTCGCCGAAAATCCCGCCCTGCTGGCCGAGGCCCGAGCCGAGGCGCGGGCCCGCCACGCGACGCTGACCGCCGAAGCCTCCGGCGCCGCGCAACTGGCCGCCTACATCGACGAGGCCATCGCGATGCATGGGGCGCTCCAAGCGACCGGGGCAATCCCGTGACCTTTGCCCCAGGGGTCATGGCGGTGGACCGGCGCGTCTGCCGTTCCGCACCGTCATCCCCGCGAAGGCGGGGATCCAGGAAACTCCGCATCCAAGTGCTTGAATCGGCTGGATCCCCGCCTTCGCGGGGATGACGACGGTATGGTGTCGCATTCTCGACGGCCGCAAAGAATGCCGCTACGGAAAATGCGCAAGCCCGCACTGGCGGACCCGGCCCGGCGGGGGTATAGCTACCATTGGTTAACCCATTTTGGGGTGTAGCTGGACGCGTGCGGAATCGGACGGCGGCGGGGATGGTCGGGCTTACGGGAAAGCGTGCGGGGCAGGGGGCGTGGCGCGGGATCGCGCTGGCCGTGCTGCTGCTTGCCCCCGCGGCCGGCACCGCTGCAGAGCCGAACCCCTTCCTTCCCCCGGCGGAGCGCGCCGACGACATGGAGGCGCGGCTGCAAAAGCGCGTGGACAAAGCCGTCGCGGACGCGGAGGAGCGGCTGGTCAAGGCCGTGGTGGACGCGCTGAACGGCAAGGACGGCGACGCCATGCCCAAGCCGGTGCAGGACGCCGTCGCCCGCAAGCGCGCGGCGGGGCCGGTCCCGGTGTCGACCGGCGGTTCGTCTACCAACACCAGCCTGCCGCCGGGCCTTCCGGGGCTGCCGCCCCTGCCCGCCGTCGCGTCGGCCGGCGGGGCGGCGGAGGTGGTGCCGGCGGGGGCCGTCTTCATCGGCTGCCTGGACGGCAAGGCCTTCTTCCAGGACCGCGCCGGATCGCCCTTCCTGGTCGATCCGCGCGCCTTCCCATCCTCGTCCGGAGGTCCAGGCGCTTGCGGCCGCTGATCCTCGCTCCACTTCTCGCCCTCTCCCTGGCCGCCTGCGGCCTGCCGCCCGCCGGCAAGCTGCCGCCGCGCGAGGACGTCGTCCGCAACTCGCAAACCCGGATGGAGGCGGAAGGCGCGCCGGCCGTCACCCATGTCCCGGTGGGGCGGGGCATGCTGGTCGTCCATTCGGTGCGGGAGGCGCTGCCCGCCTCCGTCGTGTCGCGCCGCATCTCCGTCAGCTATCCGGCGGGGGAGAACACGCTGGACCGGCTGGTCACCATGCTGACCTACACCGGCCTGCGCGTGGCGACCCGGTTCGAGCAGGCGAGCGACGCGGAGATGCTGGCCCGCGCGTTGCCCTTCCGCGCCTTCAACGGCACGCTGGGCGAACTGACCAGCGTGCTCCAGGGCGGCATGGGCATCGTGTCCTGGTGGCAGGACGGCACGCTGTTCCTGACCGACCGCGACCGCTACGCCTTCACCGTCCCGCAGATCGCGGACGTGATCCAGTCCGTCTCCAACGATCTGAAGAGCCTGGGCGTGGCCGACATCACGCCGTCCCTGCGCGGCGGGCAAATCGTCTTCTCCGCCCCGCCCAGCCTCTACAACGAGGTGGTCCGGCCCTACATCGACCGCATCCACCGCAACATGGCGATGGTCAAGGTGCAGATCGCCGTGGTGACGCTGTCGCTGACCGACCAGACGGCGACCGGATTCGACTGGAGCAAGCTGACGCTGCAGTTCAACAGCCGCAACGCCGGCACCGGCACGCCGACGAACTCGACCAGCATCGGGACGTCCACCAACGGCAACGGCACGTCGTCGGGCAGCGACGCGATCTCCTTCGCCCTGTCGCCGGCGGGGGAAATCCTGGGCGTCAACGGCGTCTTCAACGTGGCCGGGGCCATCGATTTCCTGTCCCGCTTCGGCAACGCCGACACCAAGCAGAACGTCGAGGTGCACACCCTGTCCGGCGCGCAGGTCACGCTGCGCAGCGGGCAGGAGATCCCCTACGTCAGCGGCGTCGGCGTCAACACCATCGGGGCGGCGGGCACGCTCAGCCCCGGCCTGCTCGGCTCGGCCCAGACCTCCACCGTCAAGACCGGCCTGACGATCAAGCTGACGCCCTTCTACGACGCCGACACGCGCATCGTGACGGCCGACCTGAACGTGCTGGTCAACAGCCTGATCCGCTTCGTGCAATTGTCCGCCGGCAACCAGGTGGGCACCATCACCCAGCCGCAGACGCAGGAACAGGCGCTGAACGACATCGTGCGCGTGCCGGCGGGCAACACGGTGGTGCTGGGCGGCCTGCAGGTGGACAGCAACACCTTCGACAACAACGAGCCCGTGGCGACCCGGCGCGAGGACGACCCGAACAGCACGTCGGTCATCGCCCACCGTTCGCAGCAGCTGTCGCGGGAGGCGCTGTTCATCATCATCCGCCCGACGGTCACCGTCTTCGTCGAACAGGACCGCTGACCGCAGGGCGGGAGCCGGAAGGAGGGAACAAGGGCCATGGCGCGCTTCGAGGTCCGCCTGATCGCCGCCGGCAAGGCCCGCAGCCTGACCGTGGACGCCCCGGACGCGGAGGCTGCCCGCGCGATGCTCAGCGGGCGCGGCCGCATCCTGGACGTCCGGCGCCGCCGAAGCTGGAATCTCGGCCGGGCGCTCGACCACAACGAGCGGCACATCCTCTTCATCCGCTTGGCGGCGATGCTGGAATCGCGCGTCGGTCTGGCGGAGGCGCTGCGGCGCATGGCGACCTCCTTCGAGGGGCGCATCCGCAGCGTGGCCCAGCGTCTGGCCGACGCGGTGGAGGTCGGCGACGACCTGCCGGGCGCCATGGAGCGCTTGCCCAACGACTTTCCCCGCACGGTGGTGGCGCTGGTGCGGGCCGGCGGCTACGGCACCGGCACGCCGGACGCGCTGCGCAACGCCGCCCGGTTCGAGACGGAGATGCTGTCCTCCTCCCGCGACTTCCAGATCAGCCTGTGGGTGTCGGTCGGCCACGCGGTGCTGGGGGCCGTGACGATGATCGCCACCGCCCATGTGCTGAGCCCCTGGATGATGAAGACGGAGCTGTTCCGGAACAGTCAGGTGCAGGTGGACGTGGGCTGGGTGGAACTGGCCTCCGACATCACCACGGCGTTGGTGCTCGCCTTCCTGTTCGGGCTGCTGCTGCTCAGCGCGCTGGGGGTGGTCGGGCGCCGGCTGGCGCCGGTAGCGGTGGACCGGCTGATGCTGGCGCTGCCCGTCTGCCGGCACCTCGCGCTGGGGCTCAGCCACTACATCACGCTGTACAAGCTGTCGCTGCTGATCGGCTCCGGCGTCGGGATGGACAAGGCGTTGACGCTGGCCGCCGACTCCGCGAACGGCGGCCAGCTGGCCGAGGAACTGCGGCGCGCGGCCCGCGCCGTGGCGCAGGGGCGGAGCTGGACCGGCCCCCTGCGTTCCATCCACGCGACCGACCGCGCCTCGCTCGCCGGGGCGGAAAGCCGGGCGGAGATGGCCCGCACGCTGCACGCGCTGGCGCTCCAGCACCGCGACCTGTATCTGTTGAACGTCCGCCTGTCGCAGCCGGTGCTGCGCGGGATCGGCATCGTCTTCCTGGGCGTGGCCGGCGTCGTGCTGTTCGGCCTGACGATCCTGCCCATCCTCCAGCTTGCCGACCAGCTTGCCAAGAAGGCGTTCTGACCGCATGGCCTTCTGGAACCGCCCGCCTTTCTCTATAAAGCCCCTCTCCCCTCAAGGGAGAGGGGCTAGATAACACATCCTCCTCCAACCCCACTGAAGCATGTTCGACGCCAAGACCACGCGGGTGCTGTCCATCCTCCTCATCGTTGCCGGCGCGGTGTTCGCCGGGATGGGGGTGGGGCTGTACGTGCGCGCGGCGCGCCTGTCCGCGGCGGGGGAGGAGCAGCGCCAGCGCGCCGACGCCCTGTGCCTGGAGCAGTTGCGCGGTCTGGGGCAGGTCGCGCGCACTCCGAACGGCGGGGCGCGGCTGACGGTGGCGACGGTGGACGACCCGCGCGGGCGGCTGTCCGACGCCTCGGCCTTGCTGGGCGTTTGTCCCGGCTGGTCGATGGCCTATTTCTGCATGGGGCAGCGTTGCGCGCCGGACGGCAAGGTCGCCATGGTCGTGGACCTCACGCCGCCCGACTGATGGGACAGCCGGCGCCGCCCCCTGTTGAGGTGGGTGCATGAGCTGGCTTCGCCTTTTCCTCATCCTCTGCCCGGTCCTGGTCGCCGTGGTGCTGATCGGCGCCTGGGCGGCCTATGGCTTCGACACCTTCGGGCTCAGCCTGCAAGGGTTGCTCGCCATGATTGCCGGCGCGGTGCTGACCAGCGCGATGGCCATCGGCCTGATGGCGCTGGTCTTCCTCAGCAACCGCAGCGGCCACGACGAGGAGGCCAACCGGCCCGATCCCCCGGACGGCCACGGCTGAGACCGGGCGGCTTCCGGCGACTCAAACGGCCATTCCCCCCTTCTTCCGTCTGATGTCCGCACGGGCAGCGGAACGCCCGCCATGCCCCGCCGTTGCAGTGCGGATGAACGGTCGAAAAAGGCAAAAGGGCCAAAACGCAATGGGGGAGAACGCGATGGACGAACACCGCATCCGCGAGCGGGCTTACGAAATCTGGGAACGGGAAGGGCGTCCCGAGGGCCGGCATGCGGAGCACTGGGATCAGGCCTGTCGCGAACTCCAGAACACCGCCTCCGGGGCGGAGGCCATGGACGCCAACGCTGCGATGCCGGGCGGCGCCGGAAATCTCGGCCGCGCCGCCGCCGACATCGGCGCCATCGAGACCCGACCTGGGCAACGGGGCGCAGAGGAACGCGCGCCCGGCGCCCGCGAGGAAGCCGGCGGCGGCGCCTGACGCCTCCCCCCTGTCGATGAATGCGATGTTTGCTTGTCAGGGAGGCCCCATGCCACCGCGTCGCGATCCCGGTTCCTGGATGTGGTCGGAGGCGGTCGAACTGCTCGACCGCGCCGAGCGTATCCACCGCCAGTTCTTCCGCCCGGCCCCGCCCGGCGCCCGCCGGGCCTGCTGGACCCCGCCCGTCGACGTCTACGAGACGGAGGATGCGGTGATCATCGTGGCGGCGCTGCCCGGCGTCACCGCGGACCAGCTGGAGGTCGCCGTGGAGGACGGCGTCCTCGTCGTGGCGGGTGAGCGCGCGCTGCCGCTGGGGCGCGACGGCATCATCCACCGGCTGGAGATCCCCCACGGCCGGTTCGAGCGGCGGATCGAGCTGCCGCCCGGCGCCTACCGCATGGGCCGGCGGGACCTGGTCGCCGGCTGCCTCGTGCTGTCGCTCGACAAGATGGCCTGAGTGTTTGTGGTCGCAGCGCACTGGCTGGATGTTGCTATCAAGCCCCTCTCCCTTGAGGGGAGAGGGGGTGGGGTGAGGGTGGCAGCCGGCGAAAGCCGGCCGCAAGCTTGGGTTTTCTTCCCGGCTGCCGGCTCTCAGCGAATGCCTTGGGCATTCGCCTGACGCCGTCAGCGCAAACTTGGTTTGCGCGAGAGGCGGTAACGACCTCTCATCCCAACCCTTCTCCCACAAGGGGGGAAGGGCTTTTGGGGAAGCAAGTACCGCTGATTTTTAGAAAGATCGGGTTGAAGGACAGGAGCATGACGGACGAGCAAGCCCACACCGAAAAGACCGGCCTTCCCGACGACGTGATCCCCATCATCCCCGTCAGGAACCTCGTGCAGTTTCCGGGGGTGGTGCTGCCGGTCACCGTCGGGCGCGCCCGGTCGGTCGCCGCCGCGCAGGAGGCGGCGCGCACTCAGCAGCCGGTGGGCATCGTGCTCCAGCGCGAGGAGGAGGTGGAGGAGCCGACCGGCGCCGACATGCACCGCGTCGGGACCACCGCGAACATCCTGCGCTACGTCACCACGCCGGACGGCTCGCACCATCTGGTTTGCCAGGGCTTGCAGCGTTTTCGCGTGGTCGAGTGGGTGCCCGGCCATCCCTTCATGGCCGCCCGCGTGGAGATGGTCGAGGAGTCCGACGCCAGCACGCCGGAGGTCAAGGCCCGCTTCCTGAACCTGCGCAACGAGGCGGTGGAGGCGCTGCAACTCCTGCCCCAGGCGCCGCAGGAGTTGCTGACCGCCGTGCAGGCCATCGAGAGCCCCGGCGAGCTGGCCGACATGACCGCCAGCTACATGGACCTGAAGCCCAACGAGAAGCAGGATGTGCTGGAGACGGTCGACTTGCTGGAACGGCTGGACAAAGTCGGGACTCTGCTGGCCCAGCGCATCGAGGTGCTGCGCATCTCCCGCGACATCCGCGAGCGCACGCGCGAGGCGATGGACGAGCGGCAGCGGGAATACCTGCTGCGTGAACAGCTCCGCGCCATCCAGAAGGAGCTGGGAGAGGCCGACGAGGGCCGGCAGGCCGAGATCGGGGAGCTTCAGGACGCCATCGCCAAGGCCGGCATGCCGCCCGACGTACGCGAACAGGCGGAGAAGGAACTGCGCCGGCTGGAGCGGATGCCGGAGGCGGCGGCCGAGTACTCGATGGTTCGCAGCTATCTGGACTGGCTGATCGAAATGCCCTGGGACCGCCTGTCGGAATCCAGCATCGACATCGCCGAGGCGCGCCGCATCCTGGACGAGGACCATTACGGGCTGGAAAAGGTCAAGCGCCGCATCCTGGAATTCCTCGCCGTGCGCAAGCTGAACCCGGAAGGGCGCAGTCCCATCCTGTGCTTCGTCGGACCGCCAGGGGTGGGCAAGACCTCGCTGGGGCAGAGCATCGCGCGGGCCACCGGCCGCGCCTTCGCCCGTGTCTCGCTGGGCGGCGTGCATGACGAGAGCGAGATCCGCGGCCATCGCCGCACCTACGTCGGCGCGCTGCCCGGCAACATCGTGCAGGCGATCCGCAAGGCTGGCACGCGCGACTGCGTGCTGATGCTGGACGAGATGGACAAGCTGGGCCAGGGCTTCCACGGCGACCCGTCGGCGGCGCTGCTGGAGGTGCTGGATCCGGAGCAGAACGCCACCTTCCGCGACCATTACCTTGGCGTGGCCTTCGACCTGTCCAAGGTGATGTTCATCGGCACGGCCAACGTGCTGGACACCATCCCCGGCCCCCTGCGCGACCGCATGGAGGTGATCGAACTCGGCGGCTACACCGAGGACGAGAAGCTGGAGATCGCCAAGCGCTATCTCGTGAAGCGGCAGCTCGCCGCCAACGGTCTGAAGCCGGAGCAGCTGGAAATCCCCGACGAGACCCTGCGCGCCATCGTCCGCGATTACACGCGGGAGGCCGGGAACCGCAATCTGGAGCGCCTGATCGGCGCCGTCGCCCGCCACGTCGCCGTCCGCATCGCCGAGGGGCAGGTGCAGCGGATGCGCGTCACGCCGGACAACCTGACGGAAATCCTGGGGCCGCCGCGATTCGAGAACGATGTGGCCATGCGCACCAGCGTCCCCGGCGTGGCGACGGGCCTCGCCTGGACCCCGGTCGGCGGCGACATCCTGTTCATCGAGGCGAGCCGCTTCCCGGGCTCCGGCCGGCTGATCCTGACCGGGCAGCTGGGCGACGTGATGAAGGAAAGCGCGCAGGCGGCGCTCAGCCTCATCAAGTCGCGGGTCCGGGAACTCGGCCTCGATCCGGAAGGGCTGGACAAGTTCGACATCCACATCCACGTACCGGCGGGCGCCATCCCGAAGGACGGGCCTTCGGCGGGTGTCGCCATGTTCACGGCGCTGGTGTCGCTTCTGTCCGGGCGCTGCATCCGCTCCGACACCGCCATGACGGGGGAGATCAGCCTGCGCGGACTCGTCCTGCCGGTCGGCGGCATCCGGGAGAAGGTGGTGGCCGCCCAGCGCGCCGGATTGAAGACGGTGATGCTGCCCGCTCGCAACCGCAAGGATTTCGACGACATCCCCCCGGCGGTGCGCGAGCAATTGTCCTTCGTTTGGCTGGAGCGGGTGGACGACGCCGTCCGCGCCGCGCTGGCGCCCGAGGGGGCGGACATCGAGTCGCAGCGGAAAGCGGGCTGATCGGCGCGTTTCGGTTCGGCACCACCCTTGTTGAGGTGGGGGCAGGCACGCCACATATGCGGCGCGCCCGATGAGAACGCGCACAGGAGAGACCCGCATGACGCCCGAGGAACGCAACCTTCTGACCGACCTCTTCAAGCACCTGCGCGAGGTCGAGAACCAGCCGCGCGATCAGGAGGCCGAACGCTACATCCAGCAGCTGGTGCAGGGCCAACCGGCGGCACCCTACTACATGGCGCAGTCCGTCCTGGTGCAGCAGCAGGCGCTCAGCGCCGCCCAGCAGCGCATTGAGGAGCTGGAGCGGGAGCTGAAGGACGCGCAGTCCCGCGCGCAGCAGCCGGCGTCCGGCGGGGGCAGCTTCCTGTCGAACGCGCTCGGCCTCGGCCGCAGCCCGTGGGGCAGCCGGCCGGCGGAGCCGCAGCGCGCGCCCGACCCGGCCTACAACCCTGTGCCGCCCTCCGGCGGTCGCGGCCCGTGGGGTGCGCCTCCGCCCCCCAGCGGCTACCCGCAGTCCGGCGGCTACGCTCAGCCGGGCTATCCGCCGCAGCCCGGCTACGCGCCGCAGGCCTACGCCCCGCGTGGCGGCGGCTTCCTGGCTGGCGCCGCGCAGACGGCAGCCGGCGTGGCCGGCGGCATGCTGGCGGCGAACGCCATCTCGTCGCTGCTCCACCACTCGCCCGGCCCGTTCGGCGAAGCCATGGCGGCTCCGATCGCCGGCCCCAGCGAGACGATCATCAACAACTACTACGGCGACGTCGCGGACCACGGGCAGCCAGCGGGCTTCCTGCCCGACAACGGCCCCGACAATGCCAACGTCCAAGACGCCGACTACCAGAGCGACGACGACAGCGGCTTCGACAGCGGTGACGGGGACGACTCAAGCTGGGTCTGAGATCGCCTGGCGGTTCGCCAGGAAGACGCTGAACAGCGCCACGCTCGCCGCAACGGTGGCGTTCAGCGACTCCACCGCGCCGGTGGTGGGGATGGACAGGCGCCGCACCGGCAGGTCGTCCGGGATGCCAAGCCCTTCCTCCCCCAGCACCAGCCGCACGTCGCGCGGCCAGCGGAAGGCGGCCATGTCCTCGCCTCCGGCGTCCAGCGCGACCATGGGGCCGGCGGCGCTCCGCAACGCGTCCCAGCGGCCACCGCGCATCAGCGTCAGCTCGAACTGCGCGTTGGAGGCGGCGCGCAGGCACTTCGGGTGGAAGGGGTGGGCCGCCCCTTCCAGCAGCACCACGCACCGCGCGCCGAAGGCGGCGGCGCTGCGCAGCAGGGCGCCGAGGTTGTTCGGGTCGCCCAGCGCGCAGACCAGCTCCAGCCCTTCCGGCGGGCGGGCGAGGTCCAGCAGCGGCATCTCCGGCACCACGCCGACCAGCAGCGGGAAGCCCGTGCCCGACGCGTCGAGGATGCGGAACAGGGCGGGGGCCAGCTGCACCGGTTCGACGTTCGGGGGCAGGGTCCAGCCGTCGATCTGCGCGGGGTCGGCGATCAGCAGCGTGGAGAAGCGTCGCGGATAGCGCGCCAAGGCCTCCGGCACCGTCTTCAGCCCGGCCAGCAGGAACTTGCCCTGTTTCTTCAGGCCGCGGCTTTCCAGCAGCGACTCCCACAGCTTGAACTGCGGGTTCTGCGGGCTTTCGATCAGACGCGGGGACCGGGTCATGGCGCTCGGTGGTGGCTGTGTCCTGGAAGCCGGACCTTAGTGCGCAAGCCTGGGGATTGGAAAGGGCTGTCCTTGGGTGCGCGACAAACCCCCTCTCCCATCCCCGATGGGAGAGGGAGGGGCCCGCGCCTTCGGCGCGGGAGGGTGAGGGCAAGGTTGGCCCGAGAATTCAGGTCACGGAATCCCAGGATTTTCGGCATGACCTTGCCCTCACCCTCCCATGCTGCGCATGGGCCCCTCCCTCTCCCAACGGGGTTGGGCGAGGGATTTTAGAAGCCCGTCCCGCTCAGGTCGGTCCTACGCCGGTGTTGGGGCGGCTGCCGGTGCCGATCAAGGTGCCGATGGCGCGCAGCACGGTGTCCGGCGGTACCGGTTTCGACAGCACGGGCGCCTTGCGCAGCCGTTCGTTGGCGGTGTCCAGCCCGCCGTAGCCGGTGCAAAAGATGAAGGGCACGCCCATGGCGTCCAGCGTCTCGGCCACGGGGAAGGACGACTGGCCGAACAGGTTCACGTCCAGCACGGCCGCGTCCGGCGGTTCCCGGCGGGCAAGGTCGATGGCCTCCTGCACGCGCCCCACGGGGCCGAGCACCGCATAGCCGGCGCCCTCAAGCACCTGCTGCAAGCCCATGGCGGTCAGGGCTTCGTCCTCCACCACCAGCACCCGGCTGCCGGGCACCACGGACCGGTGGTCGTTGGCGGCCTTGCGGGGCGACTCCGCGGCCGGGCGCACGCCGCTGACCACGTAGCAGTCGCGCGGCAGGGTGATGCGGCAGCGCAGGCCGGCGGGATCCCAGTCCATCTCCAGATCGCCGCTCATCTGGTCGAGGATGGTCTGTTCCATCAGCGTCGTGCCGAAGCCGTGCCGGGTCGGCGTCGCGACCGGCGGACCACCCGTCTCGGTCCAGCACAGGGCCAGCCGGCCGCTCCCCGGCTCCGGCTTCCAGGTCACCGCGACGTTCCCCTCGGGCACGGACAGGGCGCCGTATTTGGCGGCGTTGGTGACCAGTTCGTGCAGGACCATGGAGACGGACTGGGTTACCTCCGGCACGATGGCGACGGGCGGGCCGGAAATGGCGACCCGGCCGTTCTGGGCGAAGGCGCCCAGCTCCTCCCCGGCCAGCGTGGCGAGGTCGGCTCCCGACCAGCGGCTGGCGGCGAGCAGGGCGTGCGCCCGCGCCATGGCCGTGACGCGCCCTTCGACCGCGCTGGCGAACTCGGCCGGGTCGTCGGCCCGGCTCAGCAGGACGATGGACTGTACGACCGCCAGTGCGTTCTTCGCCCGGTGGTCCACCTCCCGCATCAGCAGGCGCAGCCGGTCCTCGGCGTCCTTCCGGTCGGTGATGTCGGCGGCCATGCTGACCACCAGCCGCCGGCCCTTCGCGTCGCGGCCGATGGGGGAGGAGCGGAAGGCCCAGGTGCGTTCGCGGCCGTCCGCCGTCCGGATGACATACTCGCCCTCGTCGATGGGCCGGTCCAGCCTGTGCAGCCTTTCGATGTCCATGCGGATGGCCGTGCGCCGTTCGCCGTAGGCGCGCTCCGTCCAGTCGTCGATGGTGGCGATCTCGTCGCGGCGGTAGCCGGTGGCCTCCAGCCAGCTTCGGCTGACGTGCACGATCGTCCCGTCCTCCGCGTGCACCATGACAGGGAAGGGGGCGTCGTCGATGGCCCGGCGCACCCGCTCCTCGCTCTCGGCCACGGCCTGTTCCGCTTCCTTCAGATTGTGGATGTCGGTGCAGGTGCCGACCCACAGCTTGGCCCGGGTCTCCCGCAAGCCGCGGCACAGGTGCCAGCGGTAGACGCCGTCGTGGCGCTGGAAGCGGTATTCGGCCTCGTAGCGGGTCCCGGACTCGACCGCCATGGCCCAGTTCCCGGCGGCGCGCTTCCGGTCGTCGGGATGCATGATCCGCAGCCATCCATCCCCCAGCAGGGCTTCGGGGGACAGGCCGGTGTAATCCTGGAAGCTCTGGTTGGTGTAGATGTTCTTGCCGTCGGCGTCCGTCACGAACAGCAGGGCGGGCAGCGCGTCCGTCGTGGTGCGCAGCAGATCCCGGCTCTCGTCCAGTTCGCGCTTGGTCGCCTTGCGGTCGGTGGTGTCGGCGATGACCGTCACCGCCGCCGCGATCCGGCCGTCGTCGTCGCACACGGGAACGCTGCTGACCTCCAGCTCCACCGTCCGGCCGTCCGGACGGCGGTAGGTCATCGGCTCCCGGTCGATCGTCTCGCCATAGCGCAGGGCGCGGGTGGTCGGGTACTCGTCCACTCCGTAGGCGCGACCGTCGGGATGCACCGCGCCGTAGGACGCATAACGGGCAATTCCGTCGCCGCTCGGCGCGATCTGCGTGATCTCCCGCGCGCGGTCGTTGAGGATCAGCGCCTTCCCGTCCGGCGCGCCGGCGATGGAGATGCCGACCGGGGCTTGGCGCAGCACCGCCTCCAGAAGGCCGCGCTCCCGATGCAGGCGGGATTCCTGGTCGCGCAGGCTGTGTTCCACCGCCTGCCGGCGGCGCGACTCACGGTGCAGCACCAGGAACAGGAGCGTCGCCGTGATCAGAATGAACAGCCACCCCTTGTAAGTCTGGACGGTGGCGAGATTCTCGGCGAACAGGGTTGCGGCAATGCGGTCCGACGCGGCGATCCACACGGCTGAGACCGCGGCGTAGCCGACAGACACCATCACGGGGAATCGCGACCGGTGCCGTTCCTGGCTCGTCGGCTTGCCGCGCGGCGTGTCGGGAAACGGACCTAAGCCGTCGTCGGGCGACGTCGTCATAGCGCCACCCGCCCAGCCGTTGCCGTCCAAAGCTCATCCCCGCGCGAATTCTTTGGTATTCTCGACAGCATGCCCCGATTTCCGAAAAACGCTGTGTGACAAGAATATTGCCGGCCCTTCGGCCACCCGGCCCGAGCAGCAAGGCACGACCGTGCGTCGTTCCTAGGCCCCAAGGTGCTAAAACGGCGCGCGGCGTCCTGCCGGTTCCGTGCACTGCAACCGTTTTTATCTGAAATCGTCTTGGTCGCCCGTACGGGAGCTACAGAAGCCGTCGCCCGAGGAACAGCAGGGGACCGCGCTGTATGGCGTCGGTGAAGCCGGCGCGCTGGTAGAAGGCGACGTTGCGGGCGAAGACCGCGGTGACGAGATGCACGCCGGGAAGCCCGTCGGCCCGGCAGTCCTCGGCGTAATGGTCCACCAGCATCCGCCCGATGCCGCGATCCCGGTAACCGGGCCGGACGTTGACGTGCAGGTGGGCGGGAAAGTCCCGGAAGCGGTCGGCGAAGACCTCGTATTTCGGAATACTGCGGGCAAGCTCCACGGCCCCCGCGCTGTCCTTGCAGCCGGTCAGGTAGCCGAGGATCGTGCCGTCCTCCTCCACCGCGAACCAGACGTCGGCTGGGGCCTGCTCCAGGTACCAGCCGGTCCAGGTCTGCCGGAAGGCCGCCCGCTCCTCCGGCGAGGCGAAGCGTGTCCGCGTGGTGGAGAGAAAGAAAATCTCCTCCAGCGCGGCGAGGGCCGCCGCCGGGTCGGGCATTTCGGTCAGGCGGACCAGCATGGTTCCTCCTGCGGCCCCGCTAGCGGCGTTGCGCCAGCAGGAAGGAGGTGTTGCGCGGGGCCAGCATGGTGTAGCGCCCCTTGGCCTTCATGACGCCGGCCCCTTCCTCGGCGTCGGGGCCGTGGCCCCAGAACAGGTCGCCGCGCACCGCCCCCTTGATGGCGCCGCCGGTGTCCTGCGCGACGACGAGCCGCTTGATCTCGCCGTTCGGCACGGGTGCGTCGCGCAACTCCAGCCAAAGCGGCACGCCCAGCGGGATGTAGCCGGCGTCCACGGCGAGGCTGCGGCCGCCGGTCAGCTCCATGTTGCGGGCGCCGCGCGCGCCGATGTTGGGGCGCAACTGGAAGAAGACGTAGGAGGGGTTCAGGTTCATCACGCGCTTGGCGTCGGCCGGATGCTCGTTCAGCCAGCGGCGGATCAGCGGCATCGTCACCTGTTCCGGCGTGGCGTAGCCGATGTCGATCAGGTGGCGGCCGATGGGATAGTAGCTGTGGCCGTTCTGCCCGGCGTAGCCCAGCGCGACCACCGACCCGTCCGTCATCTCCACGCGGCCGGAGCCCTGGATTTCCAGGAAGAAGGCGTCGATGGCGTCGTCCACCCACAGGATCTCCAGCCCCTTGCCCTTGAGCGCGCCGTCGACGATGCGCGAGCGGGTGGGGATGCCGCGCTTGGTGCGCTTCGGCGTGCGGTAGATCGGCACGTTGTAGCGGTCGGTGCGGGTCCAGCTTCCGTGCAGCGCGACCTCGTAATAGCCGGTGAACAGGCCCTCCTGCCCCTCGGACAGGGACACGGGCGTGAAGTTGTCCTCGAAGAAGCGGCGCGCCGCCTCCGGGTCGTTGGCGGGCAGGGCGCGGGCGGCGGCGCAGATCGGGCGCCAGTCGGCGGTGGTGCCGGCGGCGGGGTGGGCGCCGAGCGGCTTGTCGGAGGGCTGCGCGTCCACCCAACGGCAGGTGCGCTGCACGGCCGGAAGGGCCTGGGAATGGTCGTCGTCGATCCAGCCGGACAGGCTGCGGAAGTCGGCCGAGACCTTCTCCAGGCCGGGGCGCTGCGGCTGCGCCGCACGGATTCCCCCTGGACCGCCGGCGGTGGGCGTGTTGCCCGCGCAGGCGGCCACCAGTCCGAGCGCGAGGAGAGAGGGTACGCGCGTCAACACGCGCGCCATGACACCGCCGACCGCAGCCGCCATCGCGTACTCCGCACCGAGTTCTTTGATTTCACCAAAAAGGAAGGGAGGCTCGACTTGCCGCGACCAAGACGGCAAAGGCAAGTACCTCTACCTCTTTTTTGCCTTTTTGCGCGATGACGGTCAACAGTTCTTCGCGTCCACGATAGCGCGCCGGGGACCTTGTCACAGGCCCGGCGGGGCGCGCGGGAGGCTGAGGCGCGCGCGTGGAGGATGACAAGCGGCGGCGAAACGGGTTATCGACCGTGGACAGCATCGCGCACACCGCCCGTACCCGCCTGTATTTTAGTGCAAGGACCGACCATGACTCCCGCCGCCCGCCTTCAGGCGGTCATCGACCTGCTGACCGAGATCGACGAAACCCCGCGCCCCGCCGACGCGGTGATGAGCGCCTATTTCCGCGCCCGCCGCTACATCGGGTCCAAGGACCGCACCGCGGTGGCGCAGACGGCCTACGCGATCCTGCGCCGGCACGCGCGCCTGACCTGGTGGCTGGAGCGGCTGGGCCACCCGCCGACCCCGCGCGCCCGCGCCATCGCCAACGAAATCCTGGCGGAAGGCAAGCCGGCCGCCGATGTGAAGGCGCTGTTCGGCTCCTCCAAGTTCGCCCCGGAGCCGCTGAAGCCGGAAGAGGCGAAGCTCGCCAACGAGCTGGACACCCACACGCTGGAGCATCCGCAGATGCCGGAAAGCGTGCGCGTCGAATGCCCGCCCTGGGCGGAGGAGCCGATGCGCGCGGCCCTTGGCGACCGCTTCGCCGTGGAGATGCAGACCCTGCTGGAGCCGGCGCCGCTCGACCTGCGCATCAACCCGGTCAAGGCGAGCCGCGAAAGCGCGAAGAAGGCGCTGGAGCGCGCCCGCATCACGGCGGAGCCGACGCGCTGGTCGCCGCTGGGCCTGCGCGTGCACGGCCGTCCGCCGCTCGGCACCGTGGACGCCTTTAAGGAAGGGCTGGTGGAGATCCAGGACGAGGGCTCCCAGCTCGTGGCGCTGGCGGTGGCCCCGAAGCCGGGGCAGCAGGTGGTGGACTTCTGTGCCGGGGCCGGCGGCAAGACGCTGGCCATCGCCGCGCTGATGAAGAACAAGGGCCGCGTCGTCGCCTGCGACGTGCTGGCCGGCCGCCTGAAGCGCGCCGCCGAGCGGTTCCGCCGCGCCGGCCTCCACAACATCGAGGCGCACCCGCTCTCCAGCGAGCGCGACCCCTGGGTGAAGCGCCACAAGCGCAAGTTCGACCGCGTGCTGGTGGACGCGCCGTGCAGCGGCACCGGCACCTGGCGCCGCAACCCCGACAGCCGCTGGCGCCAGCTCGGCCCCGGTCTCGACCAGCTTCTGCCGCTCCAGGCGAGCATCCTGGACAGCGCCGCGCGTCTGGTGAAGCCCGGCGGGCGGCTGGTCTACGCCACCTGCTCCATGCTCCCGGAGGAGAACGAGAAGCAGGTCGCCGCCTTCCTGGAGACCCATCCGGAGTTCACCGTGAAGCCGGTCGCCGAGGTGTGGGCGGAGGAAGAGGCCGGTCCCCCGCCCGCCGAGGGACCGTACCTGCGCCTGACCCCCGCCCGCCACGACACGGACGGCTTCTTCGCCGCCGTGCTGGAGCGCAAGGCCGAGGAGGAGAAGGCGGAGGAGGAAAAGAGCGACGGAATCGGGGCGGAAGAGGCGCAGGCCTAGGCTCTCCCAACGTCCTCTCCCAACGGTCCTATCCGTTCCGTCATCTGGACACACCCGGCGCCCGCGTCCAGCTTCTATGTTGGCAAAACGGCGGCGGGAGTGCCCGATGGGCGATGCTGTGGTGATTCGGGACGCGCGTCCGTCGGACGCCACGGGCATTGCCAAGGTCCACATCGCCAGCTGGCGCTCCACCTATCCGGGGCTGGTGCCGGACGTCTATCTGGTGAACCTGTCGGAAGCGGCGGCGGCCATGCGCTGGTACAACGCCGTCCAGTCCCACGGGAAAGGACAGGGCGCGCTGGTGGTGGAGGAGGGCGGCACGGTCGTCGGCTTCGCCACCTACGGTCGGCGCCGCCTGCCGGTGGAGGGGTATGAGGGCGAGTTCTACGCCCTCTACCTGCTCGACGAGGCGAAGGGGCTGGGGCTCGGGCGGCGGCTGATGGCGGTGATGGCGGAGCGGCTGCTGGACGCCGGGCTGAAGACCGCCGTGGTCTGGTGCCTGCGCGACAACCCGTCGCGCTGGTTCTACGAACGGCTGGGCGGCGTTCGGGTCGCGGACCGCCCGATCCGCTTCGCCGGGGCCGAATTGGTGGAAATCGCCTACGGTTGGCAGGATTTGACGCCTCTTGCACGCTTGTCCGCGGGGCCTGAAATGCGGTAGTCAGGGGCTTGATCCCCCGCATCAGGTTGTTTCCATGTCCGCCGAGCGCGTTCTCATCCTCGATTTCGGGTCTCAGGTGACCCAGCTCATCGCCCGCCGCGTCCGCGAGGCCGGCGTGTACTGCGAGATCCATCCCTTCAGCATGAGCGAGGACCGGATCCGCGATTACGCTCCGAAGGCCGTGATCCTGTCGGGCAGCCCGGCCTCGGTCACCGAGGAGAACGGGCCGCGCGCGCCGGAGGTGGTCTTCACCCTGGGCGTCCCGGTGCTGGGCATCTGCTACGGCCAGCAGACCATGTGCCACCAGCTGGGCGGCACCGTCTCCGGTTCCGACCACCGCGAATTCGGCCGCGCCTTCATCGAGGTGAAGCAGACCTGCGCCCTGTTCGACGGGCTGTGGGAGGTCGGCGCCCGCGAGCAGGTGTGGATGAGCCACGGCGACCGCGTCACCGCCCTGCCGGACGGCTTCCAGGCCGTGGCGGTCAGCGAGGGCGCGCCGTTCGCCGCCATCGCCGACGACGCCCGCCAGTTCTACGGCGTGCAGTTCCACCCGGAGGTCGTGCACACCCCGCACGGCGCGCAGCTGCTGGCGAACTTCGTCCACCGTGTCGCCGGCCTGAAGGGCGACTGGACCATGGCCGCCTTCAAGAGCCAAGCCATCGAGCGAATCCGCGCCCAGGTCGGCAAGGGCAAGGTGATCTGCGGCCTGTCGGGCGGCGTGGACTCCTCGGTCGCCGCCGTGCTGATCCATGAGGCCATCGGCGACCAGCTGACCTGCATCTTCGTGGACACCGGCCTGATGCGCGCCGGCGAGGCGGACGAGGTCGTCACCCTGTTCCGCGACCATTACAACATCCCGCTGGTCCACCGGAACGCGTCGGAGCTGTTCCTGGGCAAGCTGGCCGGCGTCACCGACCCGGAGCGCAAGCGCAAGATCATCGGTGGCCTGTTCATCGACGTGTTCGACGAAGAGAGCGCCAAGATCGGCGGGGCGGAGTTCCTGGCCCAGGGCACGCTGTACCCCGACGTGATCGAGAGCGTGTCCTTCACCGGCGGCCCGTCGGTCACCATCAAGTCGCACCACAACGTCGGCGGTCTGCCGGAGCGCATGAAGCTGAAGCTGGTGGAGCCGCTGCGCGAGCTGTTCAAGGACGAGGTCCGCGCGCTTGGCCGCGAGCTTGGGCTGCCGCCGGCCTTCATCGGCCGCCACCCGTTCCCCGGGCCTGGCCTGGCCATCCGCGTGCCGGGCGAGATCACGCCGGAGAAGCTGGACATCCTGCGCAAGGCCGACACGGTCTATCTGGAGGAGATCCGCAACGCCGGCCTCTACGACGCGATCTGGCAGGCCTTCGCCGTGCTGCTGCCGGTCCGCACGGTGGGCGTGATGGGTGACGGGCGTACGTATGACCATGTGCTGGCCCTGCGCGCGGTGACCTCCACCGACGGCATGACCGCCGACTGGTACCCGTTCCCGCACGACTTCCTGGCGCGGGTGTCGAACCGCATCGTCAACGAGGTCCGCGGCGTCAACCGCGTCGTCTACGACATCACATCGAAGCCGCCCGGCACGATCGAGTGGGAATAAGGGGCGCGTCCGGTCTGGGGCGGGAAACCGCTCCGGCCGGGCTTGGCCGGTGTTTCGTCACCCGCCGAGGTTCGGGAGCCAATCCTCGTCTGACGTGACTTCCTGGCCGTCCAGATCGACCTGGGCCTCGGCGGGGAAACACAGCAGGTTCACGCTGACCACGGTGGGGAACACGTTCTCCACGCGGCCGAAGGCATTGTTCGGGTCAAAGAGCGGCGGCGTGTGCCACCACATCCGGTATCCCATGGACCGGATCAGCGCGATGAGCGCCGGCGACTGGTGCCGGTCGTCGTTCTCCACATACAGCGCCGGCCTGTGTTCGGCGATGGTGCGCGCGGCCCCCTTCAGGACGGCCGGTTCCATGCCTTCGACATCCGCCTTGATGAGGCGGCACCGTGACAGGTGGAGGGAATCGATGGTCACCGCCGGGACATCGACCCCCGTCTCCTCCGTCTGGCCTTCGAGAGTCACGCCGCCGAAGTTGTAGGGCAGCGTCGGGTCGATGGCGGGGACGTGGAGCGTTCCGGCGGCGTCGCTCACCGCGGCTTGGCGGGTGATCACGTTGGTCAGCCCGTTCAGCGCGACGTTGGCGCACAGCATCTGGAACGCGATCCGCTGCGGTTCGAACGCCAGGACGAAGCCGTCGTTCCCGACCCGGTGGGCCAGCGGAACGGTCAGGGATCCGATGTTCGCCCCCACCTCGATCACGACGTCACCCGGGCCGACCAGCGTGGTCAGCACCCGCGCCTCGCCCTCGGAATATTCGCCGTAGAGGTCGAGCGAACGCCCGATGTACGCGTCGTTGACGTTGTACAGGAACAGCCCGTGCCGGCAGGGCCGCAGCCTTCCCCAACCGCCGGGAAGGTCGATGGCGTCGCTCATGGTCGCAATACCCGTGGTGGAGACCTGCGGGAGCCTACCACAACCCGCGCCGCCGGTGCAGGCCGGGATGGCGGCCCCTTACGACGCCCGCGCTTCCCAATCGTCCCGCATCGGCGGGGCGACCAGCCGCGCGGCGGGCAGGCGGATGGTCACGGTCGTGCCCTTGCCGGGGGCGCTGTCCAACTCCACGCCGCCACCGTGCAGTTCGGCGAAGCGGCGCACGATGGGCAGGCCGAGGCCGATCCCGTCGTGCCGGCGGACCAGCGAGCGTTCGGCCTGGGTGAAGGGGCTGAAGATGCGGCCGGCGATGTCCGGCGCGATGCCGGGACCGTCGTCGGTAACGGCGATGGCGATGGTGCCGGCCTGAAGCTCGATGCGGGCCGTGACGCTGCCGCCGGGGTGGCTGAACTTTGCGGCGTTGTCCAGCACGCTCATCAGCATCTCGCGCAGGCGGCGGTGATCGGCGCGGACGCTGATCGGCGGGGAGGGCATCAGCGCCAGCGTCAGCCCCTTCGCCTCCGCCTTGGGGGCGAGCAGGGCGAAGCAGCCGGTCAGCAGCCGCGGCAGATCGACGTCCGACTCCGCCAACTCGATCCCGCCGGTGGAACCCCGCGTGAAATCCAGGATGTTGTTGACCATGGTGAGCAGCGCCTTGCCGCTCTCCTCGATCAGCTTGATGTACTCCACGCTGTCGGAATGGCCGATCCGGCCCGCGGACTCGTTCGCCAGAACCTCGGCGAAGCCGATGATGGAGTTCAGCGGGGTGCGCAGTTCGTGGCTCATCACCGACAGGAAGTCCAGCTTGGCCTGGTCCGCGCGCCGGGCGGCGTCGAGCGCCTCGCGCAGCTCCGCCGTGCGCTCCGACACGCGCCGTTCCAGGTCGCGGTTCTGCTCCGCCGCCCGGCGGTAGAGCATGCGGATTTCAAGCATGTTCCGCACGCGGTGCAGAAGTTCCCACGCGATGAAGGGCTTGGTCAGGAAGTCGTTGGCGCCCAGTTCCAGCGACTTGCGCCGCGTCTCCTGGTCGGTGTGGGCGGTCAGCACCAGCACCGGCACGTAGTCGTCGCCATGGATCGCGCGCAGCCGCTCCATCAGCTCGAACCCGCTCATGTGCGGCATGCGGATGTCGATCAGCAGCAGGTCGTAGCGCTCGGCCTCGCACAGGGCCGGAACCCGGCGCGGGTCGGTCTCGCCGCGCACGCGGGCGTAGCCGTCGTGGGTCAGGATCTCACGCAGCAGGTCGACGTTGGCGAGGTTGTCATCGACGATCAGGATGGCGGCGTTCCTGACGTCCCGCGCGATGCTTTCGTCGATGCTGCGTGTCATGGATGCGCCGTCGTCTCCGGGAAGTCCGGTGCCATGGTCTCCCCACCGCCGGTCCGCGGCACCTTCCCTATACGGCGGGTGCCTGCCCCTTCGGAAGAGATTGGCTTAAAGTCGTCGCAAGTGCCGTGAATTGCAATGAGAATATCGGACCATGCCGGTCCGTTCCGACTCGGCAACGGTTGACGGCAACGGTTGACGGCCGGTTGGTGCGGCTCCGCTCAGGCGCGCTTGTCCCAGCCGCCCCGGTCGTTCTGCTGCCAGTATGTGAGCGCGTGGCCGGCGGCCTTGCAGGCCTTCCAGCGGTCGCGGGCGGCCATCACGGCCTCCTCGTCGTTGCCGTCGAAAAGGTCGCAGACGAGGTCGTAGGTGGACAGGCTGTCGCTGGTGACGCCGTCCACCTGCACCAGCACAGTGGCGCCGTTGGGGTTTTCGTCGTCGGCCGTCAGCCAGACCGGCTGCTGGTCGGCGAACCCGTCGCGGGCGCTGCCGTGCGGCAGGAAGCCGGCAGGGTCGTAGGTCCAGAGATGCTGGTTGAGCGCGTCCACCCGCTCCGGCGAACCGGCGAGCACGACGGCCCGCCAGTTGCGCTCCAGCACTTTCTCCAGAATCTTCGGCAGCGCCTGTTCGAGCGTGCGCCGCTGGAGGTGATAGAACCGGACCTCGGTCATGACCCCTGATCAGCCTTCTCGCTCAGCCTTCCCGATCAGCCTTCGTGGAATTGCGCCACGAACCGGTCGAGCAGGCGCACGCCGAAGGCGGTGCCGCCCTTCGGCACGGTGGCGCTGTCCTTTTTCGACCAGGCGACGCCGGCGATGTCGATGTGCGCCCAGGGCAGGTCGTTGACGAAGCGCTTCAGGAACTGCGCGCCGATGATGCTGCCGGCGCCGCGGCCCGACCCGACGTTCTTCATGTCGGCGATGTCGGAGTTGATGTCCTTGTCGTAGGCCTCGCCCATCGGCAGGCGCCACAGCGGCTCGCCCACCGCCTTGCCGGCGGTCAGCAGATGGTCGGCCAGAGCGTCGTCGTTGGCGAACAGGCCCGCATGCTCGTGGCCCAGCGCGATGATGACGGCGCCGGTCAGGGTGGCGAGGTCGATCATCAGGCGCGGCTTGAAGGTCTCCTGCGCGTACCACAGGCAGTCGGCCAGCACGAGGCGGCCTTCGGCGTCGGTGTTGATGACCTCGATCGTCTGGCCGGACATGGAAGTGACCACGTCGCCCGGACGCTGCGCCGTGCCGGACGGCATGTTCTCCACCAGCCCGACGATGCCGACGGCGTTCACCTTCGCCTTGCGGGCGGCCAGCGCGCGCATGGTGCCGATGACCACGGCCGCGCCGCCCATGTCCCACTTCATGTCCTCCATGCCCGCCGCGGGCTTGATGGAGATACCGCCGGTGTCGAAGGTGACGCCCTTGCCGATGAAGGCGACGGGGCGGTGATCCTCCGCACCGGGGTTGCCGTCCCAGCGCAGCACGACGACCCGCGGCTCGAAGGCGCTGCCCTGGGCGACGCCGATCAGCGCGCCCATGCCCAGCGTCTTCAGCGCCTTCAGGTCCAGCACCTCGACCTTCAGTCCGACGCCGGCCAGTTCCTTGCAGCGCTCCGCCAGGCTTTCCGGGTTGACGACGTTGGCGGGCTCCGACACCAGATCGCGGGTCAGCGCGACGGAGTCGGCCAGCGTCTCCAGCCGGGCATAGGCGCTCTGCGCGGAGTCGGCCTCGCCGGTCAGGACGGTGACCTGCTCCAGGGCCGGCTTGGGCTCCTTCTTGTCGGTCGTGCGGTACTTGTCGAACTTGTAGGAGCGCAGGCGCGCGCCGAAGGCCAGCTCGGCCGCCGCCTCGGCCGGCGCCACCGTGGAACCGGCGGGCAGGTCCAGCAGCACGGACACGGCGGTCTCGCCCGACTTGTCCAGGGCGGCGACGAGCGCGCCGCCAGCCGCCTGGAGGACGGTCTCGCTCACCTCGTCCGGCTTGCCGAGGCCGACCAGCAGCACGCGGTCCACCTCCACGCCCGCCGGGGCGAGGATGACCAGCGTTTCGTCCTTCTTGCCGGTGAAGCGGCTCGCCTTCATGGCGCGGGTGAGCGCGCCGCCGGTCTTCTGGTCCAGGTCCTGCCCGGCGGCGCCCAGGGCGCGCTCGGCGGCGACGGTGACGGCGACGGTTCCGGACTTCGGGAGTTCCGGTTTCGCAAAGGCGAACTTCATCGAATCCTCTCAGGCAGGACGACCGGCGGGACCGGGTCGGTAAGGGTGGGGATCGATCGGCAACCTCTCTGCGATAAAGACCTTCCCAGGCGGTCTGTCAAGGCGCGGGCCAGTTGTTTCTGACGCCGGTACGCAGTACATAGCCCCGGCGGCTTCGCGGCTTTTCACCGGGCCGCCGCGCCAATTGCCCGTTGAATCGGCCGGGGAGGCCGAAGCCATGTACTCATCCGCCACGCTGTCGCGCTACATCGGACGCCAGTTCGTCACCTGGTTCGTCCTGCTGCTGCTGATCCTGCTGTCGATCATCGTCCTGCTCGACATCGTGGAACTGCTGCGCCGCGCCGGCAGCAAGCCGGGCGTGACGCTGGGCCTGATCGTCGAGATGGCCTTCCTGAAGCTGCCGGAGATCGGCCAGCAGATCTTCCCCTTCGTCATCCTGTTCAGCGGCATGTTCACCTTCTGGCGCCTGACCCGCAGCGCGGAACTGGTGGTGGCGCGCGCCGTCGGCGTGTCGGCGTGGCAGTTCCTGACGCCCGTGCTGATCGCCGCGGCCCTGATCGGCGCGGTCAAGGTGACGATGATCAACCCCGTCGGCTCGGTCTTCATCGCCAAGTACAACCAGATGCAGGACCGTTACCTGAAGATGCGGGCCAGCAGCTTCGACGTGTCGCGCAGCGGCCTGTGGCTGCGCCAGCAGGCGGATGGGGAGCAGTATTTCATCCACGCCGACCAGGTGAACCCGCAGACCTTCGAGATGTCGCAGGTGATCGTCCTGCGCTTCAACGGCGACATGAAATACCTCGGCCGCGCCGACGCGCCGCGCGCGGTGCTGAAGAACGGCCAGCTGGAGCTGCGGGACGCCACCCTGAACCAGGGCAAGAAGGAATCGGAGACGGTTCCGACCTACAACGTGCCGACGGAGCTGGACCGCGCCACCATCGAGGAGAGCTTCGCCTCACCGGAGACCATCTCCTTCTGGGACCTGCCGCACTTCATCCGCACGCTGGAGGCGACCGGCTTCCCGGCGACGCGGCACCGGCTGCACTACCAATCGCTTTTGTCGCAGCCGCTGCTCTACATGGCGATGGTGCTGTTCGCCGCCGCCTTCTCCCTGCGGCTGCCGCGCCGGGGCGGCACGATGACCATGGTCACCGGCGGCGTGCTGACCGGATTCGTGCTGTTCGTGGCCAGCGACGTGATCCGCACCTTCGGCATTTCGGAAACCATCCCCCTGGCGATGGCCGCCTGGAGCCCGGCGGCGATCAGCCTGCTGCTCGGCACCGCGGCGCTCCTGCACCTGGAAGACGGCTGAAAAAGGGCGGGGGACACCGCAGACGGATGGACGGCGCCCCGCCTTTGGCCACAATTCCGTTCCACGCTTGCACCCACGATTCCGTTTACACGCGCGTGGGCGGGCCGTATTAAACGGCAACCACCTCTGGAGCTGGAGCACCATGTCGAGTTTGCGAGCCGTCCGGTCTGCCTTCGCCGCGGCGACCGCTTGCGTCCTGATCGCCGCGTCGCCCGCCGTCGCCCAGACGGCGAAGGCCCCGGCCGGCAAGGCCCCCAACGCTCCCGCCGCCGCCGGCGCGCAGGCCCCGTCCGAGCGCATCGCCGCCGTGGTGAACGACGAGGTCATCTCGCTGTCCGACGTCTACGCGCGCATCCGGCTGGCCCTGCTGAACGCGGGCGCCCAGGACAGCGCGGAGACCCGCCAGCGGCTGACCCCCCAGGTGCTGCGCCAGCTGGTGGATGAACGCCTTCAGATCCAGGAAGCCAAGCGCCTGGGCATCACGGTGCCGACGTCGGAGATCGACGATGCCATCAAGCGCATCGCCGACCAGAACCGCATGGCCCGCCCGCAGCTTGAAAACCTGATGAAGTCGCAAGGGGTTCCGCTCTCCACCCTGCAGGAGCAGGTGCGCGCCCTGCTGGCGTGGCAGCGCGTCATGCAGCGCCGCATCCGCCAGGAGGTGGTCGTCGGCGACGAGGAGGTGGAGGCCGTGATGCAGCGCATCAAGGCCAACATCGGCAAGCCGGAATATCTGGTGGCCGAGATTTTCCTGGCCGTCGACAGCCCCGACCAGGACGACGAGGTGCGCCGCACCGCCGACCGCCTCGTCGAGGAGGTGCGGCGCGGCGGCAACTTCGCCGCGCTGGCCCGCCAGTTCTCGCAGTCGGCCGGCGCCGCCGCGGGCGGCGACATGGGCTGGGTCCGCTCGGGCGAGCTGAACCCGGAGCTGGACAAGGTGCTGACCTCCATGCGGCCGGGCCAGATGTCCGCCCCGGTGCGCACCGCGACCGGCTATCACGTCATGCTGGTCCGCAGCCAGCGCGCCTTCGGCAGCAGCGCCGCCACCGGCGGCGCCAGCGAGGGCGAGGCGCCGCCTCCGCCCCCGCCGCAGCCGCGTCCCCAGCCGCGCCCCGACTTGGCGAAGACCAAGGTCAACATGAAGCAGATCGTCCTGCCGGCCCAGTCCAAGGACGAGCTGAAGGCGGTCCAGGCCCAGGCGGAAAAGCTGCGCAAGTCGATCAAGAGCTGCGCCGACTTCGAGGAAAAGGCCAAGGCGACCGGCGTGCCGGAGTCGGGCGACATGGGCACGCTGCGCGCGAAGGACCTGCCGGCGGGCCTGCAGCAGCTCGTCGTCGCCATTCCCGTGGGCCAGCCCAGCCCCGTGCTGATGAGCCCCGGCGGCGCCGTCATCCTGATCGTCTGCAAGCGCGACATGCCGATGATCCAGCCGCCGCCCGCGCCGGAGCCGCAGCCGGTCGCCGCCCCGGCCCCGCCGCCGCCGGCACCGATCGATCCGAAGGACATCAAGATGCCGCCGCGCGAGGAGATCGAGCGCGACCTCGTCAACGAGCGCGCCGACCTGCTGTCGCGCCGCTACCTGCGCGACCTGCGCCGGGCGGCCTTCGTGGAGGTCCGCATCTGATGGGCGCCCCCGCGGATGTCCGGCCGCCGCTCGCCGTCACCATGGGCGAGCCGGCCGGAATCGGCGGGGATATCCTCCTGAAGGCTTGGCTCTCGAAGGCCGGGGAGGCGCTGCCGCCGTTCTTCGTTCTGGACGATCCCGATCGCCTGACGGCGCTCGCCGCGCGGATCGGCATCGCGGTCCCCGTCCGCCCCATTGCGTCGCCTGCTGAGGCTTTGTCCGTCTTTCCGGCCGCCCTGCCGGTGCTGCCCCAGCCGCTGGCCGTGCCGGCCGAACCGGGGCGTCCCGACCCGGCCAACGGGGCGGCGGTGATCGCCAGCATCGACCGCGCGGTCGAACTGGTGCGCCGTGGGGAGGCCGCCGCGGTCGTCACCAACCCGATCCAGAAGTCGGCGCTCTACGCCGCCGGCTTCCGTCATCCCGGCCACACCGAGTATCTGGCGCACCTCGCCGGCCTGACCGAGGAACCGGTGATGATGCTGGCCGCCCGCGACCTGCGGGTGGTGCCGGTGACCATCCACGTCTCGCTGCGCGACGCGGTGAACCAGCTGACGACCGAGGCCATTGTTCACGCCGGCCGGATCACGGCGGCCGGGCTGGCGCGCGACTTCGGCATCGCCAAGCCGCGTCTGGCCGTGGCGGCGCTGAACCCGCACGCCGGCGAGGACGGCACCATGGGGCGGGAGGAGATCGACATCATCGCCCCCGCCGTTGCCGCCCTGCGCGCGGAGGGGATCGACGCCGTCGGGCCGCGCCCGTCCGACACGCTGTTCCACGCGGCGGCCCGCGCCGGCTTCGACGCCGCGCTGTGCATGTACCACGATCAGGCGCTGATCCCGCTGAAGACCATCGATTTCGACACCGGGGTCAACATCACGCTGGGGCTGCCCTTCGTCCGCACCTCGCCCGATCACGGCACCGCGCTGGACATCGCCGGGACGGGGAAGGCCAGCGCCTCCAGCCTCATCGCGGCGATGAGGACGGCCGATCGGATGGCCCGCACGCGCGGCACGCGCGCCGCGGGAATACATAAGTAGGGACGCTACTCCGGCTTGCCTTCGCGACCGGAAGCGCGCATTCTGCGCTCTCGAAGCATCTTATCGATTCGAGATGGTGGAGCGCGCGCATGGCTCAGGTCACTACGGTTGAACTTCAACAGCTTCTCAACAAAGTTGGTGGGATGCTGACCACCGACGGCGTTGCGGGGCCGGCGACGCGGCAGGCCATTTCGGACGCCCGCGCCATGGCCGGGCTGCCGGCCGGGACCGAGGCCGACGACGCGCTGGTCGCCTGGTTGCAGCAGCAGCCGGACCCGTCCCCCGTGGTGCCGACCGAAGGCGTGGTCTTCATCGCCTGCCAGGAGGTCAGCAGCCGGGCCTATTACGACAAATACTGCTCGGCCCCGACCTGGCCGGGCGGGAAGAGCGGCATCACCATCGGCATCGGCTACGACCTGCGCTTCCAGCCGGATTTCGAGACCTGCTGGGCGCCCATCCTTCCCGCCGATGTGGCGGGCGCCCTGCGCCCCTGGCTCGGCAAGCTGGGGACGGCCGACGGCGCCACGGCGCTGGCGAGCTTCAAGGTCCCGTTCTTCGACTCCTGGAAGGTCTTCACCGAGACGACGCTGCCCGCCGAGGTGAAGTCCACCGAAGGCGCCTATGGCGACCTGATGAAGCTGCCGCCACTGTGCCGCGCCGCGCTCGTCAGCCTGGTCTACAACCGCGGCCCCGCCCTGACCTCCGCCGACGGATCGCGCACGGAAATGGCGACGATCAAGGACCTGATCGACGCCAACAAGCTGGACCAAGTGCCGGCGCAGTTCATCTCGATGCAGCGCCTGTGGCCGAACGCCGCCGGCCTTCGCGACCGCCGCGCCGCGGAAGCGAATCTCTGGCAGAAGGGTCTCACGGAAGTCGCGGCTGTCGCGTAACGGCCTGTTCGGCCGGCATTCCGGGCGTGGGCCAACCAAGGAGCGGCCCACGCCCGCTTCAGTTCACCGGTTCCGATTCCCGGACATCGGTCGCTGCCTGCAAGCGTTCCGCGGGCAACAGGACGGTGGCGACCGTCCCCTCGCCGACGGCGCTCGCCAGGGACAAGCGGCCGCCGTGCAGGTCCACCAGCGACTTCACCAGAGGCAGCCCGAGCCCCGTGCCCTGGTAGCGGCGCGTGTGGGAGTTGTCCACCTGATGGAACGGCTCCAGCACGCGGTCGAGATCCGCCGCTGGAATGCCGATCCCGGTGTCGAACACCGTCAGGCGCAGGGCGCCGTGCTCGGTCAGCGCCGCCGACAGGGTGGTCCGCCCTCCGTTCGGCGTGAACTTCACGGCGTTGGACAGAAGGTTCAGCAGGATTTGGCGGAGCGCCCGCGCGTCGGCCCACAGAAGCGGCAGGTCCGGCGGTACGGTCATGGACAGCGCGATGCGCTTTTCAGCGGCCAGCGGCTCGATCTGGCGCAGGCATTCGCGCGCGATGTCGCGCAAGCACAACGCCTCCTCGTGCAGGGTGTATTTGCCGGACTCGATCTTCGTCGTGTCGAGAATGTCGTTGATCAGGCTCAGCAAATGCAGGCCGGATCGGCGAATGTCCTGCACATACTCCGACTGCTTGGCCGTCATCGGCCCGAACAGGCTGGTCAGCAGGGTTTCCGAAAAGCCGATGATGGCGTTCAGCGGCGTCCGCAGCTCGTGGCTCATGTTGGCCAGGAACTGGGTCTTGGCCTGGTTCGCCTCGTCGGACGCCTGCTTGGCCGCGATCAGTTCGGCCTCCACGCGGTGGCGGGCGGCGATGTCCTCGATCAGGCGCGACTGGCTGGCCCGCAGCGCCCGTTCGCTGGCCTGAAGTTCGGCCAGCATGCCCTCCCTCCGGCCGATCTCGCGCAGAAGCAGCGCGATCAGCATGGCGAGCATCCCGTTGCCGCCGATGAAGAGCAGGGCGTCGTTCAGCACCTTCACCCACCAGGTCGCCAGCGCCGTGTCGCGCCCCACGGACACGGCGACGACGATGGGCAGGTCGGCGGAGCGCCGGTAGCTCAGAAGGCGGTCTCGGCCCCCGTCGGGGGCGCGCTGCTCTTCCGTTCCCGCCGGTGTCGCCTTGAGAAAGGTCGTGAAGAGGGGGCTGTCCAGCGCCGATCGGCCGATATGGGTATCGTGGTCCGGGTGGCGCGCCAGGACCAGCCCATCGGCGTGGAACAGCGTCACGTCGGCGTCCGGCCCGAGGTTGAGCGATGCGTAGAATCGGCGGAAGGCCTCCGGCTCCACCACCGCGACCACCGCCCCGGCAAAGCGGCCGTCCGGTGTTTCCAGCCGGCGGCTGACGCTGATGAACCATGTGCCGGAAGTGCGGCCGCGCACGGGTTGGCCGATGAAGATGCCCTCCTGGCGGCGGTCGCGCTGCGCGACGAAGTAGTCGCGGTCGGACAAGTCAAGGTGGGCCGGCTGCGGCGCTTCCGAATCGTGGACGAGCTGGCCGTCGGCGGCGACGAACAGGATGGCACGGATCAGCGGTGACTGGGCGACCTGACGGCGCAACAGGGCGTGGATGTCCGGCTGGCCCCGTTCGA
Organism: Azospirillum mesophilum; assembly: GCF_053470405.2. Lineage (NCBI taxonomy): Bacteria > Pseudomonadati > Pseudomonadota > Alphaproteobacteria > Rhodospirillales > Azospirillaceae > Azospirillum > Azospirillum mesophilum. The sequence continues at coordinate 62,409 of NZ_JBPXMQ020000024.1, forward strand.
AGGCGTCCGGCCGGACGGACAGAACCTCGGCCACTCCGGCCAGGAGCTTGTCAACGCCGGCGACATTGTCGGTCGCGTGGCGCTCCAGCATATGGGCGAAGCCCTCGGTGCGGTCCTGCGCCGCCTGGAGCGCTTCCCCGTGTTCGCGCACGAGATCATACCCGATCATGGCGTTGAAGCCGAAGATCAGGAGAACACCGAACGCGACCATGGCGCGCTTCAGACGCGATCTCACGCCACCATCCCGAACACTATCCCTGGGGCGTGTGATCGTAGCGCGCGGCCAACTCTGCGGAAAGTCTTTCCGCAGGATTTTCTAAATTAGCGAGAATGCGTCCTACAGCCGAACCGCGGAGGTCGAGTAGCGGGTCGCCGTGCTGTCGTCCATGGACTTGAGCACGACCGACGCGCCGAACGCGATCGCCACGGCGGCGGCGAAGCCGAGCAGCATGGCCTTCATGGGAAGCAACCCTCCGGACGTTTTGGCGCAAATGCGCCTTTTCCCTGGACCATAAGGCGGCTCAGGCCCGGCTTCAAGCCGTCCGTTACGGTGTCGTCACGGCTTTCAGATAGGCGACCAGATCGGCGCGGTCGGTGGCGCTGGGGATGGTCTGCAGGGGCATCTTGCTGCCTGGGGTCATCACCTCCGGCCCCACCTCGAACAGGCGGGCGACCGTGGTCTCGTCCCAGACGATTTTGCTGCCCTTCAGTGCGGGGGAGTAGCGATAGCCCTCCACGGTGCCGGCCGGGCGGCCGAACAGGTTCCAAAGGGTCGGACCGGCGCGGTTGCCGCCGTCCGGCGTCAGCGTGTGGCACATCGCGCAGGCGTGGAACAGGGCCTTCCCATGTTCCGGGTCAGGATCGGAACCGGCCTGAACCTGAGCCGGGGACGCCACCAGAAGCAGCGCGAATCCGGCCGCAAGGCGCGCCGTCCCGGTCATTGCGGATCGTCCTCGTCGGGGTCGATGACGGCCAGGGAGATCACCGCCGTGTTGATCAGCACCTTCCCGGCGTTCTCGAAGTTCACCGTGACGCGGTCGCCGATGGCCGACTGCACCTGACCCAAGCCCCAGTCCGGCTGGCCCGGATGGCGCACCCAGGCGCCGGGAATCAGCGAGTCATCCATGGCGTTCCCCTTTCTCTCGCCGTTCTTCGCCCCGAGATGTTACAAACGGGGCCTGCCGACGGCGATTCTACAGAATGCCGGGCGCCCGGCGGAAGTTCCCCCGATCGTCATCCCCCGGGGCCGCCGTTCGAGACGGTTCCCATTGCCTGGAGATCACCCCGTGCCGCTGGACATCCGCGTCATCGAGCTTCTCGCCTCCCGCATCTGCCACGACCTCGTCAGCCCGGTGGGGGCGATCCGCAACGGGCTGGAACTGATCGAAGAGATGGAGGACGAACCGGCCGGCGGCTTCATGGGGGAGGCGGTCAAGCTGATCGAGCATTCCTCGGGCCAGGCCGACCGGCGGCTGCGCGTGTTCCGCCTCGCCTACGGGCTGGCCGGGCGGGAGCAGAAGGGCTTCGGCGACACCCGCGCCGCCGCGCAGGGGCTGCTGGAGGGCGGGCGGACCAAGCTTGACTGGCCGGTGGGCGTGCCCAACGACCAGCTCGCCTTCAAGCGTGGGGCGGCGAAGGTGCTGCTGAACGTCATCATCCTGGCCGACGAGGCGCTGACCCACGGGGGCACCATCACCGTGGCCGCCGACGGCGACGAGCAATCCGGGCGCTTCACCATCACCGCGGCCGGCCGCCCAGGCGCGCTGAAGGAGGAAGTCGCGGTGGCGCTGGCCGGCACCGCCAAGGCGGACGACCTGACGCCGCGTGCAATCCACGCCTACATGACCGGCCGCTTCGCCGAGGATGACGGCTATCGCGTTGCGGCCATCCCGTCCGGGCCGGAGATGCTGGTCTTCACCGTCGAGTGGTGAACGACGTCAGATCTGTTTGAAAAGGCGCACCTCGGCGACCAGCTGCTCCACTCCGGTGGTGGTCTGGTGCGCGGTGGTGCGCAGCTCGACCGCGACACCCTGGCGGGCCGCCGCCGCCAGCGCCTCGTTCAGCGCGGCCACAGCCTCGCGCACGCCCCTCGCCAACTCTTCGTCCGTCATGCCCTCTCCGGCCATTTTTGCCCTCGTCCGAACCCGCGTCGCTGTGACTATGGAAACGGCACGCGGATTCCGCAATCGGACCCCTGGGTGGTATCGAAAGAGGTAAGGTTCTCTTAATCAGTGTTTGACACGCTCCCCGCGTACCTGGAATGGCCCGTACCGGCGGCATTGTGCAAGCCGCTCGCCCGGACGGCCGGCCGGAAACGGACCATAATAGAGGGCTTGGGGATCGCGACATGGATGATCTGCTCTCCGAATTCCTGACGGAAACCAACGAAAACCTGTCGGTCCTCGACGTCGAGCTTGTCCGACTGGAGCAGAATCCCAACAACCCGGAACTGCTCTCCAACATTTTCCGACTCGTCCACACCATCAAGGGCACCTGCGGCTTCCTCGGCCTGCCGCGCCTGGAAAAGGTGGCGCACGCGTCGGAAAACGTGCTGGGCAAGTTCCGCGACGGCGAGCTGACCATCACGCCGGAAGCGGTGTCGCTGATCCTCCAGGCGCTGGACACCATCAAGAGCCTGCTCGCCGTGCTGGAGGCCACCGAGGCCGAACCGCCGGGCGACGACCTGCCGCTGATCGAGCGCCTGAACCTGTGCGCCGAGGGCAAGCTGGGCGGTGCGGCCGCCGCGCCGAAGGCCGCTCCGCCGCCTCCGCCCCCGCCGCCCGTCCCGGCTGCCGAGGAGGTTGCCGCAGCACCCGCGTCGTCCGGAAACGTCACGCTCGACGAGCTTGAGGCGCTCTGGAACGCCACCCCCGGCCCGACCAGCACCGCGCTCGCCCCCGTGGCGCCGGAGCCGGCGGAGGAGCCCGCCCCGTCGCAAGAGTTGGTCGTTCCGGAGGCCGAACCCGCCCCGGCCGCCAGCAAGGTCCCGGCCCCGGTCGCCGCCGATAGCGGTGGTGCCGCCGGCGGTGGCGGCGAGGCTGCCACCAAGGAATCGGCGGTCGCCGCGCAGACCATCCGCGTCAACGTGGACCTGCTCGAAAACCTGATGACCATGGTGTCGGAGCTGGTGCTGACCCGCAACCAGCTGCTCCAGATCCTGCGGTCGCAGAAGGAAAGCGAGTTCGCCGCCCCGCTGCAGCGCCTGAACCACGTCACGTCGGAGCTGCAGGAAGGCGTCATGAAGACGCGCATGCAGCCCATCGGCAACGCTTGGGCCAAGCTGCCGCGTCTGGTGCGCGATCTGGCGCACGAACTGGCCAAGAAGATCGACCTCCAGATGCTCGGCGCCGACACTGAGCTTGACCGTCAGGTGCTGGAGCTGATCAAGGATCCGCTGACGCACATGGTGCGCAATTCGGCGGACCACGGGCTGGAGACCCCGGCGGAGCGCCTGCGCTCCGGCAAGTCGGAAACCGGCCGGATCACGCTGAACGCCTATCACGAAGGCGGTCACATCATCATCGAGATCCAGGACGACGGCAAAGGCCTCGCGATCGACAAGATCAAGCAGAAGGCCATCCAGAACGGTCTGGCGTCCGAGGGTGAGCTGGCGACCATGTCGGACCAGCAGATCATCCAGTTCATCATGAAGCCGGGCTTCTCGACCGCGGCGAAGGTCACCAACGTGTCGGGCCGCGGCGTCGGCATGGACGTGGTGAAGACCAACATCGAGAAGATCGGCGGCACGATCGAGATCAAGTCCCAGCAGGGCAAGGGCTCGACTTTCGTCATCAAGATCCCGCTGACGCTGGCCATCGTCTCCGCCCTGATCGTGGAATGCGCGGGCGAGCGCTTCGCCATCCCGCAGATCAGCGTCGTCGAGCTGGTGCGCGCCGCCGCCGACAGCGAGCACACCATCGAACGGCTGAAGGGCACCCCGGTGCTCCGGCTGCGCAACCGCCTGCTGCCGCTCGTCTCCCTGCAGGAGCTGCTGCGGCTCGACGACCAGGAAGGGGCGGCGGAGAAGAAGGACGACGAGACTTTCATCGTCGTCACCCAGGTCGGCACCTACACCTTCGGCATCATGGTCGACCGCGTGTTCGACACCGAGGAAATCGTGGTGAAGCCGGTGGCGCCGATCCTGCGCCACATCGAGATGTTCTCGGGCAACACCATCCTCGGCGACGGCTCGGTCATCATGATCCTCGATCCGAACGGCATCGCGTCGGCCACCGGCGAGATGACCATGGGCGAGAATGTCAGCAAGGAGACCACCTCCGTCCAGGCCACGCGCCAGGAGGACAAGATGGCGCTGCTGCTGTTCCGCGCCGGCGAGGGCGCGCCCAAGGCGGTGCCGCTGTCGCTGGTCGCCCGCCTGGAGGACGTGGACCTCGCGTCCGTCGAATCGTCGAACGGCATGCCTGTGGTCCAGTACCGCGGCAAGCTGATGCCGCTGGTTCCGATCGACCCGGGCTTCATGATGCAGGGCGAGGGGCGCCAGCCGGTGCTGGTCTTCGCCGACGGCGACCGGTCCATGGGCCTGATTGTGGACGAGATCGTGGACATCGTGGAGGAACGGCTCCAGGTGCAGCTCACCGCCGACCGTCCGGGCCTGATGGGCTCCGCGATCATCGCCGGCAAGGCGACCGACGTCATCGACGCCGGCTTCTTCCTGACGCAGGCCTACAAGGACTGGTTCGGCTCGTCCTCGACCGAAGCCTACGAGGAGGAGAAGGCGCTCCAGCGCGTGCTGCTGGTGGACGACAGCCCCTTCTTCCGCAACCTGCTGACCCCGCTGCTGTCGGTCGCCGGCTACGACGTGACCGCGGTGGAGAACGCCAACGAGGCGCTGGCGCTCTGCGAAGCGGGCGAGGACTTCGACGTCATCGTCTCCGACATCGAGATGCCGGGCATGAGCGGCTTCGACTTCGCCGAAGCGGTGCGCCAGGGTGGCCGCTGGGCCGAAATACCGATGGTTGCGCTGTCCAGCCACGCCAGCCCGCGCGACCTCGACCGCGGCCGGCAGGCCGGCTTCACCGACTATGTCGCCAAGTTCGACCGTGACGCGCTGCTGTACGCGCTGCAGCAGACGCTGTCCGAGCAGAAAGGTGCCGCATGAGCAACGCCAAGCTGCCCACCACCACCAAGAAGGCCAAGGGCGACGAGATCGTCTCCGGCGGCAGCCAGGACTATGTGACCATGACCATTGCCGACCAGTTGTTCGGCATTCCGGTCTTGCAGGTCCAGGACGTGCTGGGGCATCAGCGGATCACGCGCATCCCGCTCGCCCCGCCGGAGGTCGCCGGCTCGCTGAACCTGCGCGGCCGCATCGTCACCGCCATCGACGTGCGCCTGCGGCTCGGCCTGTCGTCGCGGCCGAAGGACAAGCCGGGCATGTCCATCGTGGTGGACCTGCGCGGCGAGCTGTACAGCCTGATGGTGGACTCGGTGGGCGAGGTGCTGAGCCTCTCCAACGACGACTTCGAGCGCAACCCGGCCACCCTGGACCCGCGCTGGCGCGAGGTGTCCACGGGCATCTACCGCCTGAACGGGCAGTTGATGGTGGTGCTCGACGTGCCGCGTCTGCTGAACTTCACCAACATGGAAGCGGCCTGAGGCTAACCTCTCCGGTCGGCATGAAAAGCGAAGCCTGAGGCCCGTGTTACGATGAAATCCTGCCTTGTGGTCGATGACAGCCGCGTGGTCCGCAAGGTCGCGCGGAAGATCCTGGAGGAGCTGAACTTCGCCTGCACCGAGGCGGAGGACGGCAAGCAGGCCATGGAGGCCTGCGCGGATCAAATGCCCGACGCGATCCTGCTGGACTGGAACATGCCGGTCATGACCGGGATCGAGTTCCTGCGCCGGCTGCGCAAGATGAGCGGCGGGGATTTCCCCAAGGTCGTTTTCTGCACGACGGAAAACGACCTTGCCCACATCCAGGAAGCGCTGTCCGCAGGGGCGAACGAGTACATCATGAAGCCCTTCGACAGCGACATCATCCAGACCAAGTTCCAGCAGGTCGGGCTGCTGTGATGCGCGGTTGTCGTTCCGCGCTCATGCATTCCGACCGTCGAAAGGCTTAGCGCCTCATGTCCGATCGCTTTGGCAGAAGCCCCATCGCCGCGCCGCCGCCGTCCGGCCCGGACCCCGTCCGGGTCATGGTGGTGGACGACTCCGCCGTCATCCGCGGCCTGCTGACCCGCGCCCTGGAAGGCGATGCGGACATCCGCGTCGTCGCGTCCGTGGGCGACGGCCAGATGGCCATCAACTCGCTCCAGCGCAACTCGATCGACGTGATCGTGCTGGACATCGAGATGCCGGTGATGGACGGGCTGACCGCCATCCCGAAGCTGCTGGCCGTGGCGCCGCAGGTGAAGATCATCATGGCCTCCACGCTGACGCTGCGCGGGGCCGACGTGTCCATGCGTTGCCTGTCGGCCGGTGCGGCCGACTACATCCCGAAGCCGACCTCCACCCGCGAACTGGGCGGGGCGGAGGACTTCAAGCGCGAGCTGGTGTCCAAGGTGAAGGCGCTGGGCGCGGCGGCCAGGCGCGCCGGGTCCCGCACCCGCGGCGAAATCCGCCCGCTGACCCCGCCGCCGGCCTCCTTCCTGAAGCGGGAAACGCCGCAGGTCACGCTGCGCCCGGCCGCAGCGCCGGCGGGCGGGATCCAGGCGAAGCCGGACATCATCGCCATCGGCAGCTCCACGGGCGGTCCGCAAGCTCTGTTCGAGGTGCTGGCGCACCTGAAGGGCAGCGTTACTCAGCCGATCCTGATCACCCAGCACATGCCGGCCACCTTCACCACCATCCTGGCGGAGCACATCACCCGCCAGTGCGGCCTGAACGCCCAGGAGGCGAAGGACGGCGAGCCCATCGTGAGCGGGCGCTGCTACATCGCCCCCGGCGACTTCCACATGCTGGTGGCGCAGCGCGGCGGGGCGAACGTGATCTCCCTGACCAAGGATCCGCCGGAGAATTTCTGCCGTCCCGCCGTGGACCCGATGATGCGCTCCATCATGCGCGCCTACGGCGGCCGCAAGGTGCTGGCCTGCATCCTGACGGGCATGGGGCAGGACGGGCTGAAGGGCTGCACCGATCTGGTCAACGCGGGCGGCACCCTGATCGCCCAGGATGAAGCGTCGAGCGTCGTCTGGGGCATGCCCGGCGCCGTGGCCCAGGCGGGCATCTGCTCGGCCGTGCTGCCGCTGAAGGAAATCGGCCCCTACATCCGCAAGTTCGCGACGAGGGCAGCATGAGGGTCGAAGATTTCGACATGTTCTCCACGCTGCTCAAGCAGCGTTCCGGCCTCGTACTGACCCGCGACAAGGCCTATCTGCTCGAATCCCGGCTGATGCCGGTCGCGCGGAAGTGGAACATGAAGGGGCTGGAGGAACTGGCCTCCACCGTGCGGACGCGCAAGGACGAAGCCCTGCTGCGCGACATCACGGAGGCCATGACCACCAACGAGTCCTCCTTCTTCCGCGACCAGAAGCCGTTCGACCAGTTCAAGCAGATTGTTCTGCCGAAACTGCTGACGGCGCGCGCCGCCAAGCGGTCGATCCGCATCTGGTCGGCCGCCTGCTCGTCCGGGCAGGAGGCTTACTCGCTCGCCATGCTGCTGAGCGAGGAATCGGCGAAGCTGGCCGGCTGGCGCATCGAGATCGTGGGCACCGACATTTCGGCGGAGATGGTGGAGCGCTCCAAGTCGGGCATCTACACCCAGTTCGAGGTGCAGCGCGGCCTGCCCATCCAGATGCTGGTGAAGCATTTCAAGCAGCAGGGCGACAAGTGGCAGATCAGCCAGCAGCTGCGGCAGATGGTCAGCTTCCGCGAATACAACCTGCTGAGCGACCTGTCCCCGCTGGGCCAGTTCGACGTGGTGTTCTGCCGCAACGTGCTGATCTATTTCGACCAGCCGACCAAGGCCAAGGTGCTTGAGGGCATCGCCCGCCAGATGCCGCAGGATGGCGTGCTCTATCTGGGCGGCGCCGAAACCGTGCTCGGCATCACCGAGCGCTTCAAGCCGGTGGAAGGCCAGCGGGGGCTCTACAGCCTGGGTGGTTTCTCCACGTCCGGGCTGAAAGCGGCGATCTGATACAGGTTCACTGAACCGTCAATGCAAAAAGGGCCGAGCTTCCGCTCGGCCCTTTTTTGTGATCGGCGTTTCAGCCCGCGGCTTGCGCTTGCTGGTGCGGAACGCGCGGGAGCGGGGCGGCGTCCTCGTGCGGGTCGCGCAGGACATAGCCGCGGCCCCACACCGTCTCGATGTAGTTGTCGCCCTGCGTGGCGGCGGCGAGCTTCTTGCGGAGCTTGCAGACGAAGACGTCGATGATCTTCAGTTCCGGCTCGTCCATGCCGCCGTAGAGATGGTTCAGGAACATCTCCTTGGTCAGGGTCGTGCCCTTGCGCAGGCTCAGCAGTTCCAGGATGCCGTATTCCTTGCCGGTCAGGTGCAGGGGCTGGTTGTCCACCTCCACCGTGCGGGTGTCCAGGTTCACGGTCAGGCGGCCGGTGCGGATGATGCTGTCCGAATGGCCCTTGGACCGGCGCACGATGGCCTGGATGCGGGCGATCAGCTCGCGCTTGTCGAAGGGCTTGGTCAGATAGTCGTCCGCGCCGAAGCCCAGGCCCTTGATCTTGTGGTCGAGTTCCGACAGGCCGGAGAGAATCAGAATCGGCGTGGTCACGCGCGCGGCGCGCAGGCGGCGCAGCACCTCGTACCCGTCGATGTCCGGCAGCATCAGATCGAGGATGATGATGTCGTAATCGTACAGCTTGCCGATTTCGAGCCCGTCCTCACCGAGGTCGGTAGAGTCGACGATATAGCCCTCCGACTGGAGCATCAGTTCGATGCTCTTCGCGATGGACGTATCGTCTTCAACCAGCAGAACCCTCATGGCGATATCCCGACGTTTGATGGCGCGTTTCTGGCAACCCGATAAGGCGTGGTAGGGTTATATGACCCTTAACAGATCGGTCTGTCTGTTTACAGAGGTTAACAGACGATTCAGCTTAACGCCAGAGGCATAGCGCTTCATTTAACGTTAATATTTCCGGACGATCATACGGGCGTGGTTAAGAGGCAACAGCCCTCGGCCAGCCGAATTCCCGTTCACGTCCGCGAAACAGCAAAGCCGTGCCCGCCGACGTCGCCCGCCTCCTTCACGAAATCGACGCCGTTCCCGGCTACAGCCGGTTCGGCCGCGTCACCGCCGTGCTCGGCCTGCTGGTCGAGGTCGGCGGGATCGAAAAGGAACTGTCCGTCGGCGGCCGATGCCTGGTCGAAACGCGCGACGGTCGGCAAGTACCTTGTGAGGTCGTCGGCTTTCGACAAGGGCGCGCATTGCTTATGCCGTTCGGATCGATCGACGGCGTCGGGCTGGGCTGCCGCGCGCTGGTGTCCGACGGGCAGCCGGCCGTCTATCCGTGCGAGGCCTGGCTCGGCCGTGTCATCAACGCGCTGGGCGAGCCCGTGGACGGCAAGGGGCCGCTGCCCAAGGGACCGCACGGCGTGCCCATCCGCAACAACCCGCCCTCCGCCCATTCCCGCGCCCGCGTGGGCGAAAAGCTGGACCTGGGCATCCGCGCCATCAACGCCTTTCTCACCTGCTGCCGCGGGCAGCGCATGGGCATCTTCGCGGGCTCCGGCGTCGGCAAGTCGTCGGTCATGTCGATGCTGGCGCGCTTCTCCGCCGCCGAGGTCGCGGTGATCGGCCTGATCGGGGAGCGTGGCCGCGAGCTTCAGGAATTCATCACCGAGGATCTGGGCGAGGAAGGCCTCGCGCGCAGCGTCGTCGTCTGCGCCACCTCCGACGAGGCGCCGCTGATGCGCCGTCAGGCCGCCTATATGACCCTGGCTGTGGCGGAAGCCTTCCGTGACGCGGGGTGCAACGTGCTGTGCATGATGGACAGCGTGACGCGCTTCGCCATGGCCCAGCGCGAGATCGGCCTGTCGGCGGGCGAGCCTCCCACGACCAAGGGCTATCCGCCGACCGTCTTCGCCGAACTGCCGCGCCTGCTGGAACGTGCCGGTCCCGGCGTCGCGGGTTCGGGGTCCATCACCGGCCTGTTCACCGTGCTGGTGGAAGGCGACGACCACAACGAGCCCATCGCCGACGCCGTGCGCGGCATCCTGGACGGCCACATCGTGCTGGAACGCCAGATCGGCGAGCGCGGGCGCTATCCCGCCATCAACATCCTGCGCAGCGTGTCGCGAACCATGCCCGGCTGCAACACGCCCATGGAAAACGAGCTGGTGAACCACGCGCGCCGGCTGATGTCGTCCTACGACAACATGGCGGAGATGATCCGCCTGGGCGCCTACCGCAAAGGAACCGATCCGCAGGTGGACGAGGCCATCCATTACCAGCCGGCGCTTGAGGCCTTCCTCAAGCAAGGCAAGCGCGAGGCCACCGACCTCGCCGACAGCTACGCCCAACTGGCGGCCATCTTCGGCATCGACCAGTGGCCGCCGCAAGAGCAAGAATGAGCAGCCTCAAAACCATCATCCGCTTGCAGAAGTGGAAACTCGACGAGAAGCGCCGCGCCCTGGCCGAGCTTCAAAGTCTTGCCGACCGCCTGAAGGCCGAAATGGACCGCCTGAAGGAGGAAATCGCCGCGGAGCAGGAGGCGGCGCGCAGCAACCCCGAACAGTCCTACACCTTCAGCAACTACATCCGCGCGGCGATGGAACGCGGCAAACGCCTGACCCAGTCCATGGGGCAGGTGGAGGCGCAGATCATGGTGGCGACGGACGAGATGGCCGAAGCCTTCCAGGAACTGAAGCGCTACGAACTGGCCGAGGAAGAGCGCCTGAAGCGCGAGAAGGAAAAGCTGAAGCGCAAGGAAGCCAACATGCTGGACGAAACGGCGCTGGTCGGCTTCCGCCGCCGCCAGCAGGAGGAAAGCAGCGCCGAGCCGTAAAGCGTTTGCCCCTTCAAATCTTCCGCATCCGGTCAAACAGATGCGGGTTGTCCCAGGTCGGCTGGCGGTCTTCCACGACGATGCGGTGGGGCAGGGGCGTGGTCCGTTCCGCCGTCACCTCCGCCCAGCGCGGCACCAGCTCGTTGTTGAGGTCGTCCAGAACGGCGAGGGCCAGCACTTCCAGTCCTTCGGCGGCGAGGTCGGCGAGCGCCGGCAGATAGGCGCCGAACCCTCCGGGCTCCATCACCACGCGGTCGGGAACGTAGCGCACGGTCAGGCGTGTGCCGGGCGCGGGCTCGCCGGCCAGTTCCACGAGATAGTCGTGGCGGGCGTCGGGGCTGGGACGGGTGGTCAGCAACTCGCGGCGGTGCATGGGGACGTGCTCGTCAGGCGGTGTAGCGCTCAGGCGGTATAACTCTGGCTGCCGGCCCCGGCACGGGTCAGCTTGACCCAGCATTTGGCGCCGGATTGGAAGGACAGGCCGCCGACATAGCCCACCGCGCGGACGCTGTCGGCGAAAATCTGGATCAGGTCGAGCCGCAGTTCCGGCGCCAGCGGCGTGTGGCTGCGCAGGATCAGGTCGAACCGGTTCGGCTGCACCAGCCCGTCCAGCTGCATGGGGCCGAGGCGGCTCAGGTCGAGGTCGAGCAGGAAGCGGCTGCCCTTCCCGCCACGCTTGCCCTTTGCGCCGCCTTCCTCCTCATCGTCCTTGATCGGGTGGATGAAGAGCTGGATGGGGTTCGGCCCGTTGGCGTCCATCATCGGCAGGGTGTAGGGGCGCCAGTCGCCGGGCAGCGGCTCGGCCGCCTGCTGCTGCAGGGTCTTGAACTCCCGATCCAATTGCTGGAGAAGGTCGCCGCGCCCGGCTTTCTCAAGTGCGGCGGTGGCCTCCTCGCCCAGCCAGGCGCGGGCGTCGCCGCCCCGGATCGCCGACAGGAAGAAACTGAGCGCCGCGCCGAGCTTGCGGTTCGGCTGCGGCATGATGGTGGACAACACCGTCTGCGCCGCCGCCCGGTCCACGCCGGCCAGCGAGGTGAGGAGCTGCCGCATCGCCGGCCAGTCGCGCGGCGTCATCGGCCCCAGTTCGGGGGCGGGATGCGCGGCGGCCTTCATCGCCTCGGCCGGATCGGTCAGCGCGGCCGTGACAATGGCGCCCTGCGGCAGCTGCGCCTGGACGTTCAGCGCCAGCATGCCCTGCTTCGTCGCGAGGATCGGCTGCCCCTGCGGCGTCCGGCCGGCGACGGTGCCCCGCAAAACCGGCGCATCGGGAAGATCGGGACTCTCTGAGGCTGTCTGGTCCGGCGAGCGGTCGGTGTCCGGTGCGCTGGGCTTTGGCGCGGCCTTCGCGTCGTCACCGCCGGCCGGTGCCGGGTCGGGATTCTTTGGGGCCGGATTCCGGGGGCTTGGATTGTCCGGGACGGCCTTGTCCGGCTGGTTGGGCTCGGGCTGGTTCGGCGGCGGAGTGATCGTCAGGATCTTCAGCGCGACGGTGCCGCCCTGCGGCAGTTCCGGTTCGGGGGCGCTTGTCGGGGCCGGCATGGTGGCGGAAGTGGGGCTGGGCGGTGGGCCTTCGGCGCCGGGGTGCGCAGCGTCCCCGCCGAGTTGCACCGGCGTGTCGAGCATCGGCTTCCCGGCCGGCGGCGCCGTGCCGGCGGTTGGCGGAGCGGCCTGGGGTGGGGCGGCGGGAGTTGGACTTGCGGGCGAAGCGCCGGCTGGGATGGGCGTGGCCGGAGCGCTCGCCGGTGCATTTGCCGACGAGGGCGTCGGTACGGTGGCACCGGGCTCCGCTGCCAGAGAGGGAACCGGGGAGGGGGCTGTGGCCGCCGGCTGCGCCGTCTGGCCCGGTAGCGTCGGCGATGCGCCGGGCGGTGCCGGCGCCTTCGGGGCTGCGGCGATGACCAGGGCCGGAACGATGGTGCCGGGCAGCAGCAGCGGTATTGGCTGGGGCAACGGCTGGGCTGCCGGGGTAGCCGGGGCGGTGGTGGCCGTGAGCAGTGTCGGGTTCGGCAGGATGACCGCCGGGCCGGCACCCGCGCCGGCCCCCGCGCCTGCCTGGGCCGCCGTCGCGCCGCCCGCCTGGGCGGGAGTGGTTGTCACCCCTTGCAGCAGGAGCGTCACCTTGACGCCCTGGTCCTGCCCCTGTCCGGGCGTGATCTGGAGGGTGACCGGCTTGTCGGTGGGCAGCGGGGTCGGCGTTTGCAGCAGGATTTCGCCGGCCTGGGTGCGGATGCGGGTCAGCCCTTCCGGCGTCTCGCCGGCGACGGTCCCGGTCAGCAGCACCGCGCGGGCGAGATCCTGCAAACGCTCGGGCAGAGCCTGGACGGTGACGTCGGCCACCGCCACTACCACCGCCCCTGGGGCCGGCGTCGCGGCCGGCCCGGCGGCCGGGGCCGCGGGCGGACCGGAGACAGCGGGAGGGATGGCACCTCCCATCGGGCTTTACTGGCCGCTGAGCAGCCGCTGGGCGATGGCCTGCACGTCCCGCGCGGCGTCGCAGGCGGGCGAGCGGGTCAGCAGCGGCGACTGATTGCGGATCGCGTCGCGCACCTTCAGGTCGCGGCGGATGATGCCGGCCAGCGCGGGCTTGTAGCGCAGGAAGTTCTGGCAGGCCTTCAGGATGGTGCCGTAGGTGCGCTCCCCGTCCTTCACGCTCTGCGCCATGTTCACCACGACGCGCAGGTCGGCTGCCGGGTTGGTGGCGTGGGTCAGCTTGATGAAGGCGTAGGCGTCGGTCAGCGAGGTCGGCTCGTCCGTCGTCACCACCAGCGTCGTGCCGGCCGGGCCGGACAGGGTGCGCACCGTGCGGTCCACGCCGGCGCCCATGTCCATGATGACGCAGTCGTAGGTGCGCGCCAGTTCCAGCAGGTCGTTGCGCAGGCCGGACAGGCGCTGGCTCGGCAGCTGGGCCAGCGTGCCGGAACCGGAACGGCCGGCGATGATGTCGAAGCCGCCCTCCGGGAAGCGCTGGGCCGCGCGGCTCAGCGTCACGTCGCCGTTGATGACGGCGCCCAGGTCGTTCTTCGGCTGGAAACCCAGCTGGATGTCCACGTTGGCGAGGCCGAGATCGCCGTCGAACAGCAGCGAGTTCTTGCCCATCTTGGTCAGGGCGTGGGCGAGCGTGATCGAGAACCACGTCTTGCCGACGCCGCCCTTGCCGCTGGCCACGGCGATGACGTTGGCACCGCGCAGCGGGCGAACGTTCTTGAGGGCGGCCGGAAACACCGGATCGGTCATGGGAGGGTCCTCGACGACGAAGAGCGAACGGCTTTGGTCTTAGGGGAGACGGCAGGTTTGGCGGCGCCGCGCGGCGCCTTGTCTTCGGCAGGCATCATCAGGCGTGCGAAGGCCATCGGGTTCAGCGGCGTGAGCCCTTCGGCAACCTTGGAGGAAACGCTGGCGTTGCAGAAGGCCATGCGCGCGCGGTGGGCGGTGCCCAGAAGGCTGCCCAGGCGGCGCGCCATGTCCAGCCGGGTGATCAGCATCCGCCGCACCCCCATCGCCTTGAAGGATTGGGCGATGTCGGCGGCCTCCAGCGCGTCCATGCCGGCGGGCAGAACCAGGATCGGCTCCGCCACCCCGGCGGAGAGCAGCGCCTTCAGGTCGGCCATCTCTTCCGCGTCGTAGGGGTTGCGCCCGGCGGTGTCCACCAGCACGACGTCGGCGCCGCGGTTCACCTCGAAGGCGCCGGCCAGCGCGTCGGGGTCCTCCACCGTCGCCAGCTTGATCTTCATCAGGCGGGTGAAGGCGGCCAGCTGCTCCATGCCGCCCGCGCGCACCGTGTCGGTGGTGATCACGCCGACGGAGCGCTTCTTGAACACGGCCTGCGCCGCGAGCTTGGCGACGACCAGCGTCTTGCCGCTGCCCGGCGGGCCGACCAGCACCAGCGGCTTGTTGCCGGTGCGCTTGTCGTGCAGGGGGCTGAAGGTGAACAGGCTGTCGAGCGCCGCACCCAGCGCCAGCGTCGGGTCGTCGGTGTCCAGCCCCGCCGCCGCGTCGATCAGCTGTTCGGCCAGTGCGGCCGGGACGCCGTGGCGGTGCAGCACGTCGGCGACGACCTCGCCGACGTCGATTTCCGGTTCTTCTTCCTCTTCGACGGGGGCCGGAGCGCGGGAGGCCTGGGCGAGGCGCGCCTGCGCCATCAGCAGGTCGTCGTCCTCCACCGCCGCGGTCACGCGCACGCCGCCGCCTTCCTCCTCGCGCGTGGCGACGATGATCGCATCGTCGCCCAGCGCCTGGCGGACCATCCGCATGGCTTCGGACATGGACTTGGCATGGAAGGACTTCAGCCGCATAAGCGAGCCTCCAGCCAGTCAAGGTCGTGGATCATGGCCTCTGCCATCAGATCTGCCCCAGGGTCTTGATCTTCGCCTTGGGGTGGATCTCGTTCTGCGACATCACCACGGTCGCCGGCCGGAACCGCTCGACGATGGAGCGGACGAAGGGCCGGATCAGGGGGCTGGTCAACAGGACGGGGGTCTCGCCCATCATGGCGTGTCGCTCGAAGGTTTGGCGGACCGAAGTGATGAATTGCTGCAAGCGGCTTGGCGCCATCGTCAGTTGCCGGTCGTCGCCGTCGCCCACAAGCGATTCCGCGAAGGCCTGTTCCCATTCGGGCGACAGGGTGACGAGCGGGATGAATCCCATCTCGTTGATGTTCGCGTCGCAGATTTGCCGGGACAGGCGCGTGCGCACATGCTCGGTGATCTGCGTGATGCTGCGGGTTTGGCTTGCCGCCTCCGAAACGCCTTCCAAGATTGTTGCAAGATCGCGTACCGACACGCGTTCCGCAAGCAAGTTCTGCAATACACGCTGCAATCCACCCACGGTGATCTGCTGCGGCACCACATCGGCGATCAGCTTCTGGTGTTCCTTGTCCAGCTCGTCCAGAAGCTTTTGCGTTTCGGTGAAGGACAGCAGCTCCGGCATGTTGTCCTTGATGAGCTCGGTCAGGTGCGTGGTGATGACCGTGGAGGGATCCACGACCGTGTAGCCCTTGAACAGCGCCTCCTCGCGGTAGCCGGGCTCGATCCAGATGGCGGGCAGGCCGAAGGTCGGCTCCACCGTCTGTTCGCCGGGCAGGCTCATCGCCTCGCCGCGCGGGTCCATGACCAGCAGCATGTTGGGCCGGATGTCGCCGCGCCCCGCCTCGATCTCCTTGATGCGGATGATGTAGGCGTTGGGCGGAAGCTGCAGGTTGTCCTGGATGCGCACGGCCGGCATGACGAAGCCGACCTCGCCGGCGATCTGCCGGCGCAGGCCCTTGATCTGGTCGGTCAGGCGATGGCTGCCCGCCTGCGGCTGGTTGATGAGCGACAGCAGGCCGTAGCCCAACTCCAGCCGGATCAGGTCGATGGCCAGCGCCGTCGATATGGGCTCGTCGGCGACCGGGGCCGGGGCGCCGTCCGGTCCCAGGCCGGCGGCCTCCTGCGCCGCGGCCTCGGCCTCCTCCGCCTCCTTCTTCGCGCGGATCTTCGGCAGGTACCAGGCGGCCGCGCCGATCGCGCCGATCACCGGCATGAAGGGCAGCATCGGCATGCCCGGCATCAGGGCCAGGATGGTCATGGCGCCGGCCGACAGGCCCAGCGCGCTGACGTGGCCGGTCAGCTGCCCGACCACCGCCTTGTCGGTGGAGCCGCCCGTGCCCGCCTTGGACACGAGGAAACCGGCGGAGATGGAGATGACGAGCGCCGGGATCTGCGAGACGAGGCCGTCGCCGATGGTCAGCTTGGTGAAGGTGTCCAGCGCCTGGAGCACCGGCATGTCGTAGCGCAGGACCGCCAGCGCCACGCCGCCGATGATGTTGATGAACATGATCATCAGGCCGGCGACGGCGTCGCCCTTCACGAACTTCGACGCACCGTCCATGGAGCCGAAGAAGGCGCTTTCGTCCTCCAGTTCCTTGCGCTTGGCGCGGGCGGTGGTCTCGTCGATCATGCCGGCGGACAGGTCGGCGTCGATGGCCATCTGCTTGCCGGGCATGGCGTCCAGGGTGAAGCGCGCCGCCACTTCGGCGATGCGGCCCGAACCGGCAGTGATGACCTTGAAGTTCACGATCGTCAGGATCGCGTAGACGATCACGCCGATGATGAAGTCGCCGCCCATGACGAAGCCGGCGAACGCCTCGATGACGTGGCCGGCGGCGGTCGTGCCCTCGTGCCCGTGCGACAGGATCAGGCGCGTCGACGCCATGTTCAGCGACAGGCGCAGCAGCGTCGTGATCAGCAGGATCGTGGGATAGGCCGACAGGTCAAGCGGCTTCTCAATGAACAGCACGACCATCAGGATCAACACCGACACGGTGATGTTGACCCCGAGCATCATGTCGAGAAGCATCGGCGGCAGCGGCAGGATCAGGCCGACGACGATCAGCATGATGCCGGCCGCCATCGCCAGGTCGCCGCGCTTCAGCGACGCCTTGGCGACGGTCAGCATCTCCCCGAAGGCGGCCATGTTGGCGCCCCCGAGGCCGCCTCTGCCGCCTCCGCCCGGATCGGTGTGTTCCGTCAGCGCCATGCCGTCAGGTCCCCGTCTTCCTCCCGTTCAGCGGATCAGACCGCGGCCCGTTCCTCGGCACCCGGCGGCGGCACGGGCACGCCCTCCTCGCTGTACTGCTTCAGCTTGTTGCGCAGCGTGCGGATGGAGATGCCCAGGATGTTCGCCGCGTGAGTCCGGTTGCCCAGGCAGTGCGACAGCGTGCCGATGATCAGGTCGCGCTCCACCTCCGCCACGGTGCGGCCGACGAGGCCCTGCACGGCGGCCGGCTGGGTGGCCGCGCCGCCCGCCATACCGCCGCCCATGCTCGCCCCCTGGCCGGGGATGTGGCCCGGCGGCGGCGCGTAGGAGGTGGGCAGGCTGGGGTAGGCCGAGGCGGGGTTGCCGTAGCCGCGCGGGGCGGCCGGCACGGTGCCGCCCGGCCCCGCGAAGGGGTTGGCGACCGGCGAGTTCTGCGGGATCGACGCCTGGGCCGAGCCTTCCGGCGCCAGCGACTGGCTGGTCAGCAGGATGGCATCGGGACCGACCACCTCGCCGCGCGACAGCAGGACCGCGCGGTGCATGGTGTTTTCCAGCTCGCGCACGTTGCCGCGCCAGTGGTGGTTCCGCAGCATGACCAGCGCGTCGTCGGACAGGCGCTTGTCGCCCACGCCGTTGGCCTGCGCGTATTTCTTCAGGAAATGCTCGGCGATCAGCGGGATGTCCGCCGGCCGTTCGCGCAAGCTGGGGATGGCGACGCTGAAGACGTTCAGGCGGAAGTACAAGTCCTCGCGGAAGTTGCCGGAGCGGACCTCGTTCTCCAGGTTGCGGTTGGAGGTGGCGATCAGGCGCACGTTGACCTTCACCGGCTGGGACGAGCCGATGCGGTCGATCTCCTTCTCCTGGATGGCGCGCAGCAGCTTGGCCTGGAGGCGCGGGTGCATCTCCGACAGCTCGTCCAGCAGCAGCGTGCCGCCGTTGGCCTCCTCGAACCGGCCCAGCCGGCGGGCGACGGCGCCGGTGAAAGCGCCCTTCTCATGGCCGAACAGTTCGGATTCCAGCAGGTTTTCCGGGATGGCTGCGCAGTTCACCGCGACGAAGGGCGCGTCGGAGCGCCGGCTCTTGCGGTGGATGTAGCGGGCCATCAGCTCCTTGCCGGTGCCGCTCTCGCCCGTGATCATGACCGACGCGTCGCTGGGGGCCACCTGATCCGCCATGCGCAGGGTGGCGATCATCGCCGGGTCCTGGCAGACGATGGCGTGGCTTTCCTCCGCCACCGCTTCCAGCACTGCGGCGATCAACTCCGCGTCGGGGGGCAGGGGGATGTACTCCTTGGCGCCGGCGCGGATCGCCTTCACCGCCGCCGCTGCGTCGGTGCCGATGCCGCAGGCCACCACGGGGATGGTGATGCGTTCCGCCTTCAGGCTGTCGATGAAGGTGGCGATGTCGAGTTTGACGTCGATCATCACCAGATCGGCACCGGCGGCGGCGCGCAGGGCGTTCAGGGCCCCTTCGATGCTGTCGGTGTGGGATACCTTCGCCCCGCGCTGCATGGCGATCTTGCCGGCGGCGGTGATGTACCCTTCCAACGTTCCAACGATCATCAGACGCATCGTTTACGCTCCCCTCGGAGATCCCCGGTCGGAGTCCCGGTCGAAGTACTGAATCCGCTTTCCAGGCGGCAGGACGGCGTTCAGGAGCATCTCCAGACGCCGCGGATTTTCCTGACGCGCGATGGATACGGCGCCGATGGTGTAGAGAGTCTTGATAAGCGCATCTTCTTCGGCCGTCCGCTCCACCTTCGCGGCGAGCGGGGCGAGCACGACGTTGCCCAGAACGGCGCCGTAGAAGGTGGTCAGCAGGGCCAGAGCCATGGCCGGCCCGATGCTGGACGGGTCGTTCAGGCTGCCCAGCATCTGGACGAGGCCGACGAGCGTGCCGATCAGGCCCATGGCCGGCGCCACCTCCGACCCCCGGCGCAGCACGCCGGCGCTCTTGATCTGGGTGGCGCCGCTGGCCTCCACCTCGCCGGTCAGCATCCGCTCGATGTCGTCGGGCGGCAGCCCTTCGGCGACCAGCGTGATGGAGCGGTGCAGGAAGGACTCGGGGCGCAGCTCCGGCAGCACGTTGCGCAGCGTTTCCGGCGCGCGCCGCGCGGCCTCGGCCAGCAGCAGCACTTGGCGGCCCACGCCGCGCGGGTCGTTGGTGCGATGGATCAGCACCGACCCGGCGTCGCGCCACGCGATGGCGACGTCGCCCAGCGAGAAGGAGGCCGTGGTGACCGCCAGCGTGCCGCCCAGCACGATGATCAGCGACGGCGGGTCGATGAAGGAGCGGAAGCTGCCGCCGGACGCCATGGCGACGAAGATGACCCCCGCCGCCGCGGCCAGCCCGACCAGCGTCGCCACGTCCACCCCACCGCGCAGCCGCGCGCCGCGCCCCGGCGACACCGCGCTGGGGCCATTGCGCCCGCCCCGGCGGGGCGTGTCCGCTGTGTCTCGGGTGGCGCTCATCCGCGGTCCGACTTGATGATTTCGGTCATGGTCACGCCCAGCCGGTCTTCCACGACGACGACTTCGCCGCGGGCGACCAGACGGTTGTTCACGTAGATGTCGATGGCCTCGCCGACCTTTCGGTCCAGCTCCACCACGGCGCCGCGGCCCAGCTTCAGGAGCTGGCTCACCTGCATCGTGGACTTGCCGAGCACGGCCGAGATCTGGACGGGGATGTCGTAGACCGCCTCCAGATCCTTGGCCGGGCCGAGGCCCGTGTCGTAATCCGAAACGTCGCCCCGGCCGCCGTTGTCCAACTCGTCGAGGGAGAAGCTGTCCTTGGCCATCTAATCCAAATCTCCAAAATACCGGTGTTTGGCGTCGTCGGCGTCAGACCGGCGCCGGTGCTTCCAGCAGGTTCGCGATCCGCCGTTCGATCTCGGCCAGCAGGCGTGCGGTGTCGCGCTCCACGCCGCCCTCGGCCCATTCGATCCGGCAGCTTCCCGGGGCGAGCGCCGGGTCGCCCACGACCATCAGCGTGGCCCCGAACCCGCGCGACCCGATCACCTGATCCAGATGCTCGCGCACCAGATCAATCGTGTCGTCGGCGACGCGCACCACGAGCCGCGGTTCGTCGATCAGGTCGGTCAGGCAGGCGCGCACCATGCCTTCCACCTCCATCAAGCCGCCGCGCCGCGCCAGTTCCGGCATCAGCTTGCGGACGATGGCCAGCGCGATGTACGCCGGCTGGTCGGCGAGCATCGCGCCGGAGGACCGTTGTTCGTTGATCAGGTGCTGCACGCCGCCGCCGATGGCGTCCAGCGCGTTGGCGATGCGGGCCTGGACGGTCGCCTCGATCTCGACCCTGGCTTTCTCGTAGCCTTCCGTGCGGCCAGCGTTGCTGCCGTCCACGAAGCCCTTTCCGTAACCCGCCGACTTGCCGGCCGTCTCGCCCTCGGCATAGCCCTCGGCGCGGGCGGCGGCGATGTCGGCCTCGCCGAAGACGGGCGGCGGCGGGGGCGGGGGCTCCTCCGGCTCCTCGGGGACGGGTTCCGGTTCGGGGGGAGCCTCCAGATAGGCGTCCTCCTCGTCCACCTGATACTGGCGGGGCGGCGGCGCATCGACGTCGAAGGACTCGTCGAACAGGAACTTGCGGACGGAACTCATCGCGTCAGCTCTCCTGATAGAGCCAGTTGCGCAGGATCGACACCGCTTCCTCCGGATGCTTTTCGACGATCTCGCCCACCTTGCGCAGCGAGGAGGCGCGGACGCGGCCTTCGACGCGGTTGATGTCGATCATCTGCTCCAGATCCTCGTCCGCCTGGGCGGCCTCCAGCGCCAGATCCTGGGCCAGCGCGCCGGTGGGCGCGGCGAGTGCGGCGGGCATGCCGCTCTGGTCGGCCAGCAGGCGGTCCATGTCGTCCTCCTCCTGCTGATCGGCCTTTTCGAAGGCGCGGGTGATCAGCGGGCGGATGACCAGCAGGATGATCAGCACGGCGACGATGCCGAGCACGACCATCTCCGCGATGCGGAACAGATCCTCCTTCGTCATGCCGAGAAACAGTTCCTCCGGTTTCTGGATGTCGTCTTCCGGCGACCAGAAGCGCATGTTGACGACTTCCAGCGTGTCGCCGCGCACCGCGTCGAGGCCGACGGCCGAGCGGACGAGCGCCTTGATGCTCTCCAGCTCCTGCTCGTTGCGGGGCTGGTAGGCCGGCGGGTTGCCGTCCTTGGCCGGCGCGTATGTGCCGTCCACCAGAACCGCCACGGACATGCGCCGCACCTGGCCCGTCTCGCGGACGTGGTTCTTGGTGGTCTTGCTGATCTCGTAGTTGATCGTCTCTTCGTTGCGGCCCTGCTTGTTGTGCGAGATCGGGCCGGCGTTGTTGCCCGCCTGCGCCGTCGGCAGGTTCTGGTCCACCGTCACGGGCGACAGCGGGTCGCGGTCGCTGCTCTCGTTCGTCTCGTTGACCGTCTGGGTCGAGCGGACGACCTGGCTTTCCGGATCGAAGATTTCCGACTGGGTGGTGATGCGGTCGAAGTCGAGGTCCGCCGCAACCTCCGCGCGCACCTTCCCATAGCCGACGGTGCGGCCCAGCAGATCCTCGATGGTGCGGGCGATCCGGCTTTCGTAGGCGGTCTTCTTCTCTTCCGCCGAGGCGAGCATGGCGTCCGGGCTGTCGGCGCCGGTGCCGCGGGCCAGCAGCTTGCCCTTGTCGTCGACGATGGAGATGTGGCTGGGGTCCAGGTTCGGGACCGAGGCGGCGATCAGGTGCTGAATCGCCTGGATGTTCTCGCGCGACAGTTGCGCGCCGGGGCGCAGCTTCAGGAAGACGCTGGCGGTCGCCGGGTTCTGCTGGCGGGCGAACAGCTCGCGCTTGGGCAGCACCAGATGGACGCGAGCCTGCTGCACGCCGTTCAGCGTCTGCACCGTGCGCGCCATCTCGCCTTCCAGCGCGCGCAGGTGGTTGATGTTCTGCATGAAGCTGGTGGCGCCGAAACCCTCGCCCTTGTCGAACAGCTCATAGCCGACCGAGCCGCCGGACGGCAGTCCGGCCGCCGCCATCTTCATGCGGGTGGGGCCGACATGCTCCGACGGGACCATGATCTTCGTGCCGGTCTTGTCGACCGTGAAGGGGACCTTGGCCTCCTCCAGCTTCTTGGCGATGGCCGCCGCCTCGGTCTGCTGGAGTTCGGCGTAGAGCAGCTCCATCTCCGGGGTGGAGAGGCGCGTCATCAGGTAGACGAAGAACCCGATCAGCAGAATGCCCACGCCGCCGATCGCCGCGAGGCGAGCGGGGCCGAGATTGCGCAATGTCTGCAGCAGGTTGTTCACGCGCGTTTCCCCGATCGGATGCCCCGGCAGCGGCAGGAAGTTCTTGATTTCGCAAGCGCAGCAAGGTGGCTGCAAAATCCGCGCCGAGGTCTACTTCAGCGCGCATGCTGCTTCGTCTTGATGAACAGAAGGTTAATGAATGGGCAGGATTTGCCCAGTGCCCGGCAAAAAGTGCCTACCGATGCGCGATTGCAACGCCCTGTTGCCGCGTCGCCGGGGAAAACGTGCCCGCCGCTTCTTTGCGGGCGCGTGTCCCTGGCCAAGCATCCGGAGTGCTACACCAGAAATACCCCGAAAGAAAGAAGGAAATGGCTGTACCTTCGGTTTGTTTCCTGCAGACAACAGTGTGTCTGAGGTAGTAAACGGCGAAGCAGAGGTTGACTTTGCGGTCCGCGCGTCATAGCTGAGTTGCAATGCATGCCGGCGCGATGCCAAATTTTCCGTGACGCCGATGGTGGGGAATCTTTCTTGATCCGTGCCGTCCGCACAACGGCGCCGCGTCGGAACGTATCACCGGAAGACGTGGGGGGATGCTGTGAAAAAACGCGGCCGTGAGAAGAAGGAAGGCCTCAACGAGGTTGATGTGTTCGTCGGGCAGCGCCTGCGCGAACTGCGCATGCTGGCCGGTCTCAGCCAAAGCGACGTGGCCTCCGCCCTGGGGCTGACGTTCCAGCAGCTTCAGAAGTACGAGCGGGGCTTCAACCGGGTCTCGGCCAGCCGGCTGTTCAAGCTGGCGCAGTTCTTCCGGGTGCCCGTCTCGGTATTCTTCGAGGGCCTGGAGGAACGCCAGACCGCCCAGGAGGGCGCGGAGGGCGCGCCGCAGGCGGAGGAGTCCGAGGGCACGCTCCGCTCGCGCGAGGCGCTGATGCTCGCGCGCTACTTCCAGAACATCCGCGACCCGCAGATCCGCGGCGCTATCCGCGAGTTGGCGGAACGCTGCGCGAACCAGGCGGAAAGCGGGGCCGGCGGCGCCCTCGGCGACGACCTCGCCATCGGGCAGGCCGCCGCACGCAGCCGGCGCGGCCGGGGGGCGGGGCAGACGGTCGGGCAGGCCTGAGGCGGCGTATCAGCCGCCGGGCTTCAACTCCCGATAGCGGGCGAGGAAGGCGGCCATGGCCTCTTCCGGCCCCAGCGGAACGATGGGCTCCGTGGCGGGGGGCGGCAGGTCCTGCCAGTTGACTCGGTGCGGCGCGCACAGGTCGCGCAGTTCCGTCGCCAGCGCGCGCTGGTCGGCCAGCTTAACGGCTTTCGGCTCCGGATACCGGAAGCCGAAGCGCTTGGCGAGCGCGTGCTTGATCGGGGCAATGGCCTCCCGGATGGCGTCGCGCCCGATGCGCGCCTTCCAGGGCGTCGGCCAGTCGCCGGTGAAGGCCTCCTCGCTGTCGTGCATCAACGCGTCGAACTCGTAGCCTTCGGGCACGAGGTGGCTCGCCAGCACGCAATGCTGGGCGACGCTGAAGAAGGCCCGCGTGTTGCCGACGAACCGGCACTGATAGGCCAGCGGGCGCGCGATGTCCTCGATCTCGAAATGGGTGAAGTCCGGGGTCTCCAGATCGACCGTGCGGCCGGAATAGGTCAGCAGGACGGCGGTCGGCTCGGGAAAGTCGAGCAGATCGAACTGGTCCGGGTGGGTAATGCGGGGCGACCCGCTGCGACGACGTGCCATGGCCCCCGGTTTAGCAGATCGACGCGGTTTGGGACAACGCGGCCAAATGGGCGGCCAAATGGGCGGCGCGCCAATGGCACGCAGGCGCATGACGCATGCGGTTCGACTCCCGCGCGCATTGCTGCTATCTTGACGCAAGCGCCGTCGTGGAGTCACCGATGTCCACCACCGGAACCGACAAGTCCGACCTGATCCTCGCCGCCATCGAGCAGTTGGGGCGGAGCCTGGATGCCAAAATCGAAGGCGTTCGGGCTGAGCTGAAGGCTGAGATCGCCGATGTCAGGGGTGAAGTCGGCCGAGTGCGCACGGACCTTGCCCGGATCGAAACCGAATTGAAGACGGAATCGCGCGTCGTGCACGCCCGTCTGGACGAGCAGCGGCAGACGATCAATGCACTCATTCCCCAGCGCATCGCGGCGGTCGGGGGGACGAACGCCGCGGAGTGACGGCCGGCCGGCGGTTTGATGCCGCCGGCTCCGTGCCGCCGGCTCAACCGAGCGGCGGCGGTCCGGTTTCCGTGTCGATGATCGCGCGGCTCGTCGCCTCCACCACGCGCTCCAGCAGCGGCACCAGGGCCGCAACCTTGTCCGGCTCGGTGTAGTTGTCGTTCAGCGCGCGGGCGATGGCGGCCATGCGCGGTGTGCCGAAATTGGCGGCCAGCCCGGCCAGCGTGTGGGCGGCTTGACGCAGGTCGCGCAGACGGTTGCCCTGCAGGGAGGATCGCACGGCACTCAGTTCCCGCATCGCCGTCTCCGGCAGCAGGCGCAGCATGCCGTCCAGACTTTCCGACCCCAGGGCGAGCCGCAGTTCCGACAGCTTCACCCGGTCGATCAGCGGCAGGCGGGCGAAGACGTCGCGCTCCGGCACCATGTCGGTCGGGTCGGGCATCGGCACGGCGTGGCCATCGCGCGGCCGGGTCGCCAGATCGACCAGCACGGCGTTCAGATGCTCCCAGTCGATGGGCTTGGTCAGATAGGCGTCGAGCCCGGCGGCCATGTGCCCGTCGCGATGCTCCGGCAGGGCGTCGGCGGAGATGCCGACGATGGGCAGGCGGGAGGTCGGCCCGCTCATGCGCCGGATGGCGCGCGCCGTGGAGCGGCCGTCCATCACCGGCATCTCCATGTCCAGCAACACGACGTCGTATTCCGCCGCCTGCAGGGCCGCGACCACCGCGCGCCCGTCGGCCACGGCGTCGATCCGGTGTCCCATGCGGGTCAGCATGGCGGAGATCAGCATGCGGTTGACGTCGTTGTCTTCGCCCAGCAGCAGCCGTAGCGACACGGCCAGTGCATCCCCGGGAGCACCGATCAGGTCCGCCAGAGGACGCCCCAGCGCGTCGGCCGCAGGCAGCGCCTCGGCCGGGTGCGAGCGGATCGAGAAGCGGAAGGTGGAGCCCCGGCCGGGCGTGCTGGACACCGCGATGTCGCCGCCCATGGCCTGGACCAGCCGCTTGCAGATGGCCAGCCCCAGCCCGGTGCCGCCGTACTTGCGGCTGGTCGAGGCGTCGGCCTGCACGAAGGCCTCGAACACGCGGGCGCGCTGCTCCTCGGTCATGCCGATGCCGGTGTCGGCCACCTCGAAGCGCAGTTGAAGGTCCTCGCCGTCCTCCATGCACCAGGCCGCGACCTCGATGCCACCCCGGTCGGTGAACTTGATGGCGTTGGCGACGAGGTTGAACAGCACCTGCCGCAGCCGCGTCGGGTCGCCGCGCACGTGGCGGGGCGTGTCCTGCGCGATGGAAGCGGTCAGCGTCAGCCCTTTGGCGGCGGCGCGCACGGTGAAGAGCTGCACCACGTCCTCGATCAGCCGGTGCAGGGAGAAGTCGATCTCCTCCAGCTCCAGCTGCCCGGCCTCGATCTTGGAGAAGTCGAGGATGTCGTTGAGGATGGTCAGCAGCGTGTCGGCCGACGAGCGCAGCGTCTTGACGAAGCCCTTCTGCTGGTCGGTCAGCGGCGTGCCCATCAGCAGATCGCCCATGCCGATCACGGCCGTCATGGGCGTGCGCAGCTCGTGGCTCATCATGGCGAGGAAGCGCGACTTGGCGCGGCTGGCGTTCTCGGCGGCGATGCGGGCGGCCTCCGCCTCCTCGCGGGCGCGGTCCAGATCCTCGGCCAGTGCAAAGGTCTCGGCGGCGAGCTTGGTGAGCTGTTCCTGCGCGTCGCGCAGCTCCTGCTCCGACTGGCGGGCGCGGGACACGTCGTTGCTGGACCCCACGAACCAGCGCACCCGTCCCCCGGCATCGGTGATCGGGCGGATGGACAGCGCGTTCCAGAAGGGCGTCCCGTCCTTGCGGTAGTTCAGGATCTCCACCGACACCCGCTGTCCGGCCTCCAGCGCCGCGCGGATGCGCGCCACCGTCGCCGGGTCGGTGTCCGGCCCCTGGAGCAGGCGGCAGTTGCGGCCGATCAGCTCCTCCTCGGCGTAGCCCGTCATCTCCCGGAAGGCCCGGTTGCAGTAGACCAGCGGCATGTCCGGCCGGGTCGGATCGGCAACGGTGATGCCGGACGCCGCGGCCTCCGCCACCTCGGCCAGCACGCCGGCGTCCGTCAGGCCGGCCAGCCGGCCGGCCGGGAGGTCGTTGGTTTCGGGCGTGCTGTGGGGAGGGGGCGCGGGCAAGGCGGCGGATCTCGGGCAGGGGACAGGGCACTGTGGAGCGCGCCACACCATAGGCTCTCGCGTCCGGGAATTCCATGCCCAAGACCTGTGTCGCCGATCGGGACCAGCTGTCGAAGGGGCGCCGTTTGGGCGGTTGAGCGAAACGAATCTTTTACCATCAATGAGGGCTTCTCATCCCATTGTTGTCGGCGTTAACGTGTCTTTCGCTTCGGCGGGCGCAACGGACGGGACGCGGGACGGGGATCAGGTGAATGCCGTACGAGGACGTGAACGACGGGCAACGCGCCCAGAGCATCGGCGATCTGGGTGTTCTTCTGGTCGAGGACGACGACTTCACGCGCCGGCTGATGAGCCGCCTGCTTCAGGACTTGAAGGTCCGCGCGGTGTGGGAGGCGGCGGACGGCATGGCGGCGCTGGAACTGCTGCGTAAGCATGGCGACGAGGTGGACATCGCCATCTGCGACCTGGAAATGCCGCGCATGAGCGGGCTGGACCTGCTGCACGCCCTGCGCACCGCCACCGGGAATCCCTTGTCGGAGCTTCCGGTGATCGTGCTGACCGCCCACCGCGAGGCGGAAACGGTGAAGCGGGCCATCGCCTACGGTATTTCCGGCTATCTGGTGAAACCGGTGTCGAAGGCCGACCTCGTGAAGCGCCTGACCTTCGCCCTGCTGAAAACCCGCTGACGTAAAATCCCACTGACGGCACCGCTTCGGCACGTCGCCCCGTTGCAATCTGCCCTTCGGATCGGCAACTATCGTTCCAACGAACGAATGAGACGGGGCGGGGCAGATGCTGGACACCGTCCGGAATGGAAGAGCCTCCGCAAGGACGGGTGCCAACCCCGTTGCGGGGCGCCTTGACGAGCTGGCTAGGGCCGCCGTCGCGATCCAGTTCGAACGCTGGCCGGCGCTCTACGCCCGTTACGGTGCTGCGGGGCTGGAGAAGTGCGTCCAGGACGTGCGTTATCACCTGCTCTATCTGGCGGAGGCGGTGGAGGCCGACAGTCCGGCGCTGTTCCGCGAATACATCGCCTGGGTCAAGGTGCTGTTCGCCGGTCTCCGCATCCCGGCCGACGAACTGGGGGAGAGCCTGGAAATCCTGCGCGACGTGACGGCGGCCCGGATGGACGAGGCGACGGGCCGGCGCGTGCGGGCCTGCGTCGATGCGGCGCTGGAGGCTCTGCCCGGCATGCCGACCGAGGTCCCGGCCTTCGTCCGGCCCGAGGCTCCCTTCGGGGACATGGCGCGGGCCTATCTGGACGCGCTTCTGGCGGGGGACCGGCGGAGCGCCGCGGCGCTGGTGCTGGACCGCGTGGAAGTTGGCATGGCCGTCGCCGACGTCTACCTGCACGTCTTCCAGCCGACCCTGCGCGAGGTCGGGCGGCTCTGGCAAATCGGGGCGATCACCGTCGCGCACGAGCATTTCGCCACGGCCGCCACGCAAGCGGTGATGGGACAGCTCTACCCGCGCATCTTCGCCGCCGAACGGCGCGGACGGGCGATGGTCGCCACCTGCGTCAGCGGCGAACTGCACGAGGTCGGCATCCGCATGGTCGCCGACTTCTTCGAGATGCACGGGTGGGACACCTACTATCTCGGCGCCAACACCCCGGCCCGCAGCATCGTCCAGGCGGTGCGGGAGCGGGACGCACAGGTGCTGGCCGTGTCGGCCACCATCACCGCCCATGTCGGGGCGGTGACCGATCTGATCGCGGCGGTCCGGGCGGAACTGGGCGACACCCGGCCTCTGCATGTCCTGGTCGGCGGCTACCCCTTCAACCATGTGCCGACGCTCTGGAAGACGGTCGGGGCAGACGCCTGCGCCGCAACCGCCGCCGAAGCGGTGGCGCTGGCCGACCGTCTCGTGGATTCGGCGCGGACGAGCTAGGGGGAGGCGCGGATGGACGGGCTGGTCCTGATCTGCGATGACGACGGGCGCCTGCGGGCGCTGCACCGGGTCGGGTCGGGGCTTCTGGAGTTGCCGGTCGAGCCGGGCCGGCCCTTCCCGATGCTGTTCGGGCTGGACATGGTGGGGCGGTCGCTCGACCTGTTCGCGGCTCTGAAGGGACACGGCTTCGTGCTCGACCGCCGGTTCGACTCGCCGCTGGAGCATGGCGGGGCGCTCTACGTGTCCGGGCGTCGGGACGGGGAGGGGCTGCTGCTGGCCGTGGCGCGGGTCCCCTTGGCCGTGCGGGCCATGGCCGAGCGCCTCGCGACGGCGGACCCCGCCCTGGCCGCCCGGCTGGAGGCGCTGGGCGGTATCGCCCCCCTTGGCACCCCCCTCGGCGCCGGGCTTGCCGAAGGCGCGCCGGTGGAGGCGCTGTTCGACGAGATGACGCGCCTGAACAGCGATCTGGCCAACACCCAGCGCGCCCTCGCCAAGGCCAACGCCGAGCTGGCGGCCAGCAACGAGCAGAAGAACCGGCTGATGGGCATGCTGGCGCACGACCTGCGCTCCCCCCTGCAGGCGGTCGCCGGCTTCGCGCAGATTCTCCGGGAACGCGCGGATGGTCGCCTGGACGATCAGGAGCGGGAATGCCTGGAGCGCATCCGCGAATCCAGTCTGTTCATGCGCCATCTGGTGGAAGATGCGCTGTCTCTGGCGGCGCTCCAGGCCGGGCGGCTGCGTCTGGTGCGGCGGCCGACGGACCTTGCCCGGCTGGTGCGCCGGAACGTCTCGATGAACCGCGTGTTGGCCGATGGCAAGGCCATGACGATCGAGCTGTCCGTGACCGACGACGCCCTGCCGCTGGTCGAGGCCGACCCGGCCAAGGTTGAGCAGGTGCTGAACAACCTGCTGTCCAACGCCATCAAATATTCCGACCGGGGCTGCCGCATCCGCGTGGCGGTGGAGCCGGCGGGCGACCACGCCCGCATCGTGGTGTCCGACAACGGCCGTGGCATCCCGGATTCGGAGCGCGACAGCCTGTTCCAGCCCTTTGCCCGGTCTGGCAAGCCCGGCACGGCGGGGGAGACGACGGTCGGGCTCGGCCTCTACATCTGCCGCACCATCGTGGAGGGGCACGGCGGGCGCATCTGGGTCGATTCGGCACCGGAACAGGGCTCCACCTTCACGGTCGAGCTGCCGGTGGCGGTGCCAAGCCATTGATGCGCATGGCTTCCCACACGCGCGCTGGCGTATCCCCGGCCGATCCTGTAGAAGGGACTCATCTGATGCTGCGCTGCGAAAGGTCCATGGGTTTACCCTTCCGCTGCCCCGCGCGGCCTCCGTGGGGAGCGCCGTGAGCGACGGCCGACCTCCCGAGAGTCCCGAGCATCGCCTTGGGACGGACGCGGCTGCTGAGTCCGCGAACGACGCGCGCCGCAATTCCGCGTCGGCGCTGCTGGAAGACTTTCTGGCGCACGACCATGACGTGCGCATCGCGCTCGGCGACCTGATGGGCATCCTGGGCGACCGGGCCTTCGGCGCGCTGCTGCTTTTCCTTTCCATCCCGAACGTGCTGCCGGTGCCGGGCCTGTCCACGGTGACCGGCCTGCCGATGATCCTGATCGGCGCGCAGATGGCCGCCGGGCGCGACCGGCCCTGGCTGCCCCGGAAGATCGCCGCCGCGACCGTGGACCGGGACGCTTTCCTGCGCGTGATCGCCCGCGCCCACCCCTATGTCGACCGGCTGGAGCGCCATCTGCGCCCCCGCCTGCCGGGGCTGACCAGCCCGACGGCGGAGCGGCTGCTCGGGCTCGCCGTGGTGGTGCTGGCGACGATCCTGGCGCTGCCCATCGTGTTCGGCAACCAGCCGCCGGCCTTCGCCATCGCGCTGATCGCGCTTGGGCTGATCGAAAAGGACGGCGCCTTCGTCGCCGCCGGCCTCGCCGCCGGGGTCGTCGCCATCGCCATCGTCGCGGCGGTTCTGCTCGGGCTCGGGCAGGCCGCCATGCTGTTGATTCACAAACTGTTCGGTTGAGGGAGCGCCCGCGGGCTCGACGCCATGATCTGGGAAGTTCTGGTCATCATTCTGCTGATCCTGCTGAACGCCTTCTTCGCGATGTCGGAGATGGCGCTGGTGTCGTCGCGCCGGGCGCGGCTTCAGCAGATGGCCGAGGAAAAGCGCAGCAAGGGCGCCCGCGCCGCGTTGGAGTTGACGGAGGATCCCGGCAACTTCCTGTCCACCGTGCAGGTGGGCATCACGCTGATCGGCATCTTCGCCGGCGCATACGGCGGCGCCACCCTGGCGGAGCGGCTGGGCGTCATTCTGGACCGGGAGGTGTCCTGGATCACCCCCTACGGCCAGCAGGTGGCCTTCGCCATCGTCGTGGCGCTGATCACCTATTTCTCGCTGATCGTCGGCGAGCTGGTGCCCAAGCGCATGGCGCTGGTGAACGCGGAGCGCATTGCCGCCGCCGTCGCCGGCCCGATGGGGGCCCTGTCGCGCATCGCCCTGCCGCTGGTGTGGCTGCTGGGCATCTCGACCGAGGGGCTGATGAAGCTGCTGCGCCTGCCCACCGCGCGGGAGCAGACGGTCACCGAGGAAGAGGTCAAGACCCTCATCAAGGAAGGCACGCAGAGGGGCGTCTTCGAACCCGCCGAACGCAAGATGATCGAGGGCGTGTTCCGCCTGTCGGACCGCACCGCCCGTTCGATCATGACGCCGCGCCCTGATCTGATCTGGCTGGACCTCGACGACCCGTCGGACGCCATCGCGCGGGAGATCCAGAACAGCGGCTATTCCCGTTTCCTGGTCTGCCGGGGCGACGTGGACGAGGTGCAAGGCATCGTGTCCAGCAAGGCGCTGCTCGACCAGGCCTTGCAGGGCCAGCCCTTCAACCTGCGCACCGCGATGGTCAAGCCGCTGGTCGTGCATGACGGCACGCCGGTCCTGCGCCTGCTGGAGCTGTTCAAGCAGGCCACCGTGCACATGGCCGTGGTGGTGGACGAATACGGCAGCGTCGAGGGCATCGCCACCGTCACCGACATCCTGGAGGCCATCGCCGGCGAGATGCCGGAGCAGGGCCAGGAGAGCGACTCCGCCGCCGTGCAGCGCGAGGACGGCTCCTGGCTGGTCGATGGCATGACTCCCATCGAGGAGGTGGAGGCGCTGGTCGGCATGAAGGGTCTGAAGGGCGAGGGCGACTACCACACGCTGGCCGGCTTCATGCTCGACCAGCTGGGCCACGTCCCGACCGCGGCCGAACATTTCCACTGGGGCGGCATGCGCTTCGAGGTCGTCGACATGGACGGCCGCCGCATCGACAAGGTGCTGATCCAGCAGAACGAAGAGGTTTCGGAGGGGTAGGTTTCCGAAACCTCACGCGGCGTCATACCGACGGCGCCTGGAGGCGCCGCTGGCATGACCCTCTCGATCAATGCTAGCACATTGATCTGCCGGGTTTTACGGTTGGAAAATGATGGAAGCAATCATTTTCCAACCGTATCACATATCCGTGACGCCGCTCTTCGGGATGCGGATTTCGCGGTGGACGGACATGCTGAGCAGCAGGCCGACGCCGATCATCAGCGTCATCATGGCCGACCCGCCGTAGGACACCAGCGGCAGCGGGATGCCGACGACCGGGATCAGCCCCATGACCATCGACACGTTGACCATGACGTACAGGAAGAACTGCGCCGTCATGCCGACCGCCACGAGACGGGCGAACTGGCTGCGGCAGCTCAGCGCGATCACCACGCCGTAGATCAGCAGCAGCAGATAGAGCGCCAGCAGGGTCAGCGCGCCGACCATGCCGAACTCCTCCGCCAGCACGACGAAGATGAAGTCGGTGTGCTTCTCCGGCAGGAACATCAGCTGGCTCTGCGAGCCCGCCATGAAGCCTTTGCCGAACAGCCCGCCGGAGCCCAGCGCGATCTTGGACTGCAGGATGTTGTAGCCGGCGCCGAGCGGGTCGGTTTCCGGTTCCAGGAAGGTGTAGACGCGCTGTTTCTGATAGTCGTGCAGAAATTCCCAGGCGATCGGGATGGCCCCGAGGCCGCCGCCGATGACCAGCAGGAACTTCCAGATGCGCACCCCGGCGGCGAAGAAGATGGCGCCGCTGCCCATGATCAGCAGCAGCGAGGTGCCGAGGTTCGGCTGCAGCAGCACGAAGGCCACCGGCGTGAAGACCAGCAGCAGCGGCGGGATCAGCAGCAGCGGCCGCCCGATCTGATCCAGCGAGATGCCGTGGAAATAGCGGGCGAGCGCCAGCGTCAGGGCGGGCTTCATCAGCTCCGACGGCTGCAGCTGGAAGAAGCCCAGGTCGATCCAGCGCTGGGCGCCCATGCCGATGCGGCCCATCAGCTCCACCGCGACCAGCAGGCACAGCACCATCACGAAGATGACGTAGGCCGACTTCATCAGGTGGCGCACATCGATGAGCGCGATCCCCAGCATCAGGACGAGTCCGGGGACGGAGCGCACCAGCTGCGGCTGCGCCCATGGCTTCCAGTTGCCGCCTGCGGCGGAAAAGAGCAGGGCGACGCCGACCGACGTGATCACGCAGACCAGGAGCACGAGGCCCCAGTTGATCATGCGGATCTTGCTGCCGAGCGTGAGCTGCGGGCGTTGCGGAGCCAAGCCGCCCGACCCGTGGTTCGAAAGGACCGCGACCATCGAGAAACGTTCGTTGTAACCGGGCGGCCGAGCCCGTGGTGCGCCGGCCCGCCTTGCGCGCCGGATACTGCACCACAGCCGCCGCCCGGTAAAGGCGCGGTCGCCCCAAGGCTAGGAAAAGGCACGGATGTGCGGGATTGTCGGAACTCAGCGAGGGCTGTCGGTCAGCAGCCGTTCAAAATCGCGGCGTCCTGCTGGGCGAACGCGTCGTCGATCATGCGGTCCAACTCGTCCGGGTCGACCGTATTGCCCGCGGCAAGGGAGGCGAGTCCCGCCTCCAGCATCGCGACAAAGGTCCGCCCGTCAACGCCGACCGGTTGTTCGGGCGGCGTGGGCTCGGGGGTGGTGCGACCGTCGGGCATGGCAACCTCTCCATGGGACCAAGGGTAGGGTAACGCACACCGGCGCGCGTGTCAGCGTTCCATTCCGCTGAAAGGGCGGATCACTCCGGCGCGTAGCCTTTCGTGAACAGGTTCACCGCCTCGTCCACGATCCGCTGGTTCTGTTCCTCGGTCGGGCGTTCGGCGAGGCACAGCAGGAAGCGCATGTGGGCGTGCGACTTGATGAGGCCGACGAACATCTCCGCGGCGAGGCGCGGGTCGGGGATGGACAGCTGGCCCCGGCGCTTCACCTCCGTCATGTAGGCGGTCACTTGCTCCATGCTGCGCGCCGGGCCGGCTTCGTAGAAGGCGCGGGCCAGCTCGGGAAAGCGGTGCGCCTCACCCACCACGACGCGGTAGGCGGCCAGCGCCTTGGGCGACAGGATCAGATTGATGAAGTGCTGGCCGATCAGGCGCAGCCCTTCCGCCGCGTCCAGCGATGCGGCCTCCACGCAGATGGTCGCCAGCGCCTGCCCCTTGCATTCGCAGGCGACCATGGCGCGGAACAGCTCGTCCTTGCTGCCGAAATGGGCGTAGAGCGTCGCCTTGGATACGTTGGCCGTCTTGGCGACCGTGTCCATGCTGACGGCGCCGTATCCGTGTTCCAGGAACAGCTTGCCGGCGGCCTCCAGGATTTGGGCGGGCTTCGAACCGGCCTCGGGGGTGGGGGCGACCAGTGTGCTCATGCGCTCCTCGCGTCCTGCAACGTTTCGGGCAACGTCCGGGTGCCGTACCGCGTTCCGCATTTAACCACAATCCTTGATCTGAAAACTAGACCGTCCAGTTCACTCTTGACAACAGGTAGGCCACCGTCCATCTTCGTGCAAGACTAAACTGAACGGTTCAGTTTCAGCGGGCCGGAACGACGGCCCGCCGACGGTCACAACGGACCGATGGCCGTAACGGGATGGATAGAGACGATGGCTAAGGGCGTTCGGAAGATCGTTCTGTCGGGTGTCGCGGCGGCTGCCCTGATCGGCGGTGGGTTCGGCGGCTGGCATTGGTGGACCGAGGGCCGGTTCATCGAGTCGACCGACAACGCCTACGTCCACAGCGACATCACCGTGGTCAGCCCCAAGGTTTCCGCCTATGTGCGGGAGGTGCGGGTGGCCGAGAACCAGCAGGTCCAGACGGGCGAGGTGCTCGCCGTGCTTGACGACCAGGACTTCCGCGCCAAGGTGGCCGAGGCGGACGCCGCCATGGCCGCGCAGAAGGCTGCGCTCGGCACCATCGACAGCAAGCTGGAACTCCAGCGCGCGCTGATCGATCAGGCCGCCGCCTCGCTCGCCAGCGCGGAGGCGGAGCAGCGCCGCGCCCAGCAGGACTTCGACCGCACCCGCGCGCTCGCCAACGAAAGCTGGGCGAGCCGCCAGAAGTACGAGACCGCCGACGCCGACCTGCGCAAGGCCGTCGCCCAGGCCAACCGCGCCCGCGCGGCCCTGGACGCGGAAAAGGATCAGGTCGGCGTGCTGAACGCCAGCCGGACGGAGACGGAGGCCCGCCTGCGTCAGGCCGAGGCGACGCTCCAGACCGCGCGCAACGACCTCGCCAACACGGTCATCCGCGCGCCGGTGGACGGGGTGGTGGGCAACCGGGGCGTCCAGGTCGGCCAGTACGCGCGGCCGGGCGTGCAGCTTCTGTCGCTGGTGCCGCTGCCGAACGTCTATGTGGTCGCCAACTTCAAGGAAACCCAGCTCAGCCGCATGCGGCCGGGCCAGACGGTGACGGTGGAGGTGGACGCCTACCCCGGCCGGACGCTGGAGGGCCGGGTGGAGAGCTTCGCGCCGGCGTCGGGCTCGCAGTTCAGCCTGCTGCCGCCGGAGAACGCGACCGGCAATTTCACCAAGATCGTCCAGCGCGTGCCAGTGCGCGTCGCCCTGCCGCGCGACAACGCGCTGGCCGGCCTTCTGCGCCCCGGCCTGTCCGTGACCGCTGAGGTCGACACCCGCGGCGCGGAAGACCATCAGCACATCGCCGGCTCCGTGTTCGGCGCGCTGCGCCCCGGCCAGGCCGTCGCCGCCAAATAGCAATTCTTCGTCCTGGAGGGGCCTGAGCGCCATCGACCATGACGTCCATGACCGACGAAATGCCCCTTCAAGAAACCGGTTCCGCCCGCGCCGCCGTTCCCCCAGCGGCGTCGGGCGGCGAGGCCGCCGCGTCCCGACCCCACCCCCCCCAAACCCCCGCGGGGCGGGACGCGGCGGTCCCTTCTCCCCAATCCTCTTCTCCCCAATCTGGCGCTCCCCGGCCGGTCACAACCCGTGACTGGCTGGGCTTCCTGTCCATGGTCGTCGGCATGTTCATGGCGATCCTGGACATCCAGATCGTGTCCAGCTCCCTGTCGGAGATCCAGGCGGGCCTTGCAGCCAGCGCCGACGAGATCTCGTGGGTGCAGACCTCCTACCTCATCGCCGAGGTGGTGATGATCCCGCTGTCCGGCATGCTGGCGCGGATCCTTTCCACCCGCGTGCTGTTCACCTTTGCCGCCGCCGGATTCACGCTGACCAGCGTGGCCTGCGCCTTCACCTCCGGCATCGGGTCGATGATCGTGTGGCGCGCGCTCCAGGGCTTCATCGGCGGCGCGATGATCCCGACGGTGTTCGCCACCAGCTTCTCCCTCTTCCCGCCGGAGAAGCGGGCGGGCGTGTCGGTGATGATCGGGCTGGTCGCCACCATGGCGCCGACGCTCGGCCCGACGCTGGGCGGCTGGCTGACGCAGAGCTTTTCCTGGCACTGGCTGTTCCTCGCCAACGTCGTTCCGGGCATCGCCGTGACCTCGCTGGTCTGGATCCTTGTGGACGTGGACAAGCCGAACCCGGAGCTGCGGCGGGGCTTCGACTTCCTCGGCCTCGGCCTGATGGCCGCCTTCCTCGGCAGCCTTGAGTTCGTGGTGGAGGAAGGCCCCCGCCAGGACTGGTTCGCGGACGAGGCCGTGGCGTTCTTCGCCGTGGTCGCGGCGGTGGCCTGCGTCGGCTTCTTCTGGCGGGTCCTGACCTACCGGAACCCGATCGTGGAACTGCGAGCCTTCCTCGACCGCAACTTCGCCATCGGGTCGCTCTACAGCTTCATCATCGGCATCGGGCTGTATGGGGCGGTGTACCTGCAGCCGCTGTTCCTGGCGCGCGTGCGCGGCTTCAACAGCCTGCAGATCGGCACGATCATGTTCGTGACCGGCGCCTTCCAGTTCATGTCCGCCCCGGTGGCGGGCGCGCTGTCGAAGAAGCTGGACCTGCGTATCATGCTCGCCATGGGGCTGACGCTGTTCGGCACGGGCGTGTGGCTGAACGCCGGCCTGACCAACCAGACCGGCTTCTGGGAGCTGTTCCTGCCACAGGCGGTGCGCGGCTTCTCGCTGATGCTGTGCTTCATTCCGGTGAACACCATCGCGCTCGGTACGCTGCCGCCATCGCAGCTGAAGAACGCCTCGGGCCTCTACAACCTGATGCGGAACCTGGGCGGCGCCATCGGCTTGGCGGTCATCAACACGGTGCTGATCGACCGGCTGGCGCTGCACATGAACCGGCTGGGCGACAACCTGAACCTCGCCCGCCCGCTGGTGCAGGACACTATCGACGGGCTGACGGCCAAGTTCGACGGGCTGGTCGCCGACCCGCAGGCCGCCGCCATGAAGACGCTGGCCGGGATGGTGCAGCGCGAGGCGCTGGTGCTGACCTTCAACGACTGCCTGCTGCTGATGGCGGGCGTGTTCTTCGGCGCCCTGCTGCTGATGCCGCTGGTGCGCCGTCCGGGCGGCAAGCCCGCGGCGGCGGATCACTGAGGGGCCGACCACCAAAAGCCAACCACCAAAAGAAGTACCTCCCGTGTCAGGGCGATTCAGAGAAGGTGGATGAATTTCGGGTGACGCGAGTCGTCAGTTGATTCACAAGGCTATCGGCAGGGACCGAGCCGGAGAGTCGGAGCGATGA
>NZ_JBPXMQ020000025.1:0-90755 GCF_053470405.2 Azospirillum mesophilum
CAATCTCTTCGGCGCCCCACTCCCCGCCGTCCGCATGGCCTGCGCCGAAGATCGCTGTGCCACCATTGCAACCGTCAAGAACGGCTTTCTTTGAATGGCCCTGCCATTGGCGTACCGGACGATTGACAGGGGCGGGCGCCGATCCCACAATCTGGCAAGGAAGGCGAGGGAGGCACCCCCCGCCTTCCAGGCCCGATCTTAGCCCAGGAGATCAAGCAGCCGCTTGATCACGTCCAGGACAAGGATCAGGAGAGTGAGGAGTTCTCTCATCCTCGCACCCTCCGTTGAGCGGCGGGGGTAGTGGCCAACCCGCTACCCCGTCCGCGCCGCAATTTTGGGCATCGCCGGGACGGCACACAATCCATACAGGCGTGTGCGATTTTTTGCCGCATGCGGAGCGGCCGGGGCGTTTGGGCGCCCGAAGGCGCCCATTCTTGAACCCTCACATGCCGGCGATGGTCAGGCCGTCCACGCGGATGGTCGGCGCGTCCATGCCGAAGCGCAATTCCAGGTCGCTCGCCGGCTCCAGGTTCAGGAACATGTCCTTCAGGTTGCCGGCGACGGTCAGTTCGGTGACCGGGTAGGCGATCTGGCCGTTCTCGATCCAATAGCCGGCAGCACCCCGGCTGTAGTCGCCAGTCACACCGTTGACGCCGGTGCCCATCAGCTCGGTCACATAGAAGCCGTCCTTGATCTCGGCCAGCAGGTCCTCGCGGCTGCGCGTGCCGGGGGCCATGTAGACGTTGGCCGGGGCCGGACCCGGCGGGCCGGAGGTGCCGCGCGCGGCGTGTCCGGTGGTCGTCAGGCCGAGCTGCCGCGCGGAGCGCAGGTCGAGCAGCCACGTGGTCAGGCGGCCTTCCTCGATGACGTTGCGGCGGGTGGTCTCGATGCCCTCCGCGTCGAAGGGGCGGGAGCGCAGGCCGCGCTTCACGTGCGGGTCGTCCACGATGGTGACGCCCGCCGGGAAGATTTGCTGGCCCATCTTGTCCTTCAGGAAGCTGGTGCCGCGCGCGATGCTCGGCCCGCTGATGGCGCCCAGCAGATGGCCCAGCAACCCGCGGGAGACGCGCGGGTCGAACACCACCGGCACCTTGCAGCTCTTCACCCGGCGCGGGTTCAGGCGGCGCACGGCGCGCTGGCCTGCCTCGCGGCCGATCTCGGCGGGCGCGCGCAGGTCGGCGCCGTAGACCTTGCTGTCATAGTCGTAGTCGCGCTCCATCCCCGTGCCTGTCCCGGCGAGCACGGAGGCCGACAGCGACTGGCGCGATACGCCATAGCTCCCGGCGAAACCGTTGGAGGCGGCGATGGCGATGGTGGACCGGCTCCAGCCCGCGTCGGCGCCTTCGGAATTGGTGACGCCCTCCACGGCAAGGGCGGCTTCCTCGGCGATGCGGGCGCGCTCGATCAGAGTCTCGGCGGAGGGTTCGGCCGGGTCGAGCACGTCGAGGTCGGGGATGCTGCGGGCCAGTTGGTCGGGGTCGGCAAGGCCGGTGAAGGGATCTTCCGGCACCACGCGGGCCATGGCGACCGCGCGCTCCACCAGCTCGTCCAGCGCCTTGGCGCTGCGGTCGGTGGAGGAGACGATGGCCTGCCGCTTGCCGATGAAGACGCGCAGGCCAAGGTCGCCCGATTCGGACCGCTCCAGCTTCTCCGTTTTGCCGAATCGCTGGCTCAGCGACAGGGAGGCGCTGTCGAACAGCACCGCGTCGGCGGCATCGGCCCCGGCGCCCTTCGCCTTGCGGATCAGGTCGTCCAGCAGATTCAGCACATCGGGGTGAGAGGTGGTCGAAACGGGCATCACGGTCTCCGCTTGGTCTCCGGCTTGTCTAGCAAATGGGAGCGCCGGGCTGAAGAGGAAGGGGCATATTGCCTCGGGTACGCCCAAGCGTGAACGCGACGGCGCGCGGAGGGCAAGGCCCGTCCGCGCGCCGTGATGCCGATGCGGGTGGTCAGGCGAGGCGATCCTGCACCGGGTGCTCCGCCTTCGGGACTTTCAGGGCCGGAAGCTTCACGGCGAAGGCGCCGTCGCCCAGCAGGGCCTGGATGGGAAGCAGTACGGTCCAGAACACCGGGAACTCCCAGCCGCCGCCCTGTGACGAGAAGACCCAGCCGTTGCCGATGTGCTGCATCGTGGCACCGATCATGAGCGGCAGCAGCGCCAGCGCGATCCAGCGGGTGTAGAGGCCGGCGACCAGCAGCAGGCCGCCGCCGATCTCGCCGAGGATCACGAGGTAGGCGAAGAAGCCCGGATAGCCGATGCTCTCGAAATAGCCGACCGTGCCGGCGATCCCGAAGGTGAGGACTTTCAGCACCAGCCCGTGGGCGATGAACAGAAGGCCCAGGCTGACGCGCAGAAGGAAGGCGGCGTAGGGGGCGGTGCGGTTGTCGATCATGGCTCTGTCTCCTTGTCCCGGGGGGCTCCGGTCGGGGAGCCCGTGTCGTCTGGGGACAAGAATAGCCGTGTCGGTGATTGGGATAATCCGTGTTGTCGTATATTGATTGTTGCTGATTATGCAACGGATGAGTCACGCCAGGAACGCGTTCGCCGGGTCGTAGCGCGATGGCAGGGCGAACAGGTCGGCGTCCACTCCGTCGCCGTGTCGGCGCGGCTGGCCGGGGCTGTCGTAGACGACCAGAAGGGCCGGGGCGGCGCCGGCGCGGGGAATGCGGCAAATGCCCTCGGCATGGTCGGTGCCCTCTCCGTGGGGCAGGTCGAGCAGATGGACAAGTTGGTCGCGCGGGATCACGCGCTGTTGGGCGGAGCCGAGCGCGCCGGTCCAGCGCCACAGGGCGACCGGGCCGTCGAGATCCATGGTCGGACCGGCCAGGATCACCAGATCCTCGCCGTCGAGGGTCAGTTCGCGGATGCCCAGCCCGTCCAGGTCCAGGAAATGCTTACGGTAGCGCTCGCCGGCCTGGCCGATGCGGCGCAGCTTCAGGCGGCCGGGATGGTGGGGGTGCTCCTTGACCACAAGCTCCAGGATGCAGGCCCAGCCGCGCAGCACCGGGCCGCGCAGGCCGAGGAACAGGCGGTCGCCACGGGCGGCCAGCCCTTCGACGTCGAAGCCGTTCTCCTTGGCGGGAATGCCCAGGAAGCGGCCAAGATGCTCGTCGTGCTTCAAGGCTTTGGTCAGGGCGTTGCCACCGTTCTTGCCGCCGTTTTTGAAGGCGAGGCTGCGGGCCGAGCGTCCGCCGTCTTCGCGCACCGGAACGGCCAGGCCCTCCACCTCCGTCCGCAGGGGGATGCGGCCGAGCAGGAAGCGGTTGGGGTCGCGGCGCACGGCGGTCAAGCGCGCCAGGGCCGCCGCCTCGTCCTCGTGCCTTTTGGGCTTGGAGCGGGCGAGGCTGTGCGAACCCACGAGCCACAGCCAGCCGCCGTCCACCGCCATGCCTTCGATGTCCGCCTCATCCGAGTCCCCATCCGCGGCCGGCAGGGCGAAGAATTCTGACAGCGGGAAGGCCGCGTCCTCGGCGTAGCTGTTGCCGCCGTCGGCCGTGGTGAGCCGCACGACCTCCGCCCCCTCGTCCGCGGCAACGAACAGGCTGGGGCCGACGCGCTCCACGACCGACAGATCCTCTGCGGTGCGGCTGCCGGGGCGGAAGGTCAGGCGGACGGTGTTCAGCGGCTGGGCGATATCGCGGGGCATCGGCTGACCTCCGGGGGCAGGGGCTATTTCCAGATGGGCGTCCCGCTGCCCGGCAGGCCGTAGGAGTCCCACTTGCGGGAAACCTCGTCCACGACGGTTTGGTCCATGCGGATCTTCTGGCCCCATTCGCGCTTGGTCTCCGGCGGCCACTTGTTGGTGGCGTCCAGCCCGACCTTGCCGCCCAGTCCTGAGTCGGGGCTGGCGAAGTCCAGATAGTCGATGGGCGTGCCCTCGATCACCGTGATGTCGCGCGCCGGGTCCATGCGGGTGCTCATCGCCCACATCACGTCCTTCCAGTTCCGCGCGTCGATGTCGTCGTCCACGACGATCACCCACTTCGTGTACATGAACTGCCGCAGGAAGGACCAGACGCCCATCATCACGCGCTTGGCGTGGCCGGGATAGGCCTTCTTCATGCTGACCACCGCGATGCGGTAGGAGCAGCCCTCCGGCGGCAGCCAGAAGTCCACGATTTCCGGGAACTGCTGGGTCAGCAGGGGGATGAAGACCTCGTTCAGCGCCTCGCCCAAAACAGAGGGCTCGTCCGGCGGGCGGCCGGTGAAGGTGGAGAGGTAAATCGGGTTGCGCCGCATGGTCATCGCCGTGACGGTGAAGACCGGGAAGGGCTCAACCGAGTTGTAATAGCCGGTGTGGTCGCCGTACGGCCCCTCGTCGGCGTATTCGTCCAGGCTGACGTGGCCTTCCAGGACGATTTCGGCCTGGGCCGGCACCTTCAGCGGCACGGTCTTGCAGTCCACCAGTTCCACCTTCTTGCCGCGCAGCAGGCCGGCGAACTGGTATTCGGACAGCGTGTCGGGAACCGGCGTGACGGCGGCGAGGATGGTGCCGGGGTCGGCGCCCAGCACGACCGCGCAGGGCAGCGGTTCGCGCTTCCCACTCGCGGCCCAGCGGTGGTGGTGCTGCGCGCCGCCGCGGTGCTTCAGCCAGCGCATGATGGTCTTGTTCTTCCCCAGCACCTGCATGCGGTAGATGCCGAGATTGAAATCGTCCTCCCGCTTGCCGGTCGGCCCCTTGGTCACGACGAGGGGCCAGGTGATCAGCGGCGCCGGCTCGCCCGGCCAGCAGCTCTGCACCGGCAGGCGGCCGAGGTCGATCTGGTCGCCGGTCAGCACCACCTCCTGACAGGGGGCGGAGCCGACGGTCTTCGGCTTCATGGACAGGACCGTCTTGGCGAGCGGGATCAGTTCCAGCGCCTCGCGGAAGCCGCCGGGCGGTTCCGGCTGCTTCAGGAAAGCCAGGGTCTCGCCCACCGCGCGCAGCTCATGCGGCTCGCGGTCCATGCCCCAGGCGACTCGCTCCACCGTGCCGAACAGGTTGATCAGCACCGGCATTTCAGACCGCGTGCCGTCGGCCTTGATGACATTCTCGAACAGCACCGCCGGGCCGCCCTCGGCCAGAAGGCGGGTCTGGATCTCGGTCATCTCCAGGACGGTCGACACCGGTTCCTTGACGACCACCAGCCGCCCGGCCTTCTCCAGCCGGTCGATGAAGTCACGCAACGAGGTGTAAGGCATTTGGCGGCGTGTCCGTGCAGGGGGGTGGAGGGGCGCTTATAGAATTTTGCGAAGTAGCGTAAAGCCCCTCTCCCTTGAGGGGCGCGCCGCCGGAGGACGCCGAAGGCGTTCGCAGGCAAGCGTGGTTGGGGTGAGGGTGGCGTTGGCGAAGCCGGCCGGTCTCTTCCCGCTCTTCGAGCGGCAACGACCCCTCATCCCAACCCTTCTCCCCGCTTTCGGCGGCCACAGGCCGCCTGTCGCCGTCAGCGCAAACTTCGTTTGCGCGTGAGGCCAAGGGGAGAAGGGCTTTGTGATTGGCCGTAAGGCGTCCTAACATCAGCGGGACGTTCACGGCGTCAAGCCTTCGTGACGCTGCGCAGGGCGCGCCGGATGATGTATCGGGTCGCCGGGCTGTCCGAGTCCCAGCGGGCGCAGAGGTCGCGGACCCAGTCGGGGTGCGACTTCGCCGCGTCGTTCAGCCAGTTGGCGACGGAGTCCTGGACGTAGCGGGCGCCGTCCGCGCGCAGCGGATCGAGGATGGCCAAGCCGCGCTCCGGCTCGTTCTTCAGC
The DNA here is from genome assembly GCF_053470405.2 of Azospirillum mesophilum. NCBI lineage: Bacteria > Pseudomonadati > Pseudomonadota > Alphaproteobacteria > Rhodospirillales > Azospirillaceae > Azospirillum > Azospirillum mesophilum. Next base: position 5,732 of record NZ_JBPXMQ020000025.1, read on the forward strand.
AGGCCGATGTGGGCGCACCAGACGCCGCGCGGGCGGGTGGCTTCGCTGGCGAAGCGGCGCAGGCGCTCGGAGGGGGAGGCCGTCCAGGGGGTGAGCAGGGCGATGGCCTCATCGATCCGCTCCGCGATGTGTGGGCGCAACGCCAGCCACGCCCATTCGCGCACGCCGAAATGCGGGTCGTCGGCCAGCGGGCGGATGCGGTCGAGCCGTTCCGCGAGAGTTAGGTCAGGGAGGGCGGCCAGGGCGTAGCAGGCCCAGCCGCGCACCGTGTCGGAGGGGTGGGCGGCCAGCCGTTCCACCGCGCCGGGGCCGAGGGCGTCCAGGGACGTGGCGCCGGCCAGCGCCATGCGTTTGGTGACGCCGTCCGTCGGATCGAATCGGGCCTTTCCCGCCGCCTCGGGCACCGCCGCCGCCAGCAGGGTGGCAAAGTCGATGGCGAGCCCCTCGGCCAGGGTCGCGGTCTCGCGCCGGCCGGCGTTCAGGTCGGCCAGGACGTCGGGCGGGATGTCGGCCATGCGCGTGGCGCCCTTGCGGGGCTTCGCAACCGTGGGAGCGGGGGTGTCGGCGGCCATGGGTCAGGCGTCCGGCAGCAGGCGCCAGATGGTGGTGTCCCGCTGGTCGCGGTCCTCCAGCTCCAGCGAGGTCGGGACGGTGTAGTGGCCCACGCGCTCGATCCCGCTGGTCGGGACGTAGGCGCGGCCAGGGTCGCCCAGCAGCACCAACGTGCCGGTCGCGGCGATTCCGCGCAGCCAGGCGACGACGCGCTCCGCCATCGGCTTCTCGTAGCAGACGTCGCCGGCCAGCACGACGTCGATGCCCGGCAGGTCGCGGCCGACGAGATCGGCGCTGACGGCCTTCACCGCGACTCCGTTCAGCTCCGCGTTCAGGGTGATGGCGGCCAGGGAGAAGCGGTCGATGTCGCAGGACTGCACCCGCGCGGCCCCCGCCTTTGCCGCGGCGACGCCGATCAGGCCGGTGCCGGCGGCGAAGTCAAGCACCGACTTGCCGGCCACCAGATCCGGCCGGTCGAGCACGAGGCGCGCGACCGCCTGCCCGCCGGGCCAAGCAAAGGCCCAGTAGGGCGGGGGCACGTTCGACTCCCGCAAGGTTTCCTCCGTCGCCTCCCAGAGCGGCGTGACCTCTGTGGCCAGATGCAGGCGGATTTCCGGCAGCAACGGGGGCGTCGCGACCGTGGTGTTGGACCGGACGAAGTCGTTCGGCGAGGGGCTGTTCATGCGAGGATTCCCGGCGATTCGGCGCGGGTGCGGACGATTTGTCCACAGCCGGTTTTGGTTACATAATTCAAACGGAGTAGACTCACCAGCAAGACCGTGTTACCCAGGCAACAGTGACAAACAAAAAGCAAGGGGTCGATATGCGGTCGAAGGGAGTAGCCATCAGCCTTTCGTTGGCAGCGTTCCTCGCGCTCAGCCCCTTCGCCATAGCCCCTGCCGCCGCGGAGGACTGCGTCCGCACCGTCCGCGCGATCTCCGACTTCACGCTCCAGGGCGACGCCTGGAAATGGTGGGACCGCGCCGTCGGCCAGTACGAGCGCGACAAGCGCCCGGCCGCGGGCTCGGTGCTGGTCTTCAAGCGTTCCGGCCGGCTGAACCGCGGCCACGTCTCGCTGGTCAGCCACGTCATCGACCGCCGCACCATCGAGGTGGATCACTCCTGGCTCGACGGCCGCGGGCTGCGCCGCAACATGCGCGTCGTGGACGTGTCGCGCAACAACGACTGGTCGGCCGTCCGCGTCTGGCACGAGCCGTCGGACCAGCTCGGCCTGCGCGTCTACACCACCTACGGCTTCATCCTGCCGGAAGGCGAGCACGCGAACGGCCGCATGATGGACGCCAACGACTCGGGCATCGACACCGGCTTCACGGTCACCCCGCACGGCCGCGGCGCGGTCAAGCCCGCCCCCGGGCCCGCCCTCGGCAAGGCGCGCCTGATGGAGGCCTCGCTGAAGGGCCGCGCGGTCGCCATGCCGGGCCGCAAGCCGCAGATCCTGAACGCCTCCCTCACCCCGGCCCCGGCCAAGTCCAGCGTCGGCGCGGCGGACGAGACGGTCGTCGCCGTGCTGCCGCGCCGCAAGCCGGCCGTCCCGGCGTCGGTGAAGACCGAGGTGGCTTCCGTGGACGGCCTTCTGGCCCCGATGCCCGGCCGCAAGCCCGGCTCCAGCGCCGTCGCCGAACTGTCGGCGGAGTAATTTCCAAGGATAGGTGCCGTAGGTTGGGTTGAGCCGCAGGCGAAACCCAACACAGTCGGCATTGAAGGCGGGTGTTGGGTTTCGCTTGCGCTCAACCCAACCTACGGAATTCCCGCTCACATCTTCCCGATCACGATCGCGGCCAGGACCAGCCAGCCGAACCAGCGGTTGGACTTGAACTTGTCCAGGCAGTCCTGCTGGTCGTCGGGATTCCAGGTCGCCACCTGCCAGGACAGGTGCAGCGCCGCCAGCGTCAGGGCCGGCAGGTACAGGCCGCCCAGCCCCGCCAGACGCCCGGCCAGCCCGATCCCCACAAAGGTCTGGGTGTAGAAGCCGTAGATCCAGATCTTGCTCTGGTCGCCCAACCGCAGGGCGGTGGACTTCACGCCGATGCGGGCGTCGTCCTCCTTGTCCTGGTGGGCGTAGATGGTGTCGTAGCCCAGCGTCCAGACAATCCCTGCCGCGTAGAGCGCCAGCGCCGGCCAGTCGAGGTCGCCGCGCACCGCGCTCCACCCCATCAGGGCGCCCCAGTTGAAGGTCAGCCCCAGGAAGGCCTGCGGCCACCAGGTGATGCGCTTCATCAGCGGGTAGGTGAAGACCAGCAGAAGCGACAGCACGCCCAGCCCGATGGTGCCCCGGTTGAACTGTACCAGAATCGCCAGCCCGATCAGAAGTTGCAGCGCCAGAAAGGCGACCGCCTGCTTCACCGACACCTGCCCGGACGGGATGGGGCGGGCGCGGGTGCGCTCCACCATCGCGTCGAAGTCGCGGTCCAGGATGTCGTTCACCGTGCAGCCGGCCCCGCGCATGACCACGGAGCCAACGGCGAACAGTGCCATCAGCCAGAGATCCGGCAGCCAGCTGGGGCCGGCCAGCGCGATGCTCCACCAGCCGGGGAACAGCAGCAGCCACGTCCCGATCGGCCGGTCCAGCCGGGCCAGCCGCAGATAGGGGCGCGTCGCGGCCGGGGCGAAGCGGTCGATCCAGTCGCCGCGCCGGATGTCGGTGAATTCGCCGTTGCCGGCGGGGCCGGGGGCGGGAAAAGCGGGGCTGGTCATGGCATTCCCAGGTGTGATCGGTGCGCGGGCAAGGTAGCCACCGATTCCGGGCGCCGCAAGGCCGGGAGGCTCGCGATGGCCATGGGCTTCCCGCTATAATCCACGCCCAACCGGAGACGAGCATCATGTCTGAGCAGCCGAAGACCCGCCTGTATGTGGACAGCCCCCTGGCCGAGGGGCAGGCCGTGGGGCTCGACCACGAACGCGCCCATTTCCTGCGGCATGTGCTGCGGCTCGACAAGGGCGACGTGGTGGCGGTCTTCAACGGGCGGGACGGGGAATGGCTGGCGGCTATCGACGGGTTCGGGAAGGGCTGGTGCTCGCTGACGGTGACGGCGCAGCGGCGCACGCAGGCTGACGGCCCCGACCTGTGGCTGCTGTTCGCGCCGATCAAGCGCGGGCGCATCGACTTCGTGGCGGAGAAGGCGACGGAGCTGGGCGTGTCGCGCCTGTGGCCGGTCTTCACCCGCCGCACCGACCCGAACCGCGTCAACACCGACCGCCTGCGCGCCAACGCCATCGAGGCGGCCGAGCAGTCCGAGCGCCTGACCGTGCCGGAGATGTCGGAGCCGCTGCAACTGGACAAGGCGCTGGCCGGCTGGCCGGCGGAGCGTACGCTGTACCTGTGCGCGGAGGCCGGGAACGTACGCCCCATCGCCGAGGCCGTACGCGGGAGGGAGCGCGGTCCCGCCGCGTTCCTGATCGGGCCGGAGGGCGGCTTTGCACAGTCGGAACTTGACGAAATTTGTAAACTACCCTTTGTTGTCCCAGTCGGCCTGGGGCCCCGCATCCTTCGGGCCGACACGGCGGTGGTCGCGGCGCTGGCCTGCTGGCAGGCCCTTTCGGGGGACTGGACGGCGGGAGGTGGCGACACCCGGCCGCCCTTCCGTTCGCCGGCTGATCCGGCGGTGTGATTTTTCGAAAGCGGGAGCATTCATGTCCGCACCTCCAACGACGCGTGGCGAACCGATCACCGACCGCCGCCAGCTGGTGGCCTACCTGGAGTCCGGCAGCAAGCCGGCCGAAGACTGGCGCATCGGGACCGAGCACGAGAAATTCGCCTACCGCGTCTCCGACCTGCGCACGCTGCCCTACGAAGGGCCGGACGGCATCGGGGAACTGCTGACGCGCCTCCAGCGCTTCGGCTGGGACCCGGTCGAGGAGAACGGCAACATCATCGCCCTGACGCAGGGGATGGCCAACATCACGCTGGAGCCCGGCGGCCAGGTGGAGCTGTCCGGCGCCCCGGTGGAAAACCTGCACCAGACCTGCGCGGAGGTGCACCGCCATCTGCGGCAGGTGAAGGAGGTCGGGGCGGAGCTGGGCATCGCCATGATGGGCCTGGGCTTCCAGCCGAAGTGGCGCCGCGACGAGATCCCCTGGATGCCCAAGGGCCGCTACAAGATCATGGGCGACTACATGCCCAAGCGCGGCAACCTCGGCGTCGACATGATGACGCGGACCTGCACCGTGCAGGTGAACCTGGACTTCGCGTCGGAAGCCGACATGGTGAAGAAGTTCCGGGTCAGCCTCGCGCTTCAGCCCATCGCGACGGCGCTGTTTGCCAACTCCCCCTTCACGGAGGGCAAGCCGAACGGCTTCCAGAGCTTCCGCAGCCACATCTGGACCGACACCGACCCCGACCGCACCGGCGACCTGCCCTTCGTGTTCGAGGACGGGTTCGGGTTCGACCGGTACGTGGACTATCTGCTCGACGTGCCGATGTACTTCGTCTACCGCGACGGCCGGTACATCGACGCCTCCGGCCAGTCTTTCCGTGATTTCATGCAGGGCAAGCTGCCGGCGCTGCCGGGCGAGACGCCGCTGATCACCGACTGGGCCGATCACATGACCACCTCCTTCCCCGAGGTGCGTCTGAAGAAGTATCTGGAGATGCGCGGCGCCGACGGCGGCCCCTGGCGCCGCCTGTGCGCCCTGCCGGCCCTGTGGGTCGGCCTGCTGTACGACACGCAGGCTTTGGATGCGGCCTGGGATCTGGTGAAGGACTGGACGACCGAGGAGCGCGCCCACCTGCGCGCCGATGTGCCGCGCCACGCGCTGCGCACCACCTTCCGCGACCGCACGGTGCGCGAGGTGGCGCTGGAGGTCCTGGCGATCGCCCGCGGCGGCCTCGTTCGCCGCGCCCGCAACGACAACTGGGGCGACGACGAAAGCCATTTCATCGACACGCTGGTCAGCATCGCGGAAAGCGGCGAGACCCCGGCGGACGAGCTGTTGGCGAAGTTCAACGGCCCGTGGGGCGGCAGCGTCGATCCGGTCTTCCGGGAATACGCGTACTGATGCGCGCGACCGCGGTCGTGCTGTTGGCGGCGCTCGCGTTCGGTGCCCTGTCGGGTTCCGGGTCGCGGGCCGTCGCCAACGATTCGGCGGCGGCCTTCGCGGCGGGCGGGCTTTCCTTCCAGAAGATCGACACGGTCCGCATGGCGTCGGAGGTGCTGAGCATCTCGCCCACGCGGATCACCGTGGACTATGTGTTCCAGAACGTCAGCGGGGCGGACGTCACGACGGTCGTGGCCTTCCCGATGCCGCGCCTGAGCATGGCGGAGCTGTACAATTCCCCGCACAACCTGCCCCGGGACAAGGAGCTGAATTTCCTCGACTTCCACACCTGGGTCGACGGGAAGGAGGTCGTGCCGTCGGTGGAGGCGCGGTCCTACCTGGAGGACGGGCGGGAGATCACGGCCCTTCTCAAGGAACTGAAGCTGTCGCCCGTGGCGGGCGACATCGGTACGGGCGACACGAAAAAGCGGTTGCTTGAGATGGGGGCGGTCGCCGACCAGGGCGACGACGACCCCTTTGCCACCTGGGTGACCGACGTCACCTTTCATTGGACGCAGACCTTCCCGGCCGGTCGCGAAACCCGGATCCGGCACAGCTACCGGCCGGCCCACGGCAGTGGGTTCATCTCGGCCTCCATGACGGCCAACTGGTGCGGGGACGAGGCGTTCCTGCGCGCCTTCCGGAAGATGCCGCGCTTCAACGAGACGCACGCCAGGGAAACGAAGAATGACGACCTCGCCTATGTCGAGGGGCATTGGGTCGAGTATGTGCTGAAGACCGGCGCCAACTGGTCGGGGCCGATCGGCACCTTCACCCTGGTGGTGGATAAGGAGGATGCGAGCCTGATCTCCACATGCCCCATTCCGGGGCTGTCGCTGGTCCGGCAGGGGAACAGCTTCACCGCGTCCGCCCGCGACTACCGGCCCACACAGGATTTGAACATTTTGTTCCTGTACAGCCGCTGCCCGAAGAATGGGGCCTGCCTGCCGGAGTGACGGCGTTGGGCGGATTGTGCAGGGTGCATGGGATGCACAATGGGCGGTTTCGGGGTTTTTTGGTTTGGGGACAGGGGGTTGCGGTGAATCTGCCGTGTACGAACGTTGTGCATCGGGTGCACAAGGGTTCGTGTGCGAAGGGGTTTTTGCCCCCTCCCTAACCCTCCCCCGCTGCGCGGTGGAGGGGACTGCCGCCGCTTCGCCCAAGCTCCCTCTCCCGCGTAGCGGGGGAGGGTTGGGGAGGGGGCATTCGTTTCCAATGAACAACTTATCCAACCGCCCCTCATCATCCGGCGGCAAGCTCCATGACGGGGCGAGCAGGGCGTTGAGTTTCCTCAACTTTGCCCGCGCCTCGCGGATCAGGCTGCTGTATTCCCAATAGGTGCGGATGCGGAAATCGCGGTGCTCCTGCCACGCGCCCCAGATGGTCGTGCGGTGCACGCCGAGCTTGGCGCCGGCCTCGGTCGGGGAGTAGCCGGCGGCGATCAGGCGGGCCAGCGCGGCCCAGGTCTCGTCGGGCAGTGGGGAGCGCGGGACGAGGCGGCCCTCCTCGCACTCCGGGGGCGGCGGGCCGGGCAAGGCGTCGGGCCCTTCGGTGGGAGCCCGGCCGTCGCGTGCATGATGAACGAGGGAACTGCGCAGGGCGGCGGGGTCACAGCGGTCCCACGCGTCCACCAGGACGGCGCCGGAGAAACCGAGCGCCGCCAAGCCCTGCGTGCGGTCGCGGGGGATGCAGTGCTTGCCGCGGCGGAAACCCAGGGCGACGGTGATGGCGGAGCCTTTTGCCGATGAAGGAAAAAGATCCTATACACCGACGTTCGTGCCAAGGCAACCGCCATGTCCGCCCTTACTTCTTCCAGGCGATCAGGCGCCGCGCGGCTTCGGCGATGGTCGCTTCCGATCCGGCGAAGCTGAAGCGCACGAAATGGTGGCCGCGGGCCGGGTCGAAGTCGATGCCCGGCGTGCAGGCGATGCCCGTCTCATCCAGGATGCGCTTGCAGAAGGCCTCGCTGTCGTCGGTCATGTCCGACACGTCGGCGTAGACGTAGAAGGCCCCGTCCGCCGGCGCCATCTTGCCGAAGCCGGCCTTGGGCAGCTCCTCCAGCAGGATCTTGCGGTTGCGGGCGTAGCGGGCGACGTGGCCGTCCAGCTCTTCCGCGCAGTCGAAGGCGGCGACGGCGGCCGCCTGCGACAGGCTGGGGGCGGAGATGAACAAATTCTGCGCCAGACATTCGACCGAGCGGATCAGGTCGTCCGGCACGATCATCCAGCCGAGCCGCCAGCCGGTCATCGAGAAGTATTTGGAGAAGCTGTTCACCACCAGCGCGCTTTCGCTGACCTCGGCGGCGGTGACGGCCTCCGGCCCGTAGGTCAGGCCGTGGTAGATCTCGTCCGACACGAGGCGCACGCCGTGGGCGTCGCACCACGCGGCGATCTCGGTCAGCTCCTCACGGCTCAGCATGGTGCCGGTCGGGTTGGCGGGGCTCGCCACGATCAGGCCCTGGATGGGCTTGTCGAGCTGTTCCAGCAGCGCGATGGTCGGCTGGAAGCGGTGCTCCGGCCCGGTCGGCAGCTCCACCGGCTCCACGCCGATGGCGGTCAGCGTGTGGCGGTAGGCCGGGTAGCTGGGCGAGGCCATGGCGACCCGGTCGCCCGGATCGAAGGCCGCGAGGAACCCCAGCTGGAACGCGCCGGAGGAGCCGGTGGTGACCACCACGCGCCGCTCCGGCACATCGACCTTGTAACGGTCGCGGTACCAGCGCGCGATGGCCGCGCGCAACGCCGGGATGCCCAGCGCGCCGGTGTAGCCCAGCACGTCGGCGTCCAGCATGCGGTGGGCCGCCTCCAGCACGCCCTTCGGCGCGCCGGTGGAGGGCTGCCCGACCTCCATGTGCAGGACCTCCAGCCCGGCGGCCTCGCGCTCGGCGGCGGCGCGCATCACTTCCATGACGAAGAAGGGCGGAATGGCGCCCCGCTTGGAGACTTTGCAGTGTTTGCTCATGATCCCGGACAAACAGTCGAAAAATAGGATTCATACGCGGTCCGAAAAATTCGGACCGCTGCGTTCACACGCCACGCAGGCTTCGGCCCTCGCGGGCCGCGGCCGCCGTCGCGGCCGACACCGTGTCCGAAAAGTAAGAACTTTTCGGACACGGTGTTAATCATTCTCGCGCAGCGTTTCGACCAGCAGGCCAAGGGCGTGCGCGCGCGGGTCGGGGGCGAGCTGGCATTCCTTCCAGCCGGTCTCCATCGAGGTCTGGCAGGCGACGAAGCTCACGCGGCCGGGGGCGTTGGCCGGGCGGCTGGCCTGGATGGCAGTGCCGGGCTGCTTGTCGAGCGCGGCGGGCAGGGCGGCGGACAGCAGGGCGGCCGGGCCGGCGGCGGGGCCGTCGTTGCCGTTGGCCGTGCCGGTGCCGGCGAACTGGGTGCGCCCGACGATGGCGTTGGCGAGCAGGGCCGGCGCGCCGAAGCCGGCGCGGTCCACGCCGCGCGCGGCCAGCAGGCCGGTGCCCGGCACCATGCGGCCGGTGCCGAAGGGCGCGCCCATGGTGAAGGTGCAGGCGGCGCTGTTCTCCTCCGGGTCGATCACGGCGAAGCCGGCGCCGGGGGCGGTCGCGCCGCTGCCGGTGGCGCCGAGGGCCTGGGCGACCCGCTGGGCGCGCTGGGCCGGGGGCAGGTCGGCGGCGGCGTTCCAGGCGGCGGTCAGGGCGGCGCCCGACTCGGGCTCCGGCAGCTGGGCGAAATGCATGGAGACGATGCCCAGCGGGATCGCCGGGTCGAGCGCCAGGGACTGGGCCACGGTGGCGGCCAGCGGGCCGTTGTGCATCGCGGCGACGCCGTTGCGGCGGATCTGCGACAGGGTGTTGGCGAGGTCCGGCTGGCGGAGCGGCGCGCCCTCGGCCAGCGGGGCGCCGGCGGGCAGGAAGACGCGCTTGGCCTCCGGGTCCGCGGCGAGGCGGGCGCCGTCGGCGGCGAGGTCCTGGGCCAGCGCGCGGCTGACGCCGGGGCTTGTGCCGGCGAGCTGTTCGGCGGGGACCACCACCTGCTCCCACCGCATCACGCCGGCCGAGGCCTGGAGCGCGTAGACGCCGCGCAGGAAGCCGGGAACCGCGACTCCGCCGGGGGTGGCGGCGCGGGGCAGGAAGTCGATGGTGCGGGCTTCCTTCTTCGCGGCGTTGAAGACCACGCAGACGCCGCCGCCGGCCAGACCGACGCGGGAGGGCAGGGTGGTGGTCATCGCCAGCGCCATGGCCGCCGCCGCGTCGCCGGCCCGCCCGCCCTGCAGGATGATGTCGCGCCCGATCGAGGCGGCGCGCGGCTCGTCCGCGACCACATGGCTCTGCACCGGGGCGTTCGTCTTGTACTTGGTGTTGACGCAGCCGGGAAGCAGTGCTGCCGTTATGGCAATCGCGCCCAATCCTTGCCAGATTCGGCGTGTGGAATAGGAGCGCCGGTCGTGATGCCCGGTGGCCCGGCTTTCGGAGGTCGTAACGGTGCGCAAGCCCAGCAGGCTGGTTTCGGTCATCGCCATGGTCGCCGTGATGGTTCTGTCGTGGACGCCGCCCGCGGGCGCGCAACGGCGCCAGGAGATTCAACTCCTCAGCGACGCCGAGACCGAACATATCATCCGCGACATGGCCCGGCCAATCTTCCAGGCCGCCGGAATCGAGCCGGAAGCGGTCAACATCATCCTGGTCAACGACAACACCATCAACGCCTTCGTGGCGGGCGGGCAGAACATCTTCATCCACACCGGCCTGCTGCTGAGCGTGGAGGACGCCGGCCAGCTGCTGGGCGTGATCGCGCACGAAACCGGCCACATCGCCGGCGGCCATCTGGTGCGCGGGGCCGATGCGATGGACAACGCCTTCCTGTCGTCGCTGATCGGCATGGGCATCGGCGTGATCGGCGGCATCGCGGCGAAGAACGCCGGGGCGGGTGCCGCGGGCCTGATGCTGGGCCAGCATCTGGCGGAGCGGAACTTCCTGTCCTTCTCGCGCAGCCAGGAATCCTCGGCCGATCAGGCGGGCCTGTCCTACATGGAGCAGTCCGGCATGTCGGCGCGCGGCATGGTCACCTTCCTGGAAAAGCTGGGCGCGCAGGACGATCCGCTGCTGAACAGCGACCGCGACGCCGGATACCGCCGCACCCACCCGCTGACCCGCGAGCGGCTGGAGTCGGTGCGCAACTTCGTCGACCACCAGAAGAACGGCAACAAGCCGGTGCCGGTGCGGTGGAACGAGGAGTTCCACCGGCTTCAGGCCAAGCTGTACGCCTACCTCGACCCCGATGGGGCGCTGCGGCGCTATCGGGCGGACGATGCGTCCTTCGTGGGGCGCTACGGCCGGGCCTACGCCTATTTCCGGCGCGGGGAGGTCCGGCAGGCGCTGCCGCTGGTGGACGGGCTGATCGCGCAGGAGCCGAAGAACGCCTTCCTGCACGAGATGAAGGGCGACCTGATGCTGCAGACCGGCCGCGCCCCCGATGCCGCAGCACCCTACCGCAAGGCCATCGAATTGCAGCCCGACGCCAGCTCCATCCGCGTGTCGCTGGCCCACGCCCTGCTGGAGCAGGACGACCCGCGGCTGGCGGACGAGGCGCTGAAGAACCTTCAGGTCGCGTCGAAGACCCAGCAGGGGCAGTCGGCCTTCCTGTGGCGGCTGATGGCCCGCGCCTGGAGCCTGAAGGGCAACAACGGCATGGTCGCCTACGCCACCGCCGAGGAGGCCTTCGCGCGCGGCGACCGCCCGATGGCCCGCGCCCAGGCGGAGCGGGCGGAGAAGATGCTGCCCGCCGGCTCCCCCGGATGGCTGCGCGCCCAGGACATTCGCGGGCAGGCGGGCGGGAAATGACCGCCCGCGCTTGCCTTGACGGCATTGCCCGTACACAGTAACGCCCAGTTCCGCACCCGGAGGTTTTCCGACATGACCCGCATCCGCCCCGCCGCTCTCGCCCTGTTCACGGGGTCACTGATCGGCGCGCTTGTGGCGCTTTCCCCCGTCGCCGTCCAGGCGCAGTCCGCCATGGACGACGCGCAGCGCAAGGCCATCGAAGGGGTGGTGCGCGACTATCTGATGAAGAACCCGGAAATCATCCTGGAGGCCGTGGAGTCGCTGCAGCAGCGCCAGAAGGTCGCCGAGGAGGAAAAGGCGCGCAAGGCCCTGACGGAGAACAAGAAGGCCCTGTTCGAGAGCCCCGCCGATCCCGTCGCCGGCAACGCCAAGGGCGACGTCACGGTGGTGGAGTTCTTCGATTACCAGTGCGGCTACTGCAAGTCCGTGCAGGCCGACACGCAGCGGCTGATCAAGGACGACGGCAAGCTGCGCTTCGTCTTCAAGGAGTTCCCGATTCTCGGCCCGGCGTCGCTGGTCGCGTCCAAGGCGGCGCTGGCCTCGCGCGGTCAGGGCAAGTACCTGGAATTCCACAACGCCCTGATGGCCCAGCGCGGCCAGCTGGACGAAGAGACGATCATGCGCATCGCGAAGTCGGTCGGGCTCGACGCCGACCGGCTGAAGAAGGACATGGACAGCCCCGACGTGCTGAAGGTGATCGCCGCCAACCAGGCGCTGGCCGAGCAGCTGGGCATCCGCGGCACGCCGGGCTTCGTCATCGGCGACGCGCTGGTGCCGGGCGCCATCAAGCTGGACGAGATGAAGCGTCTGGTCGACGCCGCGCGCAAGGGCTGAGCATGGAAGGGTTGACCACGGCGGCGCCGACCACGGTTGTCTTCGACATCGGGCAGGTCCTCATCGAATGGGATCCGCGGCACCTCTACCGCGAGATCTTCGACGGGTACGAAGACCTGATGGAGCATTTCCTCGACAACGTTTGCACCCTGGCCTGGAACCTGGAGCAGGACCGCGGTCGTCCCTGGGACGAGGCGGTGGCGGTCCTGAGCGCCGAGTTCCCGGACTGCGCCGAGCTGATCCGCGCCTACCACGAGCGCTGGGAGGAGATGGTGCCCGGCCCGGTTCCGGGCACGTCCGAAATCCTGCTGGAGCTGAAGCGGCGCAAGACGCCGCTTTTTTCGATCACCAACTTCTCGACGGAGAAGTTCGCCCTGACGCGGCGGCGCTTCGACTTCCTCGACATGTTCGACGGGATCGTGGTGTCGGGCGACGAGAAGCTGATCAAGCCGGACCCGGCGATCTTCCACCTGCTGCTGAAGCGCTACCGGCTGAGGGCGTCGGACTGCTTCTTCATCGACGACAACGTGGCGAACGTCGAAGCGGCGCGCGATGTGGGCATGGTGGCGCACCACTTCACGGGCGCGGACCGGCTGCGGGTGGAGTTGGAGGGGTTGGGGTTGTTGTAAGGGCGGCCGAGCCCCCCTCCCTCCCGCTTCGCGGGTCCCTCCCTCCCCCGCTGCGCGGTAGAGGGAAAGTGTGCCCCCTCTCCCGCGCAGCGGGGGAGGGTTGGGGAGGGGGCAAACCGCACCCCAATTCCTACCCTGCTTCCGGATACCGAACCTCAATCACCTCAATCTGCTCCACGCCCGCGGGGGTGCGCAGGTCGACCACATCGCCCTCCTGGGCCTTCAGCAAAGCGCGGGCGATGGGGGAAATCCAGCTGACGTGGCCGCGGTCGAGGTCGACCTCGTCGGCGCCGACGATGGTGATGGTGTTCTCCGCACCGTCCTCGCGGGCGTAGGTGACGGTGGCGCCGAAGAAGACGCGGTCACGGTTCTTCTGCTGGGAAGCGTCCACCACCTCCGCCGATTCCAGGCGTTTGTTCAGGAAGCGGATGCGCCGGTCGATCTCGCGCAGGCGCTTCTTGCCGTAGATGTAGTCGCCATTCTCCGACCGGTCGCCGTTGCCGGCGGCCCAGGACACGACCTCCACCACCTTGGGACGCTCCACCCGCAGCAGGTGGCGCAATTCCTCCTGCATGCGCTGGAAGCCGGCGGGGGTCATGTAGTTCTTCGTCCCCTTGGGCAGGGGCGGAAGATCGTCGGCCTCGTCGTCGGCGTTGTTGGCGGCGGAGTCGTTCTCGCGGGTGAATGCTTTGCTCATCGTCGCGACCCTGACGGTTTGATGAAAAGGAAAAGGCGCCGTGAGGCGCCTTTTCCAGTCTGTCGTCGGTGCTAAAGCGAATTGCCATTCGCTTTAGCCTTAAATGGCCTCATTCGCCGGCCGGGCTTCGGACGCATGGGCGTCCGGGACCGCAGTCGCGGTCCAAAGCGGATTGAAATCCGCTTTGAGCCGTCAGCGGCTCCACCAACCGCGCCGGGGCTTGGCTTCCGGCTCGGGGGCGGATGCGGTTGCCGGCTCCGGCGCCGGCTCGCTGATCACCGGGGCGGGGGCCGCCTCGGCCGGAGCTTCGGCCGGCGTCTTGCGCTTGCGCGCCGCCGGACGCTTCTTGGCCGGAGCGGCCTCTTCGGCAACCGGAGCCTCGACCGGAGCCGCAACCGCGGGCGCGGCCTCGGCCGGCGTGTCGGCGGCGGTCTTGCGCTTGCGCGACGGGCTCTTCTTCGCCTCCGTCTGGGGCTTCGGCTGAGCCTCGGCGACCGGCTCCGGAGCGGGGGCTTCGGCGGCCTTGGCCTTGCCCCGGCCCTTGGCGGGGGCCTTGGCCGGCTTCTCCTTGGCGGGAGCAGCGGCGGGAGCCTCCACCGGAGCGGCTTCGGCCTTCGGGGCCTTGGCGCGGCTCTTGCGCGGCTTCTTGGCCGGAGCCTGCTCGGCGGCGGGTTCCGTTACCGGAGCCTCCTCCGAAACGGTCTCGGCCTGCGCAGCTTCCGCAGCCGCCGCGGGGGCGGGGGCGTTGACGTCGGCGGTCAGGATCCAGTCGAAGTCGATCGCCTCCACATTGGCCGGCTCCACGTCAGCCGCCGGCACCGGCACCGGAGCGGCCGGCTCGGCTTCGCCCTCGGCCTGGCCTTCGGGGGCCTCGCCTTCGGTGCCGTCGGCGCCCAGCGTCTCCATGCCCTCCCGCTGGCGCGACCGGCGGCGGCCGCCGCGCTTGCCGCGACGGCGCTTCTTGCGCTCGCCGTTGGCGTCGCCGTTGGCCTCGGCCGATTCGAAGGCCTCGTCGGCCTCCTCGCCTTCGTCGTCCTGGTCGGCCAAGGCGGGGTTGCCGTGCACGTCCACGTCGGCGATGACGAATTCGGGCGCGTCGATCTGGGCGGCCTCGATGGCTTCCTCGTCCACCGGGATGTCGTCCGCATCGACCGCTTCGGCCGCATCGGCGTCCGCCTCAACCTCCGCACCGGACTCGGCGGAAACCGGACGGCCTTCCTGCCCCTCGCGCTCACGGTTGCGGCCACGACGACGGCGACGGCGACGGCGACGGTCGTTCTCGCTCTCCGCACCGGCTTCGGCACGCTCGGCGGGCTCGGCCTCGGCGACCTCCTCGACGATCTCCTCCTCGGCCTCTTCGGCCTCGGCGGCGAGGATGCGGTCGGTCTCGGCCAGGACGCGCTCGGCGCTGACGAGCGGGGCGTCGTCCTCCGGCGTGCGGGCCTTGACGCGCTCAAGCCGCAGGTCGGGCGCGATCAGCGCGTCGTCGGCCTGAACCATGACGCGGAAGCGGTAGCGCTCCTCGATCTTGGTCAGCTCGCCGCGCTTCTGGTTGAGAATGTAGAGCGCGATGCGGGTCGGCACGAAGACGGTGATCTCCGCCGAGCGCTTGCGGATGCCCTCTTCCTCGATGGCGCGCAGCACATGCAGGGCGGCGGATTCGACCGAGCGGATCACGCCGGTGCCGGAGCAGTGCGGGCAGCGTTCGAAGTTGGTCTCCAGCAGCGACGGGCGCAGGCGCTGGCGCGACAGCTCCAGCAGGCCGAAGGCGGAGATGCGGCCGAGCTGGATGCGCGCCCGGTCGTTCTTCATCGCCTCCTTCAGGCGGCGCTCCACCGCGGCGTTGTTGCGGGGCTCCTCCATGTCGATGAAGTCGATCACGATGAGGCCCGCGAGGTCGCGCAGGCGGAGCTGGCGCGCCACCTCCTCGGCGGCTTCGAGGTTGGTCTTGTAGGCCGTTTCCTCGATGTTGCGCTCGCGCGTCGACTTGCCCGAGTTGACGTCGATGGAGACCAGCGCCTCGGTCGGGTTGATGACGATGTAGCCGCCGGAGCGCAGCTGCACGACCGGGCTGTGGATCGCGTCGATCTGCGTTTCCACCTGATAGCGGTGGAACAGCGGGATCGTCTCGTCCCGGTATTGCATCACGCGCTTGGTGTGGCTGGGCATCATCATGCGCATGAAGTCGCGCGCGGTGTTGAAGCCGGCGTCGCCTTCCACCCAGATCTCGTCGATGTCGTCGGTGTAGAGATCGCGGATCGAGCGCTTGATGAGGTTCGCCTCTTCATAGATGAGGCAGGGCGCGGAGGACTTCAGCGTCTGGACGCGGATGTCGTCCCACAGGCGCAGCAAATACTCCAGGTCGCGCTTGATTTCCTGCTTGGAGCGTTCCAGCCCCGCCGTGCGCAGGATGACCGCCATGCCTTCCGGCACGTCCAGGTCGGACAGGATGTCCTTCAGGCGCTTGCGGTCGGCCGGGTTGGTGATCTTGCGGGAAATCCCGCCGCCGCGCCCGGTGTTGGGCATCAGCACGCAGTAGCGGCCCGGCAGCGACAGGTAGGTGGTCAGCGCCGCACCCTTGTTGCCGCGCTCCTCCTTGGTGACCTGGACCAGCATGACCTGCCGGCGCTTGATCACTTCCTGGATCTTGTAGCTGCGCAGCGGGCGGGTACGGCGGCGGTGCGCGTCCTCGACCTCGTCGCCGCCGATCACGTCGGGGCGTTCGTCCGTGGCGGCCTCGGCGTGGGCCTCGCCGTCGGTGTCGCCTTCCCCGTCGTTCTCGTCACCCTGGGCGGCTTCGGCGTCGGCCTCGTCATCGCCGTCGGCAGCGTCGCCGTAGGGGGCGGGCATGGGCGAGAATTCCTCGACCACCTGCTCGGGCCGGATCGGCTCCGCCATCACGGCGCCGTCGGCCGCGGCCTCGGCGCGGGCTTCCGCCTGCTCCTCCAGCCGGCGCTCTTCGGCCAGCAGGGCTTCGCGGTCGGCGACCGGGATGCGGTAATAGTCGGGATGAATTTCCGAGAAGGCCAGGAAGCCGTGCCGGTTCCCGCCATATTCCACGAAGGCCGCCTGGAGCGACGGCTCGACCCGGGTCACCTTGGCAAGGTAGATGTTGCCCTTGAGTTGCTTCCGGGTCGCGATTTCGAAGTCGAGGTCTTCGAGTCTGTTCCCATTGACCACGGCAACCCGGGTTTCCTCCGGGTGCGTGGCGTCCACCAGCATGCGCTTGGCCATACAAGATCCCCATGACGCTTCCGGGCCGCCCGTGCGACGGACAGGCCGCCAGGACGCGTCATCGTTGTGAGCGAAGCGTGCGGAACCGGCCCCAACCTCGTCGAACAGCGCTGGTGAAGCAGCCAGGACGAGACGGACTTCGGCCTCCGGGCGCCGGCCTTGCGGACGGCGCCAGCTTCGAGGTTTCGTCCCAATCACCGGCGACCCAAAAGCGTCACGCCCCAGACCGTGGCCGATGATCTAAGTCGGCCGGGAAGGTCCGCGGGCGACGCCACAGTTCTTCCATGAAGGCTTCCCTGGTGGGGCAGCTCTCGCGGGAGTGGGCTGGTGGGTCGCGGTATGTCGCAGAGCTACCATAGACAAGCACGAAAATTTGCACAACGGTGGATTTTGGTGGGGTGGATTTCGGCGGAATGGCCCTGCGGCAGCGATCGGTGCGGGTCGGCGGAGGCTTGGCTGCCCGATTCGGCGGCATTGCCCGGCGGACGGGCAGTGTTCGGGCAGTGTTGCAGGAACGGCACCCTGCGCCCGATTTCGGCCGGGCTCTCTCCGTTTTCGTTGAAGATGGTGATTCCGTAAAGCTATAGGTACGCGCTGGCGTAGCCCTGGTCGGATTTGGTGGAACGGATGGCCCGAAGGCTCGCGATGGTCGTCGCCGTGCTGGGCGCTCTCCTTGGGGCGTCCGCCCTTCCGCACGCGCCGGCCCTGGCAGGTCAGGCCCAGCCGCCTCAAACGCAAATGGTCGCACAGGCCACCGCCGCGCTGCCCTTTCCCCCGCCGGCCCAGGCGCGGGCGGAGGTGCTGAACGCCCGGCTCGGCCTGCACCCCGACAAGACCCGCCTTGTGCTGGAACTGACCGAATCGGTGGCTTTCTCCGTGTCGGTGCACACCGACCCGCACCGGGTGGTGGTCAACCTGCCGGAGCTGTCCTGGCGGGGCGGGGGCGGCACCGCCGCAGGGAAGGGGCTGATCGCGCACTACCGCCTGGAGGGGCGCGACGGCGGCTCCCGACTCGTGGTGGAGACGACCGGTCCGGTGAAGGTGCACGAAGCCTTCACGCTTCCGTCCAAGGAAGGCCTGCCGCCGCGTTTCGTGCTGGACATCGGAAAGGCCAGCGCCGCTGAGGCCGTCCGGATCGCCGCGGCCCCTGCGCCGGCCCCGCCGGTTTCCGCGCCGGCTCGGGTTCAGCCGGCGGCTCCGCCCGCGGTCCAGCCGGCAACCCAACCGGCGGTGTTGCAGCCCGCTCCCTACCAGCCGCCGGCGGCGCAGCCCGCGCCCATCGTTCCGGCGTCGGTGACCGTGACTCCGTCGATTCCGCCGCGCGCGGCAGCGCCGATGCCCGAGCGCCCGCTGACGGAAAAGCCCCTGGTGGTTGTCGATCCCGGCCACGGCGGCGTCGATCCGGGCGCCATCGGCGTCGGCGGGATTTACGAAAAGGACATCACGCTCGCCATGGCGCGCGAGCTGAAGCGGCAGTTGGAGTCTTCCGGACGTTACCGGGTCCAGCTGACCCGCGACAAGGACGTGTTCATCCGCCTGCGCGACCGCGTCGCCATCGCCCGCGAGGCCGACGCCGACCTGTTCCTGTCGCTGCACGCCGACATCATCGCCAACAACAGCCTGCGCGGCCTGTCGATCTACACCCTGTCCGACAAGGCGTCCGACCGCGAGGCGGAAATGCTGGCCGCCAAGGAAAACCGCGCCGACGCGCTGGCCGGGCTGGATTTGTCGGCCGAGAACGATCTGGTGGCGAGCATCCTGATCGATCTGGCGCAGCGCGACACGATGAACCACTCCAAGCGCTTCGCCAAGCTGACGCTGGACAATGTCGGCCGCGACGTGAAGCTGATCTCCAGCAAGCCGCACCGCCAAGCCGGTTTCGCCGTGCTGACCGCGCCCGACATGCCGTCGGCGCTGGTGGAGATGGGCTACCTGTCCAACCCGCAGGACGCCAGCCTGCTGAACACCTCCACCCACCGGGAGAAGCTGGGCCGCGCCCTGGTCCGCTCCATCGACGCCTACTTCAAGTGGCTGGGCGGCGCGCAGAAGAGCTGACGCGTCCGGTTGACCGGAGTGGGCGCAGAGCTTACGTTTCTTGCGGGTTTTTCGGCAATGGCGAGGCGGGCGGCGATGGCCCAGGCTCCGGATCCCGTGGCGGTGGAGGTCGTGCGCGACCTCAAGGAACGGCTGAAACGGCGCTTCGGCGACCGGCTGGTCGCCGTCTATCTGTTCGGCAGCCGCGCCCGCGGCGACCACCGCCCCGACAGCGACACGGACGTGGCCGTGTTTCTGGACGACGACCGTGCCGGAACCTTCGATCAGCGCTATGATGTCATCGAGGACAGCTACGATCTGCTGCTGGAACGTGGGCTGTACATCCAGCCTTGGACGTTCCCGGCGGGGGCCATCGGAAATCCCGACCGTTTCCCGGCCGCGCATCTGACACGGGCGGTCCTGCGCGACGGGGTGCGGGTGTGAGCGGCGACGTGGCAAGCCATGTCTATTGGATGCAGGCTGCGTTTCGCGACCTTCGCTCCGCAAGGCTGCTGTTCGACGACGGCGATGTCGATGGGGCGGCGAGTCGCCTCTATTACGCGATGTTCCATGCGGCGACGGCCGCTTTTGCGACCCGGCAGAGAACCATCAAGACACACCACCAGTTGGTTGGCGAATTCGGGCGGCAGTTCGTGGAATCCGGGGTCATTCCTCGCGAACTGGGGCGGGCGCTGAATGTGGCGCTGGAGATGAGGCGGGTGTCCGACTACGCGATGCTTTCGCCGGATGTAGATCGGCTGACGCGCCTCTTCGACGACGCCGAGGCGTTCCTCGCAGCCGTGCAGGAAGTCGTGGGCGGGTATTCGGGCTAGCTCGCTACCACTTTCTTGCATGCGCCTTGTGGGCGTCACATTTTCCTGACATGCCTGCGAGGGAGTCGGCGTGCCGGCCTTCGCGGTGTAGGATGCCGCTCACCGGACGGTTCCGTCGCTTCCCTTGGGCCGCTTCCCTGGGGAAGATGGCGGAGCCGCCGTCATGTTTGTTTGGGAACTGTCATGCGCCTGATCCTGTCCGTTCTGATGGCCCTTCTGCTGCTCGTCCTGGCTGGTGCCGGGGGGCTCGTCTATGTGCTGGACTATTACGACCGCGACCTGCCGGACTACACCAAGCTCGCCAACTACCAGCCGCCGGTGACCACCCGCGTCCACGCCGGCGACGGGCGCCTGCTGGCGGAGTTCGCGTCGGAAAAGCGCGTGTTCGTTCCCATCGACGCGATGCCCAAGCGGGTGACCAACGCCTTCCTGGCCGCCGAGGACAAAAACTTCTACGAGCACAAGGGCGTGGACCCCGTCGGCATCGCCCGCGCCATCCTGACCAACGTGGAAAACATGGGCCGCGACCGCCGGCCCATGGGTGCCTCGACCATCACGCAGCAGGTCGCCAAGAACATGCTGCTGACGAACGAGGTGTCCTTCACCCGCAAGATCAAGGAAGCGATTCTGGCCGTGCGCATCGAGCGCGCCTTCAGCAAGGACCGCATCCTGGAGCTGTACCTGAACGAGATCTTTCTCGGCTACCGCTCCTACGGCGTGGCGGCGGCGGCGCTGAACTACTTCAACAAGGCGCTGGACGAGCTGGAGATCGAGGAGGCCGCCTATCTGGCGGCGCTGCCCAAGGCGCCCAGCAACTACAACCCCGAGCGGCAGTACGACGCCGCCATCGCCCGGCGCAACTGGGTCATCGGCCGCATGGCCGAGGATGGGCACATCACCCCGGAGGAGGCGAAGGCCGCCCAGGCCAAGCCGCTGACCGTGCGCAAGCGCGACGAGCAGGAGTATGTGACCTCCGAATATTTCGCCGAGGAGATCCGGCGCGAGCTGGTGAAGCTGTACGGCGAGCAGGCGCTGTACGAGGGCGGGCTGTCGGTGCGCGCCTCCATGGACCCGGTCCTGCAGAACGCGGCGACCCGGGCTCTGCGCGCCGGGCTGATCCAGTACGACCGTCGCCACGGCTACCGCGGCCCGGTCGGCAAGATGGACAATTTCGACAATTGGGCGAAGAAGCTGGCCGCCACCGCGCCGCCCGCCGGGTCGGAGGGCTGGCGCCTCGCCGTCGTGCTGAAGGACGACGCGGCCGACGCGCTGGACATCGGCCTGCCCGACGGCTCACGCGGGCGCGTTCCGCTGGCCGAACTCCGCTGGGCGCGCGCCTGGAAGGAGGAGGAGCGGCTCGGCCCCGAAATCCGCCGCCCGTCCGACGTGGCGAAGCTGGGCGACCTGATCCTGGTCGAGGCGGTCGCGAAGGACGAGAAGGGCAAGGACCACCCGCCGGGCAGCTACGGCCTGCGGCAGGTGCCGGCGGTGCAGGGCGGCCTCGTCGCGCTGGACCCGCACACGGGCCGCGTGCTGGCCATGGTCGGCGGCTTCTCCCCGCACATGAGCGCCTTCAACCGCGCCACCCAGGCGATGCGGCAGCCGGGCTCCTCCTTCAAGCCGTTCGTGTATCTGACGGCGCTGGACCAGGGCTTCACCCCGTCGTCGCTGGTGATGGACGCGCCCTTCGCCTATGACCCCGGCCACGGACAGCCGGTGTGGCGGCCGGAGAACTACAGCCACGAGTTCTACGGCCCGACCCCGCTGCGCGTCGGCATCGAGAAGTCGCGCAACGTCATGACCGTCCGCCTCGCCCAGGCCATCGGCATGGACAAAGTCAAGGCCACCGCCGAGAAGTTCGGCATCGTCGACAACCTGCAGCCCTACCTGCCGATGGCGCTGGGCGCCGGCGAGACGACGGTGCTGCGCATGGCCACCGCCTACGCCATGCTGGCCAACGGCGGCAAGCGGCTTACCCCGACCTTCATCGACCGGGTGCAGGACCGCAACGGCAAGACCATCTTCCGCCACGACAACCGCCCCTGCGAGGGCTGCAACCATGTCGCCTGGCGCGACGGCGTGGCCGTTCCGTCGGTGCCCGACACGCGGGAGCAGATCGACGACCCGCGCACGGTCTACCAGATGGTCTCCATCCTCGAAGGTGTCGTGCAGCGCGGCACGGCGACGAAGCTGCTGTCGCTCGGCAAGCCGCTGGCCGGCAAGACGGGCACCACCAACGACAGCAACGACGCGTGGTTCATGGGCTTCTCCCCGGACCTCGTCGTCGGCACCTACATCGGCTTCGACCAGCCGCGCTCGTTGGGCGGGAAGGAGACGGGCGGTTCGGCCGCCGTGCCGGTGGTCAAGGACGTGCTGGAGGTGGCGCTGAAGGACAAGCCGGCCACGCCGTTCCGCGTGCCGCGCGGCCTGCGCCTCGTCCGCGTCAACCCGGAGAACGGGCGCCTCGCCCAGCCCGGCGACCGCCGGGCGATCTGGGAGGCCTTCATCCCTGGCACGGAACCGAATCCCGACCAGCCGCAGGTCGTGCTCGACGGTTCGGCCCGGTCGGGCGGCGAGGCCGGCCTGGGCGGCGCGGTTCCGGCCGTGGGCTACGGCGAGCCGGCTCCGGTGGGCAGCTATGGGGCCGCTCCGGTCGCTCCGCCCTCCGCGGCGACGGTCGGCACCGGCGGGCTGTACTGATCCCCGATTGATTCCGCATGGGTTGGGCCGCGCGCGGGCGCGGCCCGATTTGCGACGGCCCCCGGTTCGGAAGAGAAGTGGAACTGCGCTGCGGCAAGAGTGAACACGCCAATGCGCTGTGCGCGGGCGGGGCGGGGCTCCGTGCCCCAGAAGAAATACGGCGGAACACGCCTTAAAAGACATCTCCGAAAGAACGGCGTCTGCATCGCCCATATTGGCCTTCGCAGGTGCGGAACGGAGCCGATGTCCTCCTGTTGACGGGGATGCACGCGGTTGGCGCTGCACAGCGCGAACGAATTCCGGCATTCCCCATCCACGAGGACTCCGTCATGACCACGGACGCCGAGCCGAAGCGCGTCGTTATACCCGTCGTCCAGGAAACCGTTGAAATCGAGAAGCACGTCCGTCCGACCGGGATCGTGCATGTGCACCGGCGCGTGCACGAGGAAACCGAGCGAATCGACGAGCCGCTGGAATCCGTCGAGGTGGTGGTGGAGCGCGTCCCCGTCGGCCGGTGGCTCGACACGCCCGTGGGCGAGCGGCAGGAGGGCGACACCACGATCATCCCCGTGATCGAGGAGGTGCCGGTGATCGTGAAGCGCCTGCGCCTCGTCGAGGAGGTGCATGTGACGCGCCGTCGCGTCACCCACCGCTACCGCGACCGCGTGACCGTCCGCCGAACCGACGTCGCGGTGAAGCGGGAGGACGCCCTGGATGAGGACGTCCGCTACGACGAACCGCTCCATCGCCACCACAGCGAACAACACGACAACGAACAGCAGGAACGCAGGAGAGCACGCATGATCACCGTGATCGGACTCTACCAGACGCCCGAACCCGCGCGCCGTGCCCAACGCGACTTGACCAAGGCCGGATGCGCGGAGGACAGCATCCAGATTTTTGACAAGGAACAGAGCGACATGGTCCGCAAGCTGGCCGACCTCGGCATCGACGAGGAGGACGGCAAGGCCTTCTCCGGCGCGGTCGCCAGGGGGGCCGCGGTGGTCGCCGTGGAGGTCGAGGACGACCGGGCCGACGACATCCGCACCGTGCTGGAGCGTTGCGACGCCCGCGCCGTGGACGTCTACGAGGACGAGAAGCAGGAGCAGCAGCAGCGGGAACGCCAGACCCTGCGCGAGGTCGAGGAACGGGTCCAGATCGGCAAGCGCCGGGTCGTCCGCGGCGGCGTGCGCGCCACCACCCATGTGACCGAACGGCCGGTCGAGCGGAAGCTGAACCTGGAGGAAGAGAAGGTCCGCGTGCGGCACCGCGAGGCCGACCGCGAGTTGAGCCCGGACGAGGCCGAGGATGCCTTCAAGGAAGCCAGCATCGAGATGACCGAGACCACCGAGGAAGCCCAGGTCCGCAAGGCCGCCCGGCTGATCGGCGAGGTCGAACTGACCAAGACCACCAACGAACGGCAGGAAACCGTCCACGAAACCGCCCGCAAGACCGAGGTGGATGTCGAGCGGATGGGTGGACAACAGGACAAGGGATCGCAGGACAGGGGTTCGCAGGACAGGGGTTCGCAGGACAAGGGCGGGCGCGGCAAGCGGTAGGGTGCTCCATCCCCTCTCCCGTCCCGGGAGAGGGAAAGTTTACCTCCCTTATGGCCTCGCACCGGCGGTGCCCAGTTGGGCCACGGCGTCGCCGGTGCAGCCGCCGAGGGGGCGGAGGTCCGGTTCCATGCTCGCCAGCATGGCCTGCACGCCTTCGCCGTTGATGTGCAGCGCGTCGACGAAGCGGTCCTCCTCCCGCACGGCGCGGCGGGCGTCGATCACCGGGACATCGGCGGGGAGACGGCGCTTCAACTCCTCGAAGAAGGCGTCGAAATTGGTCACCTTGCCGATGTAGGCCGGGAAATAGGGGGCGATGACCACCGCCACTTTCGTGCCGTGCGAGCGCGCGGTGGCGATGATGCGGTCCATCGCCTCCCAATTGGGCGGGAAGCCTTCCATCACCTCGGCGGGCATGCGCTCGATCTGCGCCTTCAGGGCCGGGGCCATGCTGCCGCTCAACTTGCGGTCATCGGCCTGAGCGCGGCTCAAGGCCAGCCGGATCGTCTGGTTGTTGTTGAAGACCAGCGTGTTGAACAGCCTGTTCGACGCCCACATGGTGGGATCGACCTTGTGGATGAACTGGTCCACGCGGTCGGAATAGTGGGCGAGCAGTGGCACGTCGGCCAGCGCGTTGGGATCGTCCACCACGCTCGTCGGCTCCAGCAGCAGCAGGCGCGGGGCGCCGTGGCGCTCCACATAGTCGTGCCACAGCAGGTCGGCGACGGTGGTCGGCCCGCCGCCCATGCCCAGGTTCAGCGCGCTCCAGCAGGTCAGCCGCTGGATGTCGGCCACCGGAAAGTGGTTGTCGGCGCGCGAGTTGCCGAGGATCACCACATCGGCGGGCGGGCCGTCCCGGTACACGGTCATGAAGCGGTCCGACGAGTTCCGCAGCGTCTCGCCCATCCAGGACGCGAGCAGGCGGTCCATCCCGACCACCATGCCCAGGATCAAGCCGACGACGGCCAACAGGCGGATCATGGAGAAGGCCCCCTCAGAACTGGAAGTAGATGAAGGATCGGTTGGCGAAATTGCCGAACAGCAGAAGCAGCAGCACGAGGGTCGAGCAGCCGGCGGAACGCGCCAGCACGTTCACCCTGGCGTAGCGCCGGTGGACGCCCAGCTCGACCAGCGCGTCGACCATCAGGACGAGGCCGGCGAAGACGGCGACGCGGAACAGGTAGCTCATCTGCTGCATGCCGCGCGGCAGGCTGAAGTCGCCGTCCGCGATGATGCCCAGGATGGTCCCGACCGTGTGCAGGTTGTCGGCGCGGAAGGGCAGCCAGGCGAGGGTGACCAGAAGGAAGACGAGGCCGACGGTTACCAGCCTCCCGGCGGCCAGCGGCAGGCCGGTCAGGCGCAGCGGGACCTTGCGGCCCAGCCAGCGCACCGCGTCCTCCGCCGCCATCAGGGCGGCGTGCAGGGCACCCCACAGCACGAAGGTCCAACTTGCGCCGTGCCACAGGCCGGACACGAGCATCACCACGGTCAGGTTGCGGATGCGCAGCCACTGCGTGCGCCCGCCGCCCATGGGGATGTAGACGTAATCGCGGAACCATGTGGACAGCGAGATGTGCCAGCGCCGCCAGAAGTCGCGCAGCCCCCGTGCGAAGTAGGGGCGGGCGAAATTTTCGCACAGCGTGTAGCCGAAGATCTGCGACAGGCCGATGGCGATCAGCGAATAGCCCGCGAAGTCGCCGTAAATTTGCAGGGAGAAGCAGACCAGCCCGATGACGTGGTTCAGGGCGTTGAAGAACTCCGGCTGGGCGAAGCGCGCGTCCACCACCACGGCGGCATTGTCGGCCAGCCCCAGCTTCAGGACATAGCCCCAGACCACCTTTTCCAGCCCGGCGAAGCGGACCGCGAAGGGCACCTCGTGGCGCGGACCGTCCTGGATTTGCGGCAGCAGGTCGCGCGCCCGGACGATGGGGCCGGCCACCAGCTGCGGGAAGAAGGCCACGAAGGTCGCGTAGCGCAGCAGCGACCGCTCCGGCTTCTCCAGATGGCCGAGGTAGAGGTCGAGCGCGTAGCTGAGGTTCTGGAAGGTGTAGAAGGAAATGCCGACGGGCAGGATGATGGACAGCGTGCGCGGACCGATGTCGATGCCCAGGCCGGACAAGGCCACCTGCGCGCTGTCGATGAAGAAGTTGCAGTATTTGAAGAAGAACAGAATCGCGAGGTTCGACCCCAGGCTCAGATGCATGAAGAGCCGGGCGGTGGGGCAGTTCGGCGCGTCGGCGATCCGCAGGCCGCAGTAGAAGTCGATCAGCGTCGTCAGCGCCAGCAGGCCGCAGAACCGGTAATCCCAATAGCCGTAGAAGACGTAGCTGGACACCAGTAGCAGCGGCGTGAAGAAGCGCGTGCGCGCCAACGCCATGAAGGCTGCCGTGAAGGCCGTGATGAACAGAAGGAATCCAAGGCTCGTGAAGTTCATCGTTGGGCACGCGCGTCGTTGTTGATGGGCGTTTCGGGCGAATGTCTTGCGGGGGACTGGAAATGGCTTGGTGGCGGAGTTGCCCGATGCGTGGATACATCCGAATAGAGGCACAGAACGCGTGAGACGCTAGCACAGTCGGCGTAGGGCAACTGTGCCGCGAACGGGGCCTTTCCTTGCGGCAATGGATGTACTCATCAGGACGGCGCGCCGCCTATTCGGCGTGATTAGGCGGTTCGACCAGGGGCGATTCGCCGGACGGTGGCCCACAAGGATTAAGGGGTGCAACGGCCGCCATAACTCGCTACATAGAGGCCGAGACATCCGTGCAACTCTGGCTAACGAGGAGGTACCGCTATGCGGGCCGAGATCGAAGCGGCCGCCGGCGAGATCAGA
Source organism: Azospirillum mesophilum (assembly GCF_053470405.2). Classification (NCBI taxonomy): domain Bacteria; kingdom Pseudomonadati; phylum Pseudomonadota; class Alphaproteobacteria; order Rhodospirillales; family Azospirillaceae; genus Azospirillum; species Azospirillum mesophilum. The sequence goes on from NZ_JBPXMQ020000025.1 coordinate 32,495, forward strand.
GAATCGCTGGCGCTGCTGAGGAGGCATCTTTGACTGGGATAACGCGCTGCGTCGTCTCGACGAACTGAACGCCTTCGCTGAGGACCCCAAGCTCTGGGATGACCCCACGCGCGCGCAGACCATCATGCGCGAGCGCACCCAGCTCGAAACTTCGGTGAACGGCTACCGCGCGCTGGAGCGCGACCTGTCCGACAGCCTTGAGTTGATCGAGATGGGCGAGGCCGAGGGCGACGCGACCGTGGTCGCCGATGCCGAGGCCCAGCTCTATGCGCTGCGCGACCGCGCCGCCAAGTTGCAGATCGAAAGCCTGCTGTCGGGCGAGGCGGACGCCAACGACTGCTTCATCGAGGTCAACGCCGGCGCCGGCGGCACGGAGGCCCAGGACTGGGCGCTGATGCTGATGCGCATGTACATGCGCTGGGCCGAGCAGCACGGCTACAAGACCCAGTGGCTGGAAGAAAGCCCCGGCGAAGAGGCGGGCATCAAGTCCGCCACGGTGCAGATCAGCGGCCACAACGCCTATGGCTGGTTGAAGACCGAGGCCGGCGTGCACCGTCTGGTGCGCATCAGCCCCTTCGACAGCCAGGCGCGCCGCCAGACCAGCTTCTCCGCCGTTTCGGTGTCCCCGGTGATCGACGACAAGATCAACATCGAGATCAACGAAAAGGACTGCCGCATCGACACCTTCCGCGCGTCGGGCGCCGGTGGTCAGCACGTCAACAAGACGGACTCGGCCATCCGCATCACCCACCTGCCGACCGGCATCGTGGTGGCCTGCCAGCAGGAACGCTCGCAGCACAAGAACCGCGCCAAGGCGTGGGACATGCTGCGCGCCCGCCTGTATGAGCGGGAGCTGAAGATCCGCGAGGATGCCGCCGCCGCGCTCGAGGCGACCAAAAGCGACATCGGCTGGGGCCACCAGATCCGCTCCTACGTCCTGCACCCGTACCAGATGGTGAAGGACCTGCGGACCGAGGTGGAGACGTCGCAGAGCCAGTCGGTGCTGGACGGCGACATCGACATGTTCCTGGAAGCGGCGCTGGCGTCGCGGCTGAAGGGGCAGGGGGACGAGGCGGCGGCGTAAGCTGCGGCTGCCGATTGCCCCCTCCCTCCCACGCTGGCGCGTGGGTCCCTCCCTCCCCCGCTTCGCGGGAGAGGGCGAGATTCCCTCCACCGCGCGAGCTCTCGCGCAAACCTTCGGTTTGCGCTGACGCGGCAGGCGGACCTTCGGTCCGCCGAGAGCGGGGGAGGGTTAGGGAGGGGGCAAAACCTCGCTCATGCGAAACCTAACCTCCCCCCGCGTTGTTCTCCGCGTCAAAACCGGAGACCAGCATGACCCGCACCCTGATCGCCGCCGCCTTTCTCCTCCTGTCCGCCTCCGCAGCGTCTGCCGCCTGCCCGGACGAGAGCATGCCGCCGGACATGCGGCAGGCTTATGTGGAGGGCGCCCAGTCGGCGTTGAACGAGCACGGCTTCCGGGCCGGCAAGGCCGACGGCAAGATGGGTCCGAACACGCGGACCGCCGTGCGCGCCTATCAGAAGGCGGCGAAGCTCCCGGTCGACGGCTGCGTCACCAAGGAGCTTCTGGACCACCTGAACTTCGCCCAGCCGAAGGTCTACGCGCCGGGGAAGCGGTAACGCACGCTCACTTCACGAAACTGAGGTCCATGATGGAGCGGGCGTCCAGCGTCTTGTCCACCTGACCCTCCGACTGCCAGAACTTCACCTGGTTGACCACGTCGTCCACCAGCAGTTGGCCCTTGGGATCGACGTAGGGCAGGCCGGCGGCGACGATCTCCGGCTTCTGCTTGGTGGCGTCGGCGATGATGGTCAGCAGCTCGTCATAGCCGGGGCCTTTGACGATGGCGCCGGAAGCGTCCTTGGTGTTGAAGGCGGCGTGGTACTCGGCCGTGGCGGTCTGGTAGGCGCGGACGAACTTCTCCACCATCGGGCGGCGTTGGGCGACCGTCTTCGGGCCGGTGAAGAGCGCGCCGAGCTGCCAGGGCGTCTCGTCGCCGGCCCAGCCGATGATCCGGCCGGCGCCGTCGGCGACCACCTGACGGGCGACCGTGACGGGGGCGAGGATGGCGTCCACCTGACCGCCCTTGAAGGCGGCGGTCATCTTCGGCACGTCCTGCAACGGCACCATGGTCACGTCCTTGACCGTGAAGCCGTATTTCTGGCCGAGCAGCCCGATCATGTAATGGAAGGTCGAGCCCACCGTGGTGATGGCGATGCGCTTGCCCTTCAGGTCGGCGGGCTTCGTCAGCCCGGCCTCATAGGCGGCGTTGGTCGCGACATAGGCGGAGAGCTGGAAGCCCGGCTCGTCGCGGCTCTGCGCCGCGATCATGGTGATGGCCCCCTTGGAGGCGAGGTTGTAGAAGCCAGCCGTCAGGCCGGTGACCCCAAAGTCCACGTCGCCCGAGGCCACGGCCACCGGCACCTGCTGGGCCGAGGTGAACATCTTCAGGTCGACGTCCAGCCCTTCCTTCTCGAAATAGCCCTTGGACTTGGCGATGAACACCGGCCCGGAGGACGCCAGCGCCAGCACGCCGATGGAGGTCTTCTCCAGGCCTTGGGCGAGGGCGGGCATGGCGGTCATGGCGGCCGTGGCGCCCAAGGCAACTCCCAAAACGGCCCGGCGGGTCCAATGCGTGAGCTTCATTATTTAGATTCCTCCCTGTTCCGTAAATACCCTCTCCCATCCCCGATGGGAGAGGGAGGGGCCCGCCGCGCGAGCGGTGGGAGGGTGAGGGCAAGGTCATCCCGAGAATCCTTGCCCTCACCCTCCCACGCCGAGGGCGTGGGTCCCCCCCTCTCCCGCCGGAGGCGGGCGAGGGGAAGAAAAGCGATGTGCTCAGCGCCATTTCAGCAGGCGGCGTTCCAGGATGGACAGCACAGTGCCGATGGTGAGGCCGAGCAGCGACAGCACCAGCACGCCGGCAAGGAGCTGGTCGGTCAGCATCAGGTTGCCGGCGGTCAGGACGAAGGCGCCGATGCCGTACTCGGCCCCGATCATCTCCGCCGCCACGACCAGGATCAGCGCGATGGAGGCGGTGATGCGGAAGCCCGCCAGGATACCGGGCAGGGCGCCGGGCAGCACGATCTTGCGCAGGATCGACGCCCAGGGCAGGCCGAAGCTCTGCGCCATGCGGATCAGGTTGCGCGGGACGGAGTCGATGGCGCTGTAGGTCGCGATCACGGTGGGGAAGAAGACGCCGAAGCCGATGGTGGCGAACTTCGACGGCTCGCCGATGCCGAACCACAGGATGAACAGCGGCAGCAGAGCGATCTTCGGGATCGGGAAGAAGGCGGACACCAGCGGCACGCCGATGGCCCGCGCGACCGAGCCGATGCCCATGGCGAAGCCCACCACCATGCCGGCCGCCGTGCCCATGGCCCAGCCGAGCCCGATGCGCATCAGCGATGCCTTCAGGTGCTGCCACAGGCTGCCGTCCTGGACCATGGCGGCCAGCGCCTTGGCGACGGCGCTGGGCGGTGGAAGGAACAGGGCGCTGACGAGGCCGAAGCGGTTGGTGGACTCCCACAGCGCAATCAGGACGGCGAAGGCCAGCAGGGCGGCCCAGCGGTGGGTGCGGACGCTGAAGCCGCCGCCGCGGAAGCGGACGGGCTGGGTGGGGGCGATGGGTGTGGGAGAGACGGGGAGGCCGGTGTCAGGCATCGGCGATCTCCCGGTCGGCCAATTGCGCCTCCGCCCGGATCAGGTGCCAGAGCCGGTCGCGCACCTCCGCGAGGTGGAGCTGGGCGGAGGGGTTCAGGCGCTGGTCGCGCGGCTCATCGATGGTGACGATCTCGCGCAGGCGGCCGGGGCGGCGGCTCAGCACCGCCACGCGGTCGGCGAGGCGAAGGGCCTCGTCCAGATTGTGGGTGACGTAGACGGCGGTCGTGCGCTCCCGCTGCCAGAGGGCCAGGAAGTCCTCCATCAGCAGCTCGCGCGTCTGGGCGTCGAGGGCGGACAGGGGTTCGTCGAGGAGGAGGATGGCCGGGCGGACGGCAAGCGCGCGGGCGATGCCGACGCGCTGGCGCATGCCGCCGGAGAGCTGCTTGGGCAGGGCGGCGCGGAAGTCCCACAGGCCCATGCGGCGCAGGCCCGCTTCGATGCGGTCGCGGCGCTCGGCGGCGGAGAGCGGGTGATGTTCGAGGACGAGCGCGACGTTGTCCTCCACGCTGCGCCAGGGGAGCAGGGCGAAGTCCTGGAAAATGAAGGTGATCGGGTTGAGGCAGCCGTCCGGAGGCTCGCCCGCGACCGCGACCGTGCCGGAGGTGGGGGCGACGATGCCTCCGGCGATGCCGAGCAGGGTGGACTTGCCGCAGCCGGACGGGCCGATGACGGCCAGAACCTCCCCCTCCTGGACGGTCAGGGTGATGTCCTCCAGGACGGTCAGGTCGTCGTAGCGGTGGCACAGATCCTTGATGAGAAGCCTCATGTACGTTTACCGGCCCAGGCGATGAGGAGGTCGTCGCGGGACTTCAGGCCGGGCTCCGGCAGCGCGTGGTTGACCACTGCCTTGGCGGCTCCGCCCGTCGCTTCGGGCAGGCGGTTCTCCCACATGGCTTGGTGGAGCGTCGGCAGCTTGTCCCAGGCGCCCAGGTATGTCGCGGGCACGCGCACGGCGCCAGAGGCGATGATGCGGTTCAGCCCTGCGATTTCCGCCGCGTTGGACAGGTGCGTGCCGATGATCGCCGCCGTCGGCATCAGGATGCGGCGCTGGCGCATCCACACCTGCGGCGCGTAAAAGCTGTAGCGCCTGCCGTTCATGTCGCCGCAGAAGACGACGCGGCCGGTGTGCGGCTTCACGAGCATGGTGGAAACAGCCAGCGTGTCGCGCCGCGCGCGCTCCACCACCACGTCCGGCATGCCGCGCGGGTTGTCGGCGGAGCGCAGGATGCGGCCCACCGCCTGGCCCAGCGGCTTGAAGGTTTCCTCCGTGAAGAGGCGCACGGCCTCCTTGAAGGCTTCGGTCTCGCGCTGCGGGTCGGGCAGGTCCGGCATGGTGTCGGGCCACACGAAATGCGGCACGCGGCGCTTGATCTCGGCGAGGGAGACGGCGCCGGCCAGGGCTTCGCCGTAACCGAGGGAGAGCACGAAGTCGCGTTCGGAGTCCTGGTCGGTGACGACGCAGACGCGGGCGCCGGACTCGCGGGCGGCTTCGATGGCGGATAGGGCCATGTCGTCGCGCAGGCCCACCGCCCCGGCGCCGTAGAAGACCAGAACCGCCTCGCCGGGGCGCAGGCGGGCGCGGCGCAGCATCTCGGCCGGTGGCGCCGCGCCGGGCTTGCCGAGGAAGGTCATGTGATAGCCCGACGAGGCGCCGAAGAAGGTCAGCGCGCCGCCGGGGGCGAGCGACTGGAAAGTGCGCGGGAAGGTGGTCTCGCCGGCGTGGCTGACGGCGTAGTCCATCAGGTTGCCGCCGTTGGCCGCGCGCAGGGCGTCGATGAAGGGCTGGCCGGCCTGCTCCCACGCCGCCCATCGGGCGGGGTCGGCGGGGATGCGGGTGAAGGCGCTTTCGGCGACGGAGCGGTCCACGGCCTCGGCACCACGGGCGCGGATGGCGGCGGCGCGACGTTGGGAGGAGACCATGCCGGTCACCTTCATGCGGCGGGCGAGCGCCAGCTCCACCGTCCAGGCGCCGGTGCCGCCGGCCGCACCCTCCACCAGCAGGCGCTTGCCGGGCTGCACGTCCAGTGCGGTGAACAGCGCGCGGTAGGCGGTGCCGGCGGCGAGCATGTAGCTGCCGGCCTCCTCCAGCGCGAGGTCGGGCGGCAGGTGGAAGAGCTGCGGGCCATCGGCCAGCATGAACTGCTGGTGGCTGCCGTCCGGCGACTGGTAGCCCTGGATGTGGAAGTCGGTGAACATAGGGTCGGCCCCGGCCTCCGGGTCCAGGATGTCGGAGACGCCGGAGTAGATGGCGACGAGGTCGCCGACGGAGAGCCGCCCCTGTGCCTGAAGCGCCTCGCCGAGGCGCACCACCATGCCGACGCCGCCGGAGCCGGTGATGTGAACGTCCTCGTCATGCTCGTCGAACAGGGAAATGGGAATGCCAGTCAGCGCCCAGACGTCGTTGTAGTTCACTTCGGAGGCGAGGACGTAGACAAGCGCCTGGTTGGGGGCGGGCTCGGGGACCGGGACGACGACCTCGGTTTCGGCGTCGGCGGGATCGCCGTGGGAGGCGGCGCCGGTTTGCAGGTCGCGGACGACGGCCTGCGCCAACTGCCATTGGGGCAGGGGCGTGGCGCCGGGGACGAAGGGGCTGCCGATGGGCAGCACGCCGTCGCGGGACTCCCGGCGCGGGCGCGCGGGGAGGGGCGGGGACTTCTTCTCCAGGAACAGGGCGATGCCCTTCTTGGCGCCGTGGTCGGGGTCGAGCAGGTAGCGCGCGAAGGCGTCGATCTCGGCGGCGGAACCGGCGTCGAAGCCGTCGCGCAGGCCGGTGTCCACGAGGGTGACGATGGTGTCCGCGACGGGGCCGCGGCCGACGGAATGGGCTTGGGAGAGGAGGCGGTTCACTCCCTCTCCCCTCTGGGGAGAGGGTTGGGGTGAGGGGGTTGCGCGTTGTGGTGCGTTCGGCGAAAGCGCAACCCCCTCACCCTCCCCTCTCCCCAGAGGGGAGAGGGTTTTGAGTGCGTGGGAACGCGCCATCGCCTTCGCCAAAGTCAGCGCATCATCCGCGCCGCGCGCCACCACGTCGACGAGGCCGATCTCCAGCGCGGTTTCCGCGTCCACCTGACGGCCGGACAGGAGGATGTCCAGGGCGCGTTCGTAGCCGCGCTCCGCGTCCTTGCGCATCAGCAGGCGGGGCAGGCGTTGGGTGCCGCCGTAGCCGGGGGGCAGGAACAGGTTGATTTCGGGCTGGCCGAGGCGGGCGCGCGGGTCGGCGATGCGCGTGTGGCAGGCCATCGCCAGCTCGCAGCCGCCGCCGAGCGCGACGCCGCGAATGGCGGCGATCACCGGCTTGTCCATGGTCTCGATGGCGCGGAAGACGGCGTGGGCCTTGGCGGGGAGGGCGCGGGCCTCGTCCTCGTCCTGCACCTCGTCGAGAAGCTGGCGGATGTCGGCGCCGGCCACGAAGTTGCGGCCCGTGCCGGTGATGACCACCGCGCGCACGTCCGGACGGCGGGCGAGGTGGGCGACGGTCGTGTCCAGCTCGTCCAGGAGGCGGTCGGACAGCGCGTTGACGGGCGGGTTGTCGATGGCGATGGTCGCCATACGGATGCCGTCCGCAAGGCGGTCGTACTGGACGGACAGGAAACGCTGGCGCTCGATCAGCGTCTGCTCCTCGGCGCGCTGCTGGCCGCGCTTCCAGGCGGCGATGCGGGCGGCGAGGTCGGTCAGGCACTCCGGATTGCGCAGGGTGGAGGTGTCGCCCAGCGGCTCGTCGTTCATCATGGCCGTCAGGAAGCGGCGCATGTATTTGCCGGAGCGGGTCTCGGGGAAGGCGGGGACGACGAGGATGTCGGAGGGGACGGCGACCGTGCCCTTCTCCTGCCGGACGAGGTCCTTCAGGCGGCGCTCGTCGTCAGCCGTCAGGTCGCGGCCTTTGGCGGGCAGGACGAAGGCGACCGGGGTCAGGCCCTTTTCGCGGTGGGGGGCGCCGACGACGATCACGTTGCCGACGGGGCTGTCGGGGTTGATCTGCTTGTCGCGGAGGATGGCGCCCTCGATCTCCTCCGTCCCCATGCGGTGGCCGGAGACGTTGATCACGTCGTCGGAACGGCCGTGCAGGCTGAAGCTGCCGTCGGCGTATTTGCGCGCGAAGTCGCCTTGCAGGTAGGCCCAGACGGGGTTCCCGGCGCCGTCGCGGAAGCGGCCGAAGTAGGTTTTGGTGAAGCGGTCGATGTCGCCTTTCCAGCCGGGCTGGCCGACGTTGTCGGCGTCGCCCCAGATGGTGCGGGTCAGGTAGGGGTAGGGGGCGGTGACGACGATCTCGCCCTTTTCCTCCGGCTCGGCGGGGCGGTAGGGGACGCGGCCGGTGGCGTCGGGCCCGGCTTCCGGCACCCACACGTCGCCCAGAACCCAGGGCAGCGGGTAGGTGTGGGCGTCGGCGCGCAAGGGCTGGTCGGGGTTGCCGTAGGGGTGGGTCCAGACGATGCCGCCGTGCTCCGTCGCCCAGTAGGAGTTGATGTATTGCGGGGTCATCACCTCCATGCCGAAGGCCTGCACGGCGGGGCTGGTCGGCTCCGCGCAGAAGGTGGCGACGCGCAAGCTGGAGCGGTCGTAGCGCTCCACGTCCGCGCGGTTCTCCGGGTGGGTCATGACCGTCTTCAGGAAGGTCACGCCCGCCTTGAAGATGGTGACCCGGTGCCGCTCGATGATCGAGGCGAAACGGCCGGCGTTGGGGAAGACGGGCGCGCCCTCCGTCACGATGCCGGGGATGCGGGCGGCGAGGCTGGCGGTGATCAGGTAGCTCTGGCCGGTGATCCAGCCGGGATCGGCGACCACATAGATCACGTCGCGGCCGGGCAGCGCGTCGAAACTGACCTTCATGGTGTGGGCGAGGCCGGCGACATAGCCGCCATGGACATGCACCACGCCCTTCGGCTTCCCGGTCGAGCCCGAGGTGTAGATGATGAAGAGGGGGTAGTCGGCGTCCACGGGAACGCAGGGGACGGCCCTGGCGATGGCGGCGTAGAGCGCGCGGTCGTCCAGCGCGCGCAAGGCCGCCATGTCGGGGACACCGGCGGCGCGGCAGAGGGCCTGTTCGGCCTTCGCCAGCAGGTCGTGCGCCCAGACGTCGCGGCCCGGCGTCCAGGCGATGTCGGGCAGGCCGACGTGGCGGACGACGATCACCGTTTGCACGCGCGGCGGGGCGGCGGTCAGCGCCTCCGCCACGCTGGCGCGCAGGTCGGCGACGGTCGCGGCGTCGAGGGTGCCGGCGCGGTCCAGCGCCTTGCCCAGTTCGCGCATCACGTCGGCGGGGGCGACGGTGATTTCGCCCTCCAGGCCCTGGCGGACGGGTCCCATCAGGGCGGTGTCGCCGAGCTTGGCGCGCAGCACGTCCTCGGTGATGCGGAGTGCTGCGGGCAGGGCGACGAAGCGGTCGAGCGCCGGGTCGGTGTAGGCCTCCTTGAAGGCGGCGACCTCGGCGTTGCGGCTGGCGCCGTCGGCGGTGATGACGACGCGGGCGCCGGCGTTCTCGATGCGGTCGGACAGCGTCTTGTCGGAGAATCCGCCGAACACGGCGGTGTAGATGATGCCCAGCCGCTTCGCCCCCTCGGTCCAGACGATCTGGTCGAGGATGTTGGGCATGTTCAATGCGATGCGGTCGCCCCTGCGCAGGCCGAGGTCGCGCAGCGCCTGGGCGGCCAGGGCCGAGCGGATCAGCAGTTCGCGGCGGGTCAGCGTGACGTGGTGGACGGGGCCGCCGCGCCCATTGTTGGCCGCAGCGTCCCAGCGGTCGCCCTCGTACCAGTAGGCGACTTCGGAGCCATGGCCGGAGAGGACGTGGCGGTCCACCTCGTTGAAGGCGGCGTTGGTCAGGCCGCCGGCGAACCAGCGGTAGAAGGGCGCGTCGGAGGCGTCGAAGGCGGTCGTCCAGGGAGTCCAGCCGGGACGGCTCGCGGGCTCGCCCGTCGCGGCGTTCCAGCCGCGCCAGACTCCGTCCGCTTCGCGGGTCAGCCAGTTGGCGCCGTCGAACCAGTGGATCGTCTCCGCCGCGATGGCGCCGTGGAAGGCGCCGGGGTCGGCCTCGCAAGCGGTGCGCTGGGCCTGCCAGTCGGCGGCGGACCGGATCGGGTTGACGGTCACGTCCCGCGGCAACGGCGGCTGGAACGCGGACCCGGCGACGGCCTTGTCCATGGTCTTCCTCCCCAGGAAGCTGTCTTGGTTCGTGGCCGCGTCGTTGCGCGGCGTTGAGCACTATACAAAAAAGACCGGCCGCGCGAGGCGGCCGGCGAGATGCTTTGGAGGAATCGTACACCAAGGCCGCAGGGAACGACGCGGTCATGGGACGGTTCGCGGCTATAGTAGCAATCGCCGTGCCAGTGAAAGTTGGTGACGCAAACGGCAGCTTTGCGACGTTCGGGAGAAGGGGGAGGGGTGCGGCGGTGTCCGGGGATCCGGACAGGTGACCGGCGGGGCGGACGGTTGCCCCCTCCCTAACCCTCCCCCGCTGTCGCGGGAGAGGGGACTGCCGCCGCATTGCAAATTCTCCCCTCTCCCGCGAAGCGGGGGAGGGTTAGGGAGGGGGCTCTATAAGAGCGACGCCGCGATGGCGCTGGGCGGTGGCAACAGGGTGGAGGGCACGCCGAAGCCGCGCACCAGAACCTCCCACCCCAGCAGAAGGCCGAGGACGGACAGGCCGGGCACGACGACGCGGCGGAGCGTGCCGGGGACTCCCGCCAGGATCCGCAGCACCCGCCACTGCATCAGCGCCGCGGCGAGCAGGTAGAGCCACAGGCCCCAGCCCTGCGACAGGTCGGCCCCGCTGCTCAGCAGGTGAAATGGCAGCAGCCACGCCAGCGCGGCCCCGCCCAACTCCGCCCAAGCGCCCTTGACGCGCGACGGCGCGGTGCGCCCGGCGACCACGGCAAGCGCCGAGCCCAGCAGGAACATGAAGGCCAGCGGCTCCCCGGTCCAGGTCAGGGCCATGCCGTCGCGGCTGCCCAGCGGCTGGGTAAGCGCGGCCACCGCGATGACGGCCAGCGCCACGAGGCCCCAGTCGGCCGCCGTGCGCAGGGAGGTGCGGTACTGGTCGCCGGTCGGAGCATTTGGGGTCGGCGCATTTGGGTTTGTGGGCGGGTTTGTGGGCGGCTCTGCGGGCATGGACTCGGCGGGGATGGGCGTTGGGTATCGACCGGCTACGCTATCACCGTGGCAACAATGGCACCAGTTTCCCGCTTGACGGTTCGTGGTTGAAAACGGCGGGTTTTCTGGATTTTCGGGAGGCTTGGTTCCCGGCGCCCTGCCCAAGGAGCGGGCGGTGCGCGATTCGCCCGCATGGCGCTTTGGCGATTGCGGCGCTATAGCGCGACGGGCCAGGAGTGGAGAGGCGGACGCGATGCCCGAGGTTGAGGTTTCCCGAGAGGATGTCGGTCAGGTCACGGTGTTCGAGGCGTTCCCGTCCACCACGCCGCCGATGCGCTATCTGCCTCTGATGTATGCGGCCCTGCTGGAAGCCGGCCTGATCGGGGTGTCGGAGCTGATGATGGAGCCGGCCGGGACCATGCTGCGCTGGCTGGCGTTCCTGTGCGCGGTTCCGCTGATCCTGCTGTGGCTGGTGTCGCTGCTGCGCGCGGCGCGGCGCGGGGCGGTGCGGCTGACCGTGGAGCCCGAGGGGCTGCGCGCCTACGGGCACATCTACCCGCACAAGACCATCCGCGACATCGCCCTCTATCCGCCGGGGCAGCGGCGTCCGCTGTTCGTGTCGCGAATCGACCGCGCCAACTCACGCCAGCATCAGGCGGAGCTGGATCTGGTGACCGGCAACGTCGCGGTCGAGGGGGCGGGCGGCAAGCGCAGCCGAAGCCAGCGCAACCTGCACGGCTTCCGGCTGGTCCTGCACCGGCACGGCCAGCGCCCGCCCGTGATCCTGGTGCACGGGCTGACGCTGTCGGGCGGAGAAACGCTGTTCGCGGGGCTGGCGGCGGAACTGCGCAAGCACAGCCCGACGCCGCCGCCCCCGGCAGCGCTCTTGAAGCAGGACGAGGCTACCGCCGCGCCGTCGGCGCCGGAGGCAGGTCCTCCTCAAGGATGACGACGTGCAGGGCGTAGGAGACCTCGCCCTCGTCCACGTCGCGGTGCAGCGTGCCGACGAACTCGTCGCCCAGCATGACTTCCGCGGACTGCCCGGCCTTCTCGGGCGGCTCGATGACGATCTTGTCGTTGCCGAGCGTCTTGCGCAGGTAGGCCTGCACGCGGGCGATTTCGGTTTCGGTCATCTTCGCGGCGGTCGGCTTTGCGGGCGGCATGGCGGTTTCCCTGTGTTGTCGAAGGGGTCATATAGAAAGCTTTCGGGCAAAGGGAAAGCACTACCTCGCCATGAATGGCGCGCGGCCCCTTCGTGTTGCGCGCTTCACAGCGGATTTCGGCACGAATGGGTAAAGACCCGCCGCGAAGGAGGCCCCGGCCCGCGCGGCGGCGCAAGGAATCGGCCAGGAATACCCCAAAGAGGGGGTAGTCGAGGCCAAGTCGTTAGTGCGGGTGGGTATGAACCACGCTGGTGAGACGCGTTACCCTGATTTGCCAGCTTGTTCCGAGGGGCGCGGGCCACTACTGAACGATCAGGAGCGGGGATTACCACGTTCCGCGCAAAGGCGAAGGAGTCACGATGGGCTTGCGCCTGTATCGTCTCTTTCTGGCGATGGCGGCCGCCGTGCTGCTGGCCGTGGCGTCCCCGGCGGGCGCTTGGGCGGCGGCGGAGCAGCGCATCGCGCTGGTCGTCGGGATCGGCGCCTATCTGCACGCGCCGGAACTGCCCAACCCGCGCAACGACGCCCGCGCCATGGCCGGCGCCCTGCGCAAGCTGGGCTTCACGGTGGAGGAGAAATACGACCTCGACAACCGCGGGCTGGCCGAGGCGTTGCGCGGATTCGGCATCAAGGCCGGGCAGGCGGACGTGGCGCTGCTGTATTTCGCCGGGCACGGCATGCAGGTGGCCGGCACCAATTTCCTGATCCCCGCCGACGCCCGGCTGGAGCGCGAGCGCGACCTCGTCTACGAAGCACTGCCGCTGAACCTGCCGATGGGCGAGCTGGCGCAGGCCCGCAAGCTGGGCATCCTGATCCTGGACGCCTGCCGCAACAACCCCTTCGCCGACCGGCTGGTCCGGTCGGGGACGAAGAAGACCGAGGTGCATTCGGGCTTCGCCCGCGTGGACGACACGCCGACCGACACGCTGGTCGCCATGGCCACCCGCGCCGACGCCGTGGCCGAGGACGGGCAGGGCGACCACAGCCCCTACACCATGTCGCTGCTGAAGAACTTCGAGGTGCCGGGGCTGGAGCTGAGCCTGTTCTTCCGCCGCGTGCGCGACGACGTGATGCAGCTGACCCAGGGGAGGCAGGAACCGTTCCTCTATGGCTCGCTGGGGGCCGCACCCTTCTACTTCAACCCGCTGCCGGAGAACCGCCCGCCGAAGCTGGCCGAGATAAAGCCGCTGGAGGTCTTCGACCGCGGCGGGGCGGAGCCGTTGGGCATCGGGCGGCCGACCGATCCCGACAACGACCAGCTGTTCGCCCAGGTGACCGGCCTGCCGCGCGGCGGCAGCGTGCGCATCGGCGACCGGGTGGTGCTGATCGGCGACTATCTGACGGTGGAGCAGCTGGCCGCCACGACCTTCAAGCCGGACGCCACGCATCTGGGCGAGGCCGGCACCTTCGAGTTCGCGGTGATGGACGGGCGCGGCGGCGTGGCGCGCGGGACCGTGCCGATCCTTGTCAAGCCGAGCAACCGGCCGCCCGTCGCGGTGGCCGAGCGCACCATCCGCACGGTGGCGAACGCGCTGCGCCTGGACCTGCCGACCGACCCCGACGGCGACCCGCTGAGCTTCATCGTCAGCGCCGTGCCGGAGCGCGGCAAGGTCCGCGACGGCACGACCGCGCTGAAGCCCGGCGACCGGCTGAGCGCGGAGCAGCTGACCTCCCTGAACTACGACCCTGAACGCGCCCCCGCCGGCCGGGCCGGCGTGTTCAGCGTGCTGGTCGAGGACGGGCGCGGCGGCCGGACCACGCTGAGCGCCGTGCTGGAGGTGGAGGAGGCCGGCGCCTCCCCACCCGCCGCAGACCTGGAGGAGGCGCTGTGGCGCCGCGTGCGCGACAGCCGCAACCCGGCGGACGTCGAGACCTTCCTACGCCTGTTCGACAACGGCCCCTTCACCGGCCCGGCGCGCGAGCGGCTGAACGTCCTGCGGGCGGAGGGCGCGCGGGTCGCGGCGGCGGGGACGAGCGGGGGCGCGTCGGCGGCTGGCAGCGGGTCTTCGGGCAGTGGATCTGGGGGCGGCGCGCGGCCGAAGGCGGCAGCAGCGCCCCCGCCGGCTGACCGGACGACTCCCGACAAGGCTCCGGCCCCGGCGGAACTGCGGGTCGAGCCGGCGGGCGAGGGGATGTATGTGGCGGTGTCCGACTCCGTGCTGCGGGCGGGGCCGGACACGCGCTCCGAACCGGTCGGCGGGGTGGCGAAGGGCGGCTATGTCCGGGTGCTTGGCCGGGTGGCCGACGCCGACTGGTACCGCGTGGCGCTGGACGACGGGGCGCAGGGCTTCGTCGCCGGCCCCTCGCTGCGCCCCGCCGGGCCGGAGGACCGCCAGCGGCTCGCCATGGCCGCCCCGGCGCAGGCCGAGCCGTCCTCACAGGGCCAGCCCCAAGGCCAATCCCAGGGCCGGGCGCAGGGGAACGGCAACAGCTTCCAGGATTGCCCGGAATGCCCGCCGATGGTGCGCATCCCCGCCGGCAGCTTCAGCATGGGCAACGACAAGGGCGACCCCAGCCAGCGTCCGGCCCACCGCGTCACCTTCGCACGGCCCTTCGCTATCGGCGTCTACGAGGTCACCGTCGGCCAGTGGCGCGCCTGCATGGAGGGGGGCGGCTGTCCGTCTATGCCGCGCATGAGCAACGTGTCCGACGACACGCCGGTTTACAACATCAACATCGACGACGCGCAAGCCTACGTGGCGTGGCTCAGCCGCAAGACCGGCCAGCGCTACCGCCTGCCGTCGGAGGCGGAATGGGAATACGCCGCGCGCGGCGGCGGCACCGGCCGCTTCCCGTGGGGCGACAGCCTGACGCCGGGCGCGCATTTGGCGAACTGCCGCGACTGCGGCGGGTCCTTCGACCGGATGCGGCCGGCCTCGGTCGGCAGCTTCCAGCCGAACGCCTTTGGACTCTACGACACCAGCGGCGGCGTGGCGGAGTGGGTCGCCGACTGCTGGAACACCGGCTACAAGGGCGCCCCCGCCGACGGCAGCGCCTGGACCGCCGGCGACTGCCACAAGCGGGTGCTGCGCGGCGGCTCCTGGCGGGACGAGCCGGACGCGATCACCGTGACCGCCCGCATCGGCTACGACGCCGACGTGCGCTATCCGGCGGACGGATTCCGCGTGGCGCGGGACATGAATTGACCCGCTCTTGTGAAGCGGGTCACAGCGGCGCGAAAAGATATCACAAAGAATGAGCCGCCTCGTCCGTCGTGACGGTGTTGTCGTTCCGCCACGCGACCGCGAAAGCGACGGGAATGCTCCGAAATTGCAAGAATAGCCCCGGAATGGGTGCGGTAATATCCCTGTTCGAAAGGTCGTCGGCCAACGGCCAATTCGGTCTGAGTTTTTAAGACAATTGAATCTCGGCGATATCCGGAAGTGTTATCGGATGGTACTTCTTGTGGAGGGTATGGGCGTGTTGGGAAAGCTGCTTGGCTGGTGCCGCAAGACCACCACGCGCGTTGCCGTGGGCGTTGCGCTGATCCTGGTGGCGGGCGCCGTCACCGCCGAAGCCGCCGACGCCTCCGCTGATGGTCCGGAGAAGCGCGTCGCGCTGGTGGTGGGCAACGCGCAGTACCACAGCGGCGGCGCCGCGCCGGGCGTGGCGGCCAACGCCGGGACCATCGCCGACGCCCTGCGCCGCGCCGGCTTCGCGGTCACCATGGCCGACAACCTGGACCACCGGGGCATGGTCGCGGCGCTGACCCGCTTCGGGGAAGCGCTGGGCGAGGCCGACCTGGGCTTCTTCTACTATTCCGGCGTGGCGCTGAGCCTGTCGGCCAAGGGGTTCCTGGTGCCGGTGGACGCCCGGCTCGCCTCCGAATACGACGTGATCTTCGACACCATCGAACTGGACTACGCGCTGAAGGAAATCCAGCGCGCCGGGCGCAAGGCGGTGGCCGTGTTCGACCCGGTGCCCGCCCACCCGCTGGCCGACACGCTGGCGGCGTCCATGGGCGAGGCCGGGAAGTCCGTAAAGCCGGTGCTGGCGGCACCCTCCGCGCTCGACAACCTGTTCGTGGTCTACGCACACCGGCCGGGCACCGCGCCGGCCCCGTTCCCCAGCGCCGGCCCCAGCGCCTTCACGCTGGCGCTGGCCCAGGAGATGATCAAGCCCGGCGTGCCGCTGCGCGACGCCCTGGCGGAGGTCGCGCGGACCGTCGTCGGGCGCACGCGCGGGGCGCAGCATCCCTGGCTTCAGGACCGGCTGGGCGGCGATCTGGTGCTGGTGCCCGGCGGGTCCGCCAAGGTGGCCGCGCTGCCGCCCGCCAACGCCCCCCCCAACGCCCCCGCGAAGCCCGAGCCGCCGCATGAGGCGAAGCCGGCAGCGGTCGCGGAGGTGGAGGTCGATCCGCTCGACGAAAAGCGCGTCGTCACCCGCGACACCAAGCTGCGCGCCGGCCCGGACAACCGGTCTGCCGTGATCGGGGGTCTGCGCCACGACAGCGAGGTCAAGGTGACCGGCCGGCCGAAGCGCAACGCCGGCTGGCTGCGCATCGAGCATGAGGGCAAGTCCGGCTACGCCTACGCCGCCAACCTGACGAAGCCCGACGAGGCCGCGCCGCAGGCCCCGGTGGTTGCGGAGGCGCCGTCAGGTCCGGCGACGGCTTCGGGCGCGACGGCGCTGGCACCGGGCGTCTACACGGTGCTGCGCGCCACCAACCTGTTCACGCGGCCCACGCTGGGCGCGCGCAGCCTGAGCGAGCTGGAGCCGGGGCAGCCGGTGACGCTGGTCGAATCGGTGCCGGACTCGAACTGGGTCCGGGTGCGCGACCGCGAGGGGCAGGAGGGCTACGTCTCCGTCGCCGCCCTGTCGGGGCGCGGGGGCGAGACGGCCGCCGCGCCTCCGCCGAGCGCTTCCCGCCCGGCGACCGTCACGCGCGGCGATGTCGATCCGCTGGCCGGCACGCTGTCCGGGAACTCCGGCTCGGCCGAGATCGCCGCGCTGCCCGCCGGGGAGCCGACGGGGCGGTCCCTCTCCGTGCGGGAGCCGGCGGCGCTGGGGCTGGCCGCGCCCTACCGCGACTCCTTCGAGGCCGGGCGCAATGCCGCCTCCCGCGCCGCCAGCGCCGCCGGTGCGGCCCGAGCCGCGGAAGGGCGGGCGCTCCAGGCCCAGGCCGGCGCGCGCCAGGCGGCGGAAAAGGCCCGCGCCGGGTCGACCACCTACCGCTTCCCCAACGGCGACCTCTATGAGGGCAGCTGGGCGCGCGGCGCCGGGATCCTGCCGATCCAGGGCCAGGCGAACAAGGAGGGGGTGGGCGTCTACCATTTCGCCAACGGGCAGCTTTACGAGGGCGAGTGGAAGGGCGACGCCATGTCCGGCGTCGGGGTGCTGACCTTCCCGTCCGGTGACCGCTATGTGGGCAGCTTCTTCAACAACATGCCGAACGGGCCGGGCGTCTACCGCTTCGCCAACGGCGACGTCTACACGGGCGAGGTCCGGCAGGGGCGGGTGGAGGGCCACGGCGAACTGGCCTTCACCAACGGCGACCGCTACGTCGGCATGGTGGTGGACCGCCAGCCGAGCGGCCACGGCGAGCTGATCATGCGCGGCGGCGGCCGTCACGTCGGGCTGTTCCGGGACGGCATCCAGGACGGGCCGGGCACGGCGGTGACCGAAGGCGGCGCGTTGAGGCCGGGCGTGTGGCGGGGGGCGACGCTGTTGCGGGAGTAGTGGCGACAAGCGGCGTTTGCCCCCACCCTAACCCTCCCCCGCTCGCGCGGGAGAGGGGACTGCCGCCGCTTTGCACAGACCCCCTCTCCCGCGAAAGCGGGGGAGGGTTGGGGAGGGGGCACCGGTTGCTACTTCCGCCCTTCCTCCACGCCCGAGGCGATGATCATGTAGGGCTCGGTCGCCTGATCGTCGACGCGGAACTTGGTCCACATGCCGCCGGTGGCGTGGGCGGCGACGCCGCAGATAAAGTCGAAGTCGCCGGCCGTGCTGGTCTTGAAGTCCAGCGTGTCGCCGCCGTTGGGCGGCAGGCCCTGTTCGGGGCTGTTGGTGTAGGCGCGCGGGATGGCGACCTGATTGACGCCGGCGACGTCCGGCATCTCGTTCGGGGCGTAGGCCTTGGTGACCAGCAGGCTGTGCGGCAGCATGCCGTCGTGGTTGGTGAACTTGATGGAGACGGTCCAGCCGACCGGCACCACCACCGTCATGCCGCCCTTGTAGTAGCCGTTGAAGTTCAGTGCGCCGTTGTTGGGGTTCCAGCCGGCGACCACGTCCATGCGGACCTGCTTGCGGTCGGGATTGGCCGTGATCCAGCTTGGCGTCAGCTTCTCGTCGGCGACCACGCCCGAGAACACCGCCGTCAGCGTCCCGGCGAACGCCAGCGCCGCCACCAATCGTGTCATGCAGCTTCCTTCCTTCACGACAAAAAAGAAAGGGCGCCGGGTTGGGGGCGGCGCCCTTCGCCAGGACCATCGGCGCAGTTCGCCGACTCACTCGACGCCGAAGACCACCAGGGCGTCGCCGTATTTCGCGTTGATCTGGAAGTTGCCGCCCGCCGCCACCGCGACGTAGGGCTTGCCGTCCACCTCGAAGGCCATGGGGGCGGAGTTCACGCCGGCGCCCGCCTGGAAGGTCCAGACCTTGGCGCCCGTCTTGGCGTCATAGGCGTTGAAGGCGCCGTTCGCCTCGCCCGCGAAGACCACGCCGCCGGCCGTCGTCAGGGTGCCGCCGATCATCGGCTGCTCGGTGCGGGCCTCCCACATCATCTTGCCGGTGTCGGGGCTGACGGCCGCGACGTTGCCCCACTGCTTCTCGCCGGGGATGGCGACGAAGGCGCCGCCCAGCCACAGCTTGCCCTTCTCCCACGGCTCGTTCTTGACGATGTAGTGCATGGGCTGGTGCAGGTTCACGCAGTAGAACAGCCGCGTGTCGGGGCTGAAGGCGCAGGGGCTCCACTCCACGCCACCGTTGGCGCCGGGCAGCATGCGCGTGCCCTGGCCGGGGGTCGGCAGCGCGAACAGGTTCTCGTGCGGGATCATCGGCTCCGACCGGCGGATCAGCTTTCCGGTCTCGCGGTCGTTGGCGTAGACCCAGCCGGTCTTGCCGCCGTGCAGCACCGCCGGGACCATCTTGCCGCTGTCGTCGCGCACGTCGGCCAGCACCGGCGGCGAGGTGGAATCCAGGTCCCACACGTCGTGCGGCAGATACTGGTAGGCCCATTTGACCTTGCCCGTCTCCGCGTCCAGCGCCACGAGGCTGTCGGACCAGCGGTTGTCGCCCGGCCGGCCGGAGCCGTCGAGGTCCGGCGACGGGTTGCCGGTGGTGGCGAAGACCATGCCGCGCTGCACGTCGATGGAGCTGGTCATCCAGTTCGACCCGCCGCCGCGCCGCCACGCATCGTTGAACTTGCCGGACTGGGCCGCGGCCTTCTCGCCCGCGATGTCGCGGTTCAGCGTGTTCTGGCCGTCGGCCTTCTCCACATAGGCGCCTTCCCAGCCCTTGATGCCGTCGGGGCCGGCTTCGTCGGGGCCGGGGATGGTGTGCCAGCGCCACGCCAGCGAGCCGTCCTTCGCGTTGTAGGCGCTGATGAAGCCCCGGATGCCGTATTCGGCGCCGGAAATGCCGATGATGACCTTGTCCTTGTAGATGACCGGCGCGTGGGTTTCGGAATAGCCCATCTCGCTGTCGGCCACCTCGACGTCCCATTCCTTCTCGCCGGTCTTCTTGTTCAGCGCGATCAGGTGGGCGTCCAGCGTGCCCATGAACACAAGGTCGCCCAGCACGGCGACGCCGCGGTTGTTCGGGCCGCAGCAGAGATAGTTGGTCGCCAGCTTGTGCTGGAAGTGCCACAGCTCCTTGCCGGTCGCCGCCTCGATGGCGAAGACGTGGTTGTAGGGCGTGGTCAGGTACATGATCCCGTTCTCGACGATGGGCGTCGTCTGGAAGGAGCCGACCACGCTGGTCTGGAAGATGTACTTGACCTTGAGGTTCTTCACCGTGTCGGGGGTGATGGCCTTGCTGGGCCAGTAGCGCAGCTGGCCGAGGTCGCCGCCGTAGTTCAGCCAGTTCTTGCTCTGCTGACCGGCGGCGACGAGTTCATCCCAGGTCGCCGCCTGGACGCCGGTGCCGATGGCCGCTCCGGTGCCGAGCAGCAGGACGGCCGTTGCGGTCGCCAACCTCACACGCATGGTTGCCTCCCCCCGTATTTGGTGCCGTTCGAATGTCGTTCAGTCCATCGCTTGCGAGACCGCCTGGGCGAGCGCGCGCAGCTTGCGTTCGGTGTAGGCCAGCTTGCGGCAGATCATCGCCGCGTCGTCTTCCGTCTTGTCGAGCCGGCGCAGGTTCCAGAAGCGCGCCTGCCGAATGTCGGCGCCGTTCGCGCTGGCCTTGGTGAGCGCCGCGTTGTTGGCGTTCACCTCCTCCGCGATGATGCGGGAGCGGACGACGTTCAGGCCGATGCCGTCCACCATGATGCCGCGCAGCCGGTTGGTCAGGTCCACCACGCCGGAGAACGCCAGCGTCAGGGTGGCCTGACGGTCATCGGGATGCCAGGCGGCATGCCGGGCGGCGAAGCGGGCGATGGCCTCGGCGCCGAGGGCGGGCGGGTTTTCCGGGTTTGCGACGAATTCGACCAGATCGCGGACCTCGGCGTTCGCCTCCCACGCGCGGTCG
Organism: Azospirillum mesophilum; assembly: GCF_053470405.2. Taxonomy (NCBI): domain Bacteria; kingdom Pseudomonadati; phylum Pseudomonadota; class Alphaproteobacteria; order Rhodospirillales; family Azospirillaceae; genus Azospirillum; species Azospirillum mesophilum. The sequence goes on from NZ_JBPXMQ020000025.1 coordinate 53,051, forward strand.
GCGGGCAGGGCAGAGAGGATCTCCGGGTGCCGGTCGGGCCACACCATGGCGGCCGTCAGCGTTTCCACCAGAGGTTCGCGGCAAGGCCAGTCTTTTAAGGGTTCTGCCGCTTGTGCGGCCAGCGGAGACAGCAGGGTGGGAGGCAGCAGGGTGAGGAATAGAGCAAAGCCCATCCCTCTGGCCGCTCCCCCATCGGAGCGGCCAGTTCGCATGTCTGGCATGGTCGTTTCACTCCCTGAACCGCCGGTCCTGTGGGCCGGTCTTCTTGCTTTCGACTTGGTGGTCCGGCATCGGCTGGGATTTCGCCGCTGTGGACTTTACCGTCATGTTCATGATGTAACTGATATGTTAGGAAGTCAAACAATCAGTATATTGTCCAATAGGGCTAACCAGAACTGGTGCGCCCGCCGCGCAAGGAGGAGCGTTCATGAGTCAGCACCGTCCGCGTGTCGCCCTGGTCCTGCTGCTTGGCCTGCTGGGTCTTGGAATGGCGGCATCGCCGGCCTTGGCGCAGCAGCCGGCGGCGGAGGCCGACAAGGCGCTGGTCGATGCTTGCGCGCACGAGCTGGGCGAACGGCAGGGCGGGGGGCATGCGATGACCGTCACCTCGACCGAGATGGAGCGGCCGAACGAGACCACGGTGCGGGTGAAGCTGTCGCTGACCTCCGGCGAGGGACGGCTGATCCAGGGGACCTGCGTGTTCCGGAACGGCAAGCTGTTCGATGTGCGCCAGTGACGGGGCGCCAGTGACGGGGCATCCGTGAGGCGCCGTTGAAGGGGACGAGCGGGTCGGTGGGCTGTTCTTCCGGTATAGGGTCCGGATCGCACGGACCCATGATTGGGAGGATGAGTCATGCGAGTTCTCGTGGCATCCGCGACCGCCCTGGCGCTGGCCCTGCCCGTCGGCGCGATGGCGCAATCGACCACAACGCCCCCCTCTGCCGGGTCCAGCGCGGGCAACACGGGCTCCGTCACGGCACCGGGGCCGATGGACCAGAACAGCGCCGGCACGGTCGGCAGCCGTATGCATCAGGCCAACCCGGCCAGCCCGCCCGGCGGCATGATGGGCAACACGGCGAGCCAGGAGCAGATCCGCAAATCGCTGGAGCAGGCGGGCTTCACCAACGTCCGCGTCCTAGACTCCGCCTACCTGGTCCAGGCGCGGGGCGCCAACGGCGAAACCGTGACGATGATGATCGACAGCTCCGGCTCCACCGCGTCCGGCAGCAGCATGTCCGGCGGCAGTATGATGAACGGCGGCATGATGGGCGGAGGCATGGGCGGCAACATGGGCGGTAATATGGGCGGTAATATGGGGTCCATGATGGGCGGCTCGAACGCGACCGGCCAAGGGGGCGGTTCGGCGGGCGGTGCCACCACCGGCACCGGACCGGGCGGCTCCACGGGCACGCCGTCGGGCACCACGTCAGCGCCCACCACGACGAAGTAGCGGGGTTTCACGCCAGCACAGGGTCGGGCCGCGGCGGGGAGGGGCGCCGCGGCCTTTCGTCGTGCGTTCCCATCGTTGTGCCTTCTCGTCTTCGTGTCTTCCAGGCGTCGTCGATTTGTTCCACATTGAAATTGCTGGGGGACCCTTGAGCGAGGACGGGCCTGGATGGACACGCTGATCGACCGGAAGAAGGCGCGGGCGGGGAAGGCCGACGTGCCGAAGGCGACGCGCGATCCGGAGGGGACGCGGGCGCGCATCCTCGCCGCCGCGACGGAGGAGTTCGCGCGCCATGGTCTGGGCGGCGCCCGGGTGGAGCGCATCGCCGAGGTCGCCGGCACCAACAAGCGGATGCTCTACTACCATGTCGGCAACAAGGAGAGCCTGTATCTGGCCGTGCTGGAGGGCGCCTACGAACGCATCCGCGTCGCCGAACGGACCCTGAGCCTGGAAACGCTCGCCCCGCCGGAGGCCATCGCGCGGCTGATCGGCTTCACCTGGCAGTATTTCCTCGACCATCCCGAGTTCATGGCCCTGCTGAACATCGAGAACCTGCACAAGGCGGATCTCCTGAAGACCTCGCAGAAGATCCACGCGATGCATTCGCCTTTCGTGCAGATGATCGCCGACGTGCTGAAGCGCGGGGTGGCGACGGGCGTGTTCCGGCCGGGGGTGGACCCGGTACAGCTCTACATCTCCATCGCCGGGCTGGCGTACTTCTACCTGTCCAACGTGCACACCCTGTCCGTCGTCTTCGGCCGCGACCTGTTGGCGGAAGACGCGAAGGCCGCCCGCCTCAACCACATGGTGGAACTGGTGCTGTCCTCGTTGCGGGCGTGAGATTTCGGGATATCCGTAGGTTGGGTTGAGCGTGCGAAACCCAACATCGTCGCCGTGCCGGGCGTGTTGGGTTTCGCTTGCGCTCAACCCAACCTACGAAAGCAATTGCACGCGCAACCTTCCGTACATCTGACCATCAGCATCCCCCTTTGGCGTGGTTGACCTATTCCCGCGCCCGGTCGTACTTTTAACCAGCCGGTTAAAAGAGCGCTCGCGATGGCGCCGGAGAGGCCGGCGGGAGGGAGTGCGATGGCTCGTGCAATGGCCCGTGAAAACGGTGCGGGTGCCCCGGTGCATGCGCTGGTGCGCCTTGCGAATTCCGGCTGGTTCCGGCCGTTCCTGTTCCTGGTGGTGCTGACGGTCCTGTGGGACCTGTCGGTGCGGATCTTCGCGATCCCCGCCTATCTGATCCCCAAGCCGGGCGACGTGGCCCTGGCGCTGATCGCCGATTGGGACCAGTTGCTGGCGGCCTCGGTGCCGACCACGCTGGCGACGCTGGGCGGCTTCGCCCTGTCGGTGCTGTTCGGCATCCCGGTCGCGATGCTGATCGCCGGTTCGCGGACGGTGGAGGCCTACGTCTACCCGCTGCTGGTCTTCTCGCAGTCGATCCCGAAGGTGGCCATCGCGCCGCTGTTCGTGGTGTGGTTCGGCTTCGGGCTCGTGCCCAAGGTGATCTCCGCCTTCCTGCTGGCCTTCTTCCCCGTCGTCGTGTCGGCGGTGCAGGGCTTCAAGTCGGTGGACCACGACATGATGGATCTGGCGAAGTCGATGAAGGCCTCGCGCCTTCAGACCTTCCGCATGGTCAGCCTGCCGCACGCGATGCCGGCCATCTTCGCCGGGCTGAAGGTCTCCATCACGCTGGCCGTCGTCGGCGCGGTGGTGGGCGAGTTCGTGGGTGCGAACTCCGGCATCGGCTTCGTCCTGCAACGCTCCATCGGCAATTTCGAGCTTCCCCTGATGTTCGCCGCGCTGGTCGTGCTGGCGCTGATCGGGGTGGTGCTTTTCTGGATCATCGACGTGATCGAGCGGCTCGCCATCCCCTGGCACGCGAGCCAGCGCCACAACTTCACGGCGACCTCGTAGCGGCAAAAAAGCCGGAATCAACGGGAGGAGACGAGACGACATGAGGAAGACGCTCTTCGCGGCGCTGTGCGCGCTGACGTCCGCGACGCTGCCGGCGCAGGCCGCCGACAAGGTCACGCTGATGCTGAACTGGTACGTCTATGGGGAGCACGCGCCCTTCTACTACGGCAAGGACAAGGGCCTGTACGAGGCCGAGGGCATCGACCTGGAGATCCAGGAAGGCCGCGGCTCCGCCGTGACGACCCAGGCCGTGGCCGCGAAGACGGCGACCTTCGGCTATGTCGACGTGCCGACCATGATCAAGGCCGCCGTGAAGGGCGCGCCGGTGACCTCGCCGGGCGTGCTGCTGCAGGTCAACCCGATGTCGGCCATGGGCTTTTCCGAGAAGAACATCCGCAAGCCGGAGGACATCAAGGGCAAGACCGTCGCCATGACGCCGGGCGACAGCATGTCCCAGATCTGGCCGCTGTTCCTGAAGAAGACCGGGCTGAAGGACAGCGACTTCCGCGTCGTGTCCGGCGACGCGCAGACCAAGCTGAACGCCGTGATCAACGGGCAGGCGGACCTGCTGCTCGGCTACGTCATGGACCAGAGCATGAAGATCAAGGACGCCACCGGCAAGTCGGTGACGCCGATCCGCTTCGCCGACTACGGCGTCAACATGGTCTCCAGCGGCATCATCGCCCACAAGGACACGCTGAAGGACAACCCCGACCTCGTGAAGCGCTTCATGGCCGCCACCACCAAGGCGGTCGAGGGGGCGGAGAAGGCCCCGAAGGAGGCCGTCGCCGCCATCCTGAAGGCCAACCCCAAGGCCGGCCAGGAAGCCACCCTGCTGGAGGGCTTCGAGCTGACCACGCCGCTCTACCGCACGGCGGAGACGCGCGACCAGCGGCCCTTCCGCGTGACGGATGAAAACATGACCGAAACGGTCAACCTGCTGGTCGAGTATGGCGGCGTGGACGCCTCGGCCAAAAAGGGCCCGAAGGCCTTCTACACCCGCGACTTCCTGCCCGACGCCACCCCGGCGTTGACCGGCAGCAGCCAGTAAGCGCAAAGCGGGAGAGCCGGGATGGCACAGCCTCATTTGAAAGTCGTCGGGTCGGCCGAGGCGGAAACGGCGCGCCTGTCGCAGAAGACCCTGATCCAGATCGACGGCGTGACGAAGACCTACCGCACCCGCGACGGGGAGGTGCCGTCCCTGCGTCCCATCACCTTCGACGTGCGGGACGGGGAGTTCCTGGTCGTCGTCGGGCCGTCGGGCTGCGGCAAGTCCACGCTGCTGAAGATGGTCGCCGGCCTGCTGCCGGTGACCAGCGGCAGCATCCGCATCGAGGGCACCACGGTGACCGAGCCGCACGACGACGTCGGCATCGTGTTCCAAAGCCCGGTGCTGCTCGCCTGGCGGTCGGTGCTGCGCAACATCATGATGCCGGTGGAGGTCCGCCGCCTGCCGCGCGAAAAGTACCTGGAGCGCGCCCGCGCGCTGATCCGGATGACCGGGCTGGAGGGGTTCGAGAACAAGTATCCCTGGCAACTGTCCGGCGGCATGCAGCAGCGGGCCTCGCTGTGCCGGGCGCTGGTCCACGACCCGAAGATCCTGCTGATGGACGAGCCCTTCGGCGCGCTCGACGCCATGACGCGCGAGCGCATGAACGTGGAGCTTCAGCGCATCCAGCATGAAACCGGCAAGACGGTGATGCTGATCACCCACTCCATCCCCGAGGCGGTGTTCCTGGCCGATCGCGTGATGGTGATGTCGGAACGGCCGGGGACCATCGCCGCGACCTATGAGGTGCCGCTGCCGCGCCCGCGGACGCTGGACGTGATGGGGCACCCGGTCTTCATCGAGCTGACCCAGCGCATCCGGGCGCATTTCAACGCCCAAGGGCATTTGGATTGAGGCGGGTCGGGTGATGGACACGCCGTGCCGTGCCGACGGTGGCCCCCTCCCTAACCCTCCCCCGCTTCGCGGTGGAGGGGACTTTGGCCCTCTCTCGCGAAGCGGGGGAGGGAGGGACCCGCACGAAGTGCGGGGGGGAGGGGGCACCGCGCCCCGCCTCCGCATTCTCGCGATCGACCTCCACGAACGCCCCGTCCGCTTCGTGAAGCCCTTCCGCTTCGGGGCGGTGACGGTGGAGGCGGCGCCGCAGGCCTTCGTGCGCGCCCTGGTGTCGGTGGAGGGCCACGGCGAGGCTTGGGGCGGCACCGCCGAGATGATGATGCCGAAATGGTTCGACAAGAACCCGGCGCTCAGCCCGGCGGAGACGGTGGACGGCTTGAGGCGCTCGCTGCGCAATGCCCGCGAAGCTTATTTGGGAGACCGGACGCTCGACACGGCTTTCGGGCACCACGCGGCGGCCCACGGGGCCTGTGGCGGGGACCTGACGGCGAACTATGGGCCGGCGCTGATCGACAAGGCGGTGCTGGACGGGCTGCTGCGGGCGCTCGGGACGGACTTTTTCACGGGCATGAGCGCCAACGTCACCGGGCTGGACGCGCGGCTGACGCCCGATCTGGCGGGGTTTGGGCTGGGCGGCCTTCTGGCCGGGCTGAAGCCGCTGGGGGCGGTCGCCATCCGGCACACGGTCGGGTTGCTGGACGACCCGGAGGAGCTGCGCGGCCTGCTGGCCCGCCAGCGGCTGTACCGCTTCAAGATCAAGATGGGCGGGGATGTCGGTGCCGATGTCGCGCGGCTGAAGGCCGTCGCCGGCGTGCTGGACGAGGTGGCCGGGGGCTACCGCGCCACGTTGGACGGCAACGAGCAGTACGCCGACGCCGATGCCCTGTCCGGGCTGGTGCGGGCGCTGGAAGGCGAGCCCGCCCTGAAAAGCCTGCGCGAACGCCTGCTGTACATCGAGCAGCCGATCGCGCGCGAGCGCGCGCTGGCCGAGCCGCTGGGCTGCGTCGCCAACCGCATTCCCTTCATCATCGACGAGTCCGACGACGGCTACGACGCTTTCCCGCATGCTCGTTCTGTTGGGTATCGGGGCGTGTCGTCCAAGTCCTGCAAGGGGCTGTACAAGGCCCTGCTGAACCGGGCGCGCTGCGCCGCCTGGGGGGCGCCGCACTTCATCTCGGCCGAGGACCTGACCTGTCAGGCGGGGCTGGCCGTGCAGCAGGACACCGCGCTGGTGGCGCTGCTCGGCATCGGCCACGCGGAGCGCAACGGGCACCAGTACGTCAACGGCTTCGACGGCGCGCCGGAGGGCGAGGCCTTCCTGGCGGCGCACCCGGATGTCTACACGCGCGGGGAGGACGGGACCGTCCGCCTCGCCACGGCGGGCGGGAGCCTGCCGACCGCATCCCTGGCCGTCCCCGGCTTCGCCAGCGCGGCGGAGCCCGTGTGGGACAGCCTGCCGCCCCTACAAAAAACAGAATCTCTCAGGGAGTCCGTACCATGAGCACCAAGCGCCTCGGGATCATCATGCACGGCGTGACCGGCCGCATGGGGATGAATCAGCACCTCATCCGGTCGATCCTCGCCATCCGGGCGCAGGGCGGGGTCACCCTGTCCGACGGCTCCCGCGTCATGCCGGACCCGATCCTGGTCGGCCGCAACGCCGAGAAGATCCGCGAGCTTGCCCAGCGCCACGGCGTGGAGCGCTGGACCGACGATCTGGAAGCGGCGCTGGCGAACCCGGACGACACCGTCTTCTTCGACGCCGGCACCACGCAGATGCGGCCGAAGCTGCTGGAAATGGCGATCCGCGCCGGCAAGCACGTCTATTGCGAAAAGCCCATCGCCACGAACCTGGAGGAAGCGCTTCGTGTGGTCCGGCTGGCCGAGCAGGCGGGCGTGAAGAACGGCACCGTCCAGGACAAGCTGTTCCTGCCCGGCCTGCAGAAGTTGAAGATGCTGCGCGACAGCGGATTCTTCGGCCGCATCCTGTCGGTGCGCGGCGAGTTCGGCTATTGGGTGTTCGAGGGCGACTGGCAGCCGGCGCAGCGGCCGTCCTGGAACTACCGGACGGAGGACGGCGGCGGGATCATCCTCGACATGGTCTGCCACTGGCGCTACGTGCTCGACAACCTGTTCGGCGGGGTGAAAAGCGTCTCGTGCCTGGGCGCCACCCACATCCCGGAACGCTGGGACGAGCAGGGGCGCCGGTATGAGGCGACCGCCGACGACGCGGCCTACGCGACGTTCGAGCTTGAGGGCGGCGTCATCGCCCACATCAACTCCTCCTGGGCGACGCGCGTGTACCGCGACGATCTGGTGACCTTCCAGGTGGACGGGACGCTGGGCTCGGCGGTGGCCGGGCTGAGCGACTGCATGATCCAGCCGCGCCAGGGCACGCCGCGCCCGGTGTGGAACCCGGACCAGAAGCAGACCATGGACTTCTACGGCACGTGGCAGCCGGTGCCCGACAACCAGCCGACCGACAACGGCTTCAAGACGCAGTGGGAGTCCTTCATCCGCCACGTCGTGGAGGACACGCCCTTCCCGCACGGCCTGATCGAGGGCGCCAAGGGTGTGCAGCTCGTCGAGGCGGCGCTGAAGAGCTGGCAGGAGCGCCGCTGGATCGACGTTCCGTCGCTGACGGCCTGAGCGGAGGGATCTTCCATGGAGATGAGCATCAAGCTGCCGCTGGCGGATCGCACGCTGGAGGACTATCGGCTGCAACCCGCGCGGGGATTCCCGGCGCGCACCGACCGGCCGCTGAACCGCGTGGCCTTCGCCGCCGCGCACATGGTGGCCGACCCGCTGGCCGACAACGACCCGTGGCTGACGCCCGCCATCGACTGGGACCGCACCATCGCCTTCCGCGAGCATCTGTGGGATCTGGGCTTCGGCGTGGCCGAGGCCATGGACACGGCGCAACGGGGCATGGGGCTGGACTGGGCGGCGTCGCAGGAGCTGATCCGGCGCTCCCTGTCCGCCGCCAAGGCGCGTGGCGGGGCGCTGATCGCCTGCGGGGCCGGCACCGACCATCTGGCGCCGGAGGACGCCCGCAGCCTCGACGATGTGATCCGCGCCTACGAGACGCAGGTCGGTGCGGTGGAGAGCCAGGGCGGGCACGTCATCCTGATGGCGTCCCGCGCGCTGGCCCGCGTGGCGAAGGGGCCGGAGGACTACGTGCGCGTCTATGGGCGCATTCTGGCGCAGGTGCGCAATCCGGTCATCCTCCACTGGCTGGGCGACATGTTCGACCCGGCGCTGGCCGGCTATTGGGGGACGAGGGACCTCGACTCCGCCATGGACACGGCGGTCGGGATCATCAACGACTTCGCGTCCAAGGTGGACGGGGTGAAGATCTCGCTGCTCGACAAGGAGAAGGAAATTGTCATGCGCCGGCGGCTCGCCCCCGGCGTGCGCATGTACACCGGCGACGACTTCAACTACGCGGAGTTGATCGCCGGCGACGGGCAGCACCATTCCGACGCGCTGCTCGGCATCTTCGACGCCATCGCCCCGGCGGCGGCGGCGGCCCTGGCGGAGCTTGCGGCGGGGGAGCAGGGCCGGTTCCACGAGATCCTGGCGCCCACCGTCCCGCTGTCCCGCCACATCTTCAAGGCGCCGACCCGCTTCTACAAGACGGGCGTGGTCTTCATGGCCTACCTGAACGGCCACCAGGACCACTTCACCATGATCGGTGGCCAGGAAAGCGCGCGCTCCACCCTGCATCTGGCGGAGATCTTCCGGCTGGCCGATCGGGCCGGGCTGCTGCGCGACCCGCAGGAGGCGCTGTGGCGGATGGCCGACGTGCTGGCGGTGCGCGGCGTCGAGGCGGTGTGAGGGCCACACACTCCCTCTCCCCTCCGGGGAGAGGGAAGGGGCCCACGAAGTGGGAAGGGTGAGGGGGTTCGCGGGGGACCGAGAGCGCAGGCGTTGCGGGACCCCCTCACCCTAACCCTCTCCCCAGAGGGGAGAGGGGATTGAATGTGTGGGGAGAGGCAGGGCAATGCGGGATTTTTCCGGCGATCATCGCTGGCTGTCGATCAACACGGCGACGGTTCGCAAGCAGGGCGATCTCGTGCGGATCGTCGAGGGCTGCGCGCGGCGGGGTATCCGCGCCATTTCGCCATGGCGCGATCAGGTGGCTGCCGTGGGGCTGGAGCGCGCCGTGCGGGCGGTGCGGGAGCATGACCTGGCCCTGTCCGGCTATTGCCGGGGCGGCATGTTCCCGGCCGATCCGGAGCGCCGGGCGGAGGTGCGCGACGACAACCGCCGCGCGGTGGACGAGGCGCTGGCGCTGGGTGCGCCGTGCCTCGTGCTGGTGGTCGGGGGGCTGCCGCAGTTCTCCCGTCCCGGATCGGCGGCGGGCAAGGACATCGCCGGCGCGCGGGCGCAGGTCGAGGACGGCATCGCGGAACTGCTGGATTACGCGCGCGGGGTTGGAATGCCGCTGGCCATCGAGCCGCTGCACCCGATGTACGCGGCGGACCGGGCCTGCGTGAACACGATGCGGCACGCCTTGGATATTTGCGACCGGCTGGATCCGGACGGAACCGGCGCGCTGGGGGTGGCGGTGGACGTCTACCACGTCTGGTGGGATCCGGAGTTGGAGGCGCAAATCCGCCGCGCCAGTGGGAAACGCCTGCTGGCCTTCCACGTTTGCGACTGGCTGGTGCCGACCACCGACCTGCTGCTCGACCGCGGCATGATGGGGGATGGCGTCATCGACATCCCGCGCATCCGCGGCTGGGTGGAGGCCTGCGGCTTCGCCGGCTTCTCCGAGGTCGAGATCTTCTCGAACCACTGGTGGGAGCGGCCGATGGACGAGGTGCTCGCCACCTGCATCGAGCGGCATCGGGTGGCGGTCTGATGGATATGCTTAAAAACCGAGCAACGCGAGTGGCGTGACGCAATTCTGTGCAAGTCATATGACTCTGCACAGGGCTTGGGCGAAGGCCGGCGCGGAAACTTTGGCGGATTTGCTCGATTCCCGACAATGTTCGGGTTCTGGCACCGCGTTTGCGAATGAGCCCCCGTGGCGCCCGTGACGGGCGTCCGGCAACAACGGGGGGTTCATCACAATGTTGAAGACGGGTCGTTCCCTTGTCGCCGCCGCCGGGCTCGCGCTCGGTCTCGCGGCGGGCTTCTCGGCTCCCGCCTCGGCCGAAGACACCATCAAGGTCGGCATCCTGCATTCCCTGTCCGGCACCATGGCAATCAGCGAGACGACGCTGAAGGACGTCATGCTGATGCTGATCGAGGAGCAGAACAAGAAGGGCGGCGTGCTCGGCAAGAAGCTGGAGCCGGTCGTCGTCGATCCCGCCTCCAACTGGCCCCTGTTCGCCGAGAAGGCGCGCGAGCTGATCACCAAGGACAAGGTCGCGGCCGTGTTCGGCTGCTGGACCTCCGTCAGCCGCAAGTCGGTGCTGCCGGTGTTCGAGGAGCTGAACGGCATCCTCTTCTACCCCGTGCAGTACGAGGGCGAGGAATCGTCGCGCAACGTCTTCTACACGGGTGCGGCCCCGAACCAGCAGGCCATTCCGGCCGTGGACTATCTGGCGGAGAAGGAAGGCGTGAAGCGCTGGGTGCTGGCCGGCACCGACTACGTCTACCCGCGCACGACCAACAAGATTCTGGAAACCTATCTGAAGTCCAAGGGCGTGAAGTCCGAGGACATCATGATCAACTACACCCCGTTCGGCCATTCCGACTGGCAGAACATCGTCGCCGACATCAAGAAGTTCGGCTCCGCCGGTAAGAAGACCGCCGTCGTCTCCACCATCAACGGCGACGCCAACGTTCCTTTCTACAAGGAGTTGGGCAACCAGGGCATCAAGGCGCAGGACATCCCCGTCGTCGCCTTCTCCGTGGGTGAGGAAGAGCTGGCCGGCATCGACACCAAGCCGCTGGTCGGGCATCTGGCCGCCTGGAACTACTTCCAGTCCATCGACACGCCGGAGAACGCCGACTTCATCAAGAAGTGGCGGGCCTTCACCAAGAACGAGAAGCGCGTCACCAACGACCCGATGGAGGCGCACTACATCGGCTTCAACATGTGGGTGAAGGCGGTCGAGAAGGCCGGCACCACCGACAGCAGCTCCGTCATCGACAGCCTGATCGGCGTCGCCGTGCCGAACCTGACCGGCGGCTATTCGGCCATGCTGCCGAACCACCACATCACCAAGCCGGTCCTGATCGGCGAGGTGCAGGAGAACGGCCAGTTCGAGACCGTCTCCAAGACCCCGGGCCTCGTCCCCGGCGACGAGTGGTCGGACTTCCTGCCGGACAGCAAGGACCTGATCTCCGACTGGCGCGCGCCGATGTCCTGCGGGAACTTCAACGTGAAGACCGGCAAGTGCGGCGGCAAGGGGTCGTGACGACGGCCTGACGCAGGGGGCCGTAGGCCGTAGGTTGGGCCAAGCGCAAGCGCGGCCCAACACTTCCTCTCTGTGCCGACATGTTGGGCCGCGCTGACGCTTGGCCCAACCTACGAACCTCCATCACATGAGAACCGCGATGCCACGCGCACTCTGCTGGATGCTGGCCGTGTTCCTGGCGCTGGCCTCGCCCGTCGCCGTTGCCGCCGACCTGGCTCCGCTGGTGCGCGGGCTGGGGGTGGGCGGTTACGCCGACACCGAGAAGGCACTCGCCAAGCTGGCCGAGACCGGGGACCCGGCGGCGGTGCCGGTGATCGAAGCCTTGCAGGCCGGCGACCTGCACGTTCGCAAGGCGGACGGTGCGGTGGTCGTGGCCAAAAGGGCCGGCAACGGCTACGCGCTGACCGATCCGCTGACCGGCGCCGCGCTGGGCGAGGCGGACCGCAACGCGGTCGAGAAGATCAAGATCAACAACAGTTTGCGACGTTCACTGAGCGCGGCGCTCGGTGCCCTGACGTTGATGAGCCCCAATCCGGGGGTGCGCTGGCAGGCGGCGGAGGCTGTGTTCAAGAGTCGTGACGCGAACGCGCTGGAGGCGCTGGACGTGGCGCTGGCGAAGGAAACGGATGCCGGTGTGAAGCGGGTCATGACGGAGGCGCGGGCGTCCGTGGTGCTGGCCTCGAACGCTCCCGATGCCGAGAAGCTGGCGGCGGTCGATGTCCTGAAGGCGCGTGGCGATCAGGACGCGCTGGCGCTGCTGAACGCGGCGAAAAGCGGCAGCGAGGCGGTGAAGGCGGCGGCGGACAAGGCCATCGCGTCCGTGGAACAGCGGCTCGCCCTGTGGGGGGCGGCGCAGAATTTGTGGTACGGGCTGTCGCTGGGGTCGGTGCTGCTGCTGGCGGCGATCGGGCTGGCGGTCACCTTCGGCGTCATGGGCGTCATCAACATGGCGCATGGCGAGATGGTGATGATCGGCGCCTACGCGACCTTCCTGGTGCAGGAGGCCTTCCGCACCTGGGCGCCCGGCCTGTTCGACCTGTCGATCCTGGTGGCGCTGCCCGTCGCCTTCCTGGTGTCCGGCGCGGTGGGCGTCGCCATCGAGCGCAGCGTGATCCGCTGGCTGTACGGGCGTCCGCTGGAAACGCTGCTCGCCACCTGGGGCCTGTCGCTGGCCTTGCAGCAGGCGGTGCGGTCGCTGTTCGGGCCGACGAACCGGGAGGTGGGGGCGCCGAGCTGGATGTCCGGCGCCTTTCAGGTCGGCGGGCTGACCATCACCTACGGGCGGCTGTGGATCGTGGTGTTCGCCTTCGTCGTGTTCGCGGCGCTGCTGGTGGCGCTGAAGAAGACCGCCTTCGGGCTGAACATCCGCGCCGTCACGCAGAACCGCAACATGGCCAGCGCCATGGGCATCCGCACCGCGCGGGTGGACGCGCTGACCTTCGGGCTGGGGTCCGGCATCGCCGGGCTGGCCGGCGTGGCGCTGAGCCAGATCGACAACGTCAGCCCCAACCTGGGGCAGGGCTACATCATCGACAGCTTCATGGTCGTGGTGTTCGGCGGGGTGGGGAACCTGTGGGGGACGCTGGTGGGCGCCCTGGCGCTCGGCTCCGTCAACAAGTTCCTGGAGCCCTACGCCGGTGCCGTGCTGGGCAAGATCCTCGTGCTGATCTTCATCATCCTGTTCATCCAGAGGCGTCCGCGCGGCCTGTTCGCGCTGAAGGGCCGGGCGGTGGAGGCCTGATCCGATGCTGACCCGATTTTTCCTGATGGGGCTGGACAAGAAGGGCGGCGCGCTGCTGGCGGTCCTGGCGGTGCTGGCCGTCGCGGTGCCGGTGATGGCGCTGGCCGTTCCGGCGGACTCCGCCTGGCATTTGTCCACGCATACGGTGGCGCTGCTGGGCAAGTATCTGTGCTTCGCGCTGCTGGCGCTGGCGCTCGACCTCGTGTGGGGCTACGTCGGCATCCTGTCGCTGGGGCACGCGGCCTTCTTCACGCTGGGCGGCTACGCCATGGGCATGTACCTGATGCGCCAGATCGGCCCGCGCGGCGTCTACGGCAACCCGGTCCTGCCGGACTTCATGGTCTTCCTGAACTGGACGGAACTGCCCTGGTACTGGCACGGCTTCGACCAGTTCTGGTTCGCGGCGGTGATGGTGGTGCTGGTGCCGGGGCTGCTGGCCGGCGCCTTCGGCTGGTTCGCTTTTCGGTCGCGGGTCACGGGCGTCTACCTGTCGATCATCACGCAGGCGCTGACCTTCGCGCTGATGCTGGCCTTCTTCCGCAACGACATGGGGTTCGGCGGCAACAACGGGCTGACCGACTTCAAGGAAATCCTGGGCTTCGACATCCAGGCCCCGGCGACGCGGGTCGGGCTGTTCGTGGCGACGGTGGCGGCGCTGGCGGTGGGCTATGTGCTGGCGGCGGGGGTGGTGGCCTCCAAGCTCGGCAAAGTGCTGGTGGCGGTGCGGGACGCGGAGAGCCGGGTGCGCTTCCTGGGCTACGAGACGGAGCGGTACAAGCTGTTCGCCTGGACGCTGTCGGCCTGCATGGCGGGCGTGGCGGGCGCGCTCTACGTGCCGCAGGTCGGCATCATCAACCCCAGCGAATTTTCCCCGGCCAGCAGCATCGAGGCGGTGATCTGGGTCGCCGTCGGCGGGCGCGGCACGCTGGTGGGCGCCGTGCTGGGCGCGGTGCTGGTGAATTTCGGGAAGAGCTACTTCACGGCGGCGCTGCCGGAACTGTGGCTGTTCGCTCTCGGCGGCCTGTTCGTGCTGGTCACGCTGTTCCTGCCCAAGGGCATCCTGGGGCTTGCCGCGCAGGTGCGGCAGCGGTTGCCGTCGCGTGGAGCCGTGGCGGCCAAGCCCGCCGGTCAGAAGGGGGTTTGAGGCATGAGCGTTCAGGACACCCTTCTGTACCTCGACGGCGTGTCGGTCAGCTTCGACGGCTTCCGGGCGCTGAACAGCCTGTCGCTGGTGATCGAGCCCGGCGAGATGCGCGCCATCATCGGGCCGAACGGGGCCGGCAAGACGACCATGATGGACGTCATCACCGGCAAGACCCGCCCCGACACCGGCACCATCCTGTTCGAAGGCGCCACCGATCTGACGGCACTGCGCGAGGCGGCCATCGCCAACCTGGGCATCGGCCGCAAGTTCCAGCGCCCGACGGTCTTCGAGAACCATACGGTCTGGGACAATCTGGAATTGTCGCTGAAGGCGCCGCGCCGGCCGCTGCGGACGCTGACCTACGCCGTGGGGCGCGAGGACCGGGCGCGGATCGAGGCGATCCTGGACATCACCCGCCTGTCGCCCAAGCGCGACCGCGAGGCGGGCAGCCTGTCGCACGGCGAGAAGCAGTGGCTGGAGATTGGCATGCTGCTGGCCCAGGACCCGAAGCTGCTGCTGGTGGACGAGCCGGTTGCCGGCATGACCGACGCGGAGACGGAGCAGACCGCCCGCCTTCTGAAGGACATCGCCGGCAAGCATTCGGTGATCGTGGTGGAGCACGACATGGCCTTCGTCCGCGAACTGGGGGTGAAGGTGACGGTGCTGCACGAGGGGTCTGTGCTGGCGGAGGGATCGCTGGACACGGTGAGCGCCAACCAGCAGGTCATCGACGTGTATCTGGGGCGGTGACGAACGACATTCCCTCTCCCCAGAGGGGAGAGGGGATTTTCAGTGGGGGTGCGCATGCTCGACGTTCGTTCGGTGGATCTTCATTACGGTGCGGCGCAGGCCTTGCGCGGGGTGTCGTTGACGGCGGAGGTGGGCAAGGTCACCTGCCTGCTCGGGCGCAACGGGGTGGGCAAGTCCAGCCTGCTGCGGGCCATCGTCGGGCTGAAGCCGGTGTCCGGCGGGGCGGTCCATTGGGATGGCGGCGACATCACGAAGCTGGCGCCCTACGAGCGGGCGCGGCGCGGCATCGCCTATGTGCCGCAGGGGCGGGAGATCTTCCCGCTGCTGACGGTGCGGGAGAACCTGCTGACCGGCTACGCGCCGCTGAAGCGGTCGGAGCGCTCCATCCCCGACGAGGTGTTCGAGCTGTTTCCGGTGCTGAAGTCCATGCTCGACCGGCGCGGCGGCGACCTGTCGGGCGGGCAGCAGCAGCAGCTCGCCATCGGGCGGGCGCTGGTGACGCGGCCGAAGCTGCTGGTGCTGGACGAACCGACGGAGGGCATCCAGCCCTCCATCATCAAGGACATCGGGCGGGCGATCGCCTACCTGCGCGACAAGGGAAACATGGCGATTTTGCTGGTGGAGCAGTATTTCGAGTTCGCGCGCGACCTCGCCGACGACTGGGCGGTGATGGAGCGCGGCGAGGTCATGCTGTCCGGCAGCCGCAACGGCTTGGTGGAGAGCGAGGTGCGGCGGTATCTCACCGTCTGACCCGTTTTCCTCCAGCCATCCCTGCGAAGGCCGCGGCCGGGCTCCGCACCCCTGTGCTTCCCAAGCGGAGCCTGGGCGCCGCCTTCGCGGGGATGGCTCCAAACCCATAGCTTCTCTGCACCCATAGCTCCTCTGCGATTTGTCGGCCTTGGCGGCGGGCGGCGATGCGCTACCATCGGTGCGTTTCGTCGCAACCGAAGGCTTGCATTGATGTCCAGCGTCTTGTCCGCCGCCCCCATGGCCGTGGAACCCGTCCTGCAACAGGTTGACCGCAGCTTCGAGGAGTCGGTCGGCCGGCTGTGCGACCTGCTCCGCATTCCCAGCGTCAGCACCGATCCGGCCCGCGCGGGCGACGTGCGCCGCACGGCGGACTGGCTGGCGCGGGAGCTGACGGCCCTGGGCTTCGACGCCTCCGTCCGCGACACGGCGGGGCACCCGATGGTCGTGGCGCATCATCCGGGGCCGGGCGGGGAGAATGTCCCGCACGTCCTCTATTACGGCCATTACGACGTGCAGCCGGCCGAGCCGCTGGAGCTGTGGAACAGCCCGCCCTTCGAGCCCGCCATCGTCGAGGCCGAGCATGGCCGCCGCATCGTCGCGCGCGGGGCCGTGGACGACAAGGGTCAGGTGATGACCTTCATCGAGGCGTTCCGCGCCTGGCACGCCGTGCACGGCACGCTGCCGATCCGCGCGACCGTCCTGCTGGAGGGCGAGGAGGAGATCGGCAGCCCGAACCTGCTGCCCTTCCTGCAGGCGAACGCGGAGGAGCTGAAGGCCGACGTCTGCGTCATCACCGACACCAACAGCTGGAACATCGAGACGCCGGCCATCACCACGCGGCTGCGCGGCCTGCTCTATGTCGAGGCGACGCTGCATGGACCGAGCCACGACCTGCACTCCGGCATGTTCGGCGGCGCGGTGCTGAATCCGATCAACGCGCTGACCCGCATCCTGGGCCAGATCCACGACGATGAGGGGCGTGTGCAGTTCCCCGGCTTCTACGACGACGTGGCCGAGCCGACGGACGAGGAGAAAGCCATGTGGCGGGATCTGGGCTTCGACGAGGGCGCCTTCCTGGCCGGCGTCGGGCTGACGGCCCCGGCGGGCGAGGCCGGCCGCACGGCGCTGGAGCGGCTGTGGTCGCGCCCGACCTGCGACCTCAACGGCATCTGGGGCGGCTACACGGGCGAAGGCTCCAAGACGGTGATCGCGGCGAAGGCGTCGGCCAAGCTGTCCTGCCGTCTGGTGCCGAACCAGGATCCGGAGAAAATCCTGGCCGGGCTGAAGAGCTTCCTGGAGGCGCGCACGCCGAAGGACGGGCGCTGGGAGTTCAAGGTGTTCAGCCACTCCCCCGGCGTCCAGGTGCCGACCGACAGCCCGTACCTGCGCGCCGCCATGGCGGGGCTGGGCGACGTCTACACGAACAAGCCGGCGCTGATCGGCAGCGGCGGGTCGATCCCCGTCGGCGGCTACATCCGGCAGGCGCTGGGCTTCGATTCGATCTTCGTCGGCTTCGGGCTGGAGGACGACCGCATCCACTCGCCGAACGAGAAGTTCGAGGTGACGTGCCTGCACAATGGCATCCGCTCCCACGCGGCGATGCTGGCGCGCTTCGCGGCGCTCTGACTTATTGGCGCGCCCTGTCCTTGGGGCGCTCCCTGTCCCGGCTTGGCCGGTGGGCGCCGTTCGCGCATTGCGACGGCGCCTTTCTTTTTGTTGAAAGATCATTTCTGCTGAAGATTACAAAAAGTCTTAGACTCGCGACCGCAAAGGTTTTCATCGAACGTTAGTAATCGAACGGCAATCTTCCAGGAAGGTTCTGGTGTGTTGCGGAACACAAAAAGCGAGGAGCTGCCTCGCTCTGCAATTTTCACTGGGCAGGGTCTGGAGGGTGAGGGGAATGAACTATCTTTCGAATGTGTCGGTTCGGGCAAAAGCCCTTGTTTGTTTTGCGGTCATTCTGGTCTGTGCGGCCGGTCTGGGGGTGTTTTCGATCAACCGGCTTTCCGCGGTGAACGGGGAGGCGGCGGAAATCCGGGACAACTGGCTGCCCAGTGTCGGGTCGATCGGTGTCATTGCCGCCAAGTTCGAACGGTATCGTGGGCTTGAGGGAGCCCACATCATGTCCGTCAGCGCCGAGGACATGGTTCGGGAAGAGCAGAGCATGAAGGCTGTGCGCGCCGAACTGGACGAGGAGCGCAAGGTGTACGAGTCGATGCTGACCCCCGGATACGAGACGGACACGTACCGCATGTTCTCCGAGGCGTGGGACCGCTACATCACGCTGAGCGATCAGAGGCTGCTTCCCTTGTCGCGCCGGAACGAGTCCGATGCGGCCGCGCGCGTGTACCGGGGCGATTCGCGCGACGAGTTCGCGAAGGCGCGCACCCTTCTGAATGAACTCATCGCCTTCAACGTCAAGAGCGGCAAAGCGGCGGCCGATCTCGGAGCGGAGATCTACGCGACCAGCAAGACCCTGATCATCGGCATCGTGGCCCTGGTGCTGGCGGTTTGCCTGCTGGCCGGCTGGATGATCGTCGCCACCGTCTCGAAACCGATCCTGGGGCTGACCGGCATCATGAGCCGGCTGGCCGGGCGCGATCTCGCGATCGCCGTGACGGGAACCGAGCGCAAGGACGAGATCGGCGCCATGGCGCGGGCCGTCCAGGTGTTCAAGGACGGGCTGATCCAGGCCGACCGCCTTGCCGCCGAGCAGGCCGCCGAGCAGGCCGCCAAGATGCGCCGGGCTGAAACGGTCGACCAGCTGATCCGGCAGTTCGAGGGGGCCTCCGCCTCGGCGCTGCGGACCGTCTCGTCGGCAGCCTCCGAACTGGACGCCACGGCGCAGAGCATGTCGGCCATGGCCGAGCAGACCAACAGCCAGGCCGGCGCGGTCGCTGCGGCGGCCGAGCAGACCAGCGCCAACGTGCAGACGGTCGCGTCCGCCGCGGAGGAGATGGCCAGCTCCATCCGCGAGATCGGGGAACAGGTGTCGCGCTCCACCCGGATCGCCAGCCAGGCGGTCGAGCAGGCGGCGCACACCAACGAAACCGTCCGGGGGCTGGCTGAAGCGGCCCAGAAGATCGGCGACGTGGTCAGCCTGATCAACAACATCGCCTCGCAGACCAACCTGCTGGCGCTGAACGCCACCATCGAGGCCGCCCGCGCCGGCGAGATGGGCAAGGGCTTCGCCGTGGTCGCGGGCGAGGTCAAGCATCTGGCCAGCCAGACGGCGCGGGCCACGGACGAGATCGCGGCGCAGATCAACGCCATCCAGGCGGCGACGGGCGGAGCGGTCCAGGCCATCGCCGCCATCGGGGACACCATCACCCAGGTCAGCGACATCGCCACGGGCATCGCCGCCGCCATCGAGGAGCAGGGCGCCGCGACCAACGAGATTTCCCGCAACGTCCAGCAGGCCGCCGCCGGCACGCAGGAGGTTTCGGGCAACATCGCGCTGGTGACGGTGACCGCGGGCGAGACCGGGGCTTCCGCCGGTCAGGTGACCAGCGCTGCGGGCGAGCTGGCGCGGCAGGCGGAAACCCTGCGCCTGGACGTGGAGCAGTTCCTCGCCATGATCAAGGCCGCGTAAGAGTGTGAGTGGAGGGGCGCCGCCGCGGGGTTACCGCGGCTTCAGCGCCTCGACCACCTGCATGTGCCCCTGCAACGCGCCCAGCGTCAGGGCGGAGTTGCCGGCGGTGTCCATGCGAAAGGGATTGGCGCCGCGTTCGACCAGCAGGCGGGCGACGCGGTCGTGGCCGTTGTTTGCCGCGTACATCAGGGCCGACCAGCCGTGGCTCGCCACCCGGTCCACGGCCACGCCGTGGTCGAGCAGGGTGCGCACCACCCCCACATGGCCGCGCGCGGAGGCGGCCATCAGGGCGGTCTTGCCGTCGTCGTTGGTGGCGTCCAGCTCCGCCCCGGCGGCGGCCAGCGTCTGGATCACCCCCTCATGCCCGCCCCAGGCGGCGTACATGACGGCCGTGGCGCCGTCGGCGGTGCGCAGCTCCGTGCGGGCGCGGCTGTCGACCAGCACCTTCACGGCGTCGGCCAATCCCTGCTCCGCGGCCAGCATCAGCAGCGTCTTGCCGTTGTCCACGCGCTTGTTCGGGTCGGCGCCGCCGTCCAGCGCCCGCTTCAGGTCGGCGGGACGGCGCAGCAGGGCGATGGCGGATTCGCGGTTGTCCAGGCCGGGCTGCGCCTCCGTGGTGGTGCCGGAGGCAAGCGGCGGGTTGGCGCGGCGTTCGCCGGCCGCCTTGATGCGGTCGCGCAGGTCGCCGTTGCTGGGGGCGACGATCAGCGCCCGCTCGTAGAAGCGGCGGGCCTCGTCCCAATTGTTGTCGCGCTCGGACATGGCGGCCCAGCGGCGGTAGGTGTCCTCCATGACCGCCAGCAGTTCGGCGATTTCCGGCGTGGCCGGGGCGATCTCGCGCAGGCGCGACACGGTCTCGTAGGCGTTGTCGCCGGGCGGGGTGGTCAGGCGCTTGGCGGAGATCTGCCGACGCGCCTGATCGACGAGCGCGCGCACGCGCTGGGTGAGACCGCCTTCGCTGTCGGCCGGCAGGGGAGCGGCGGGCGCGGCCTGGGCCGCCGCACCCGGCGGGGTGGCCGGCGGGGTGACGGGGGCCTCCTCGACCAGCGGCGGCAGGGCGGCGGAGCCGGTTGGCGGTCCTTCGCCCTGGTCGGCCCGCGGCTTCGGCGGAGGCGGTTCCGCGCCGAGCGGGTCGCCGGGCGGGGGAAGCACCTTCGGCGGCGCGATGGCCGGGGCGAGCGGCGGCAGGTCCGGCTTGGCGATGGGCGCCGGGTCGAATTTCGCGACCTGCTGGACGGGCGATTGGGCGGGCTCCGCCGCCGTGGCCGGCATCGTCGTGGCCGGGGGCGTCGTGTTTGGTGGGGCGAGGGTGGGATTCT
This sequence comes from Azospirillum mesophilum, assembly GCF_053470405.2. Taxonomy (NCBI): domain Bacteria; kingdom Pseudomonadati; phylum Pseudomonadota; class Alphaproteobacteria; order Rhodospirillales; family Azospirillaceae; genus Azospirillum; species Azospirillum mesophilum. The sequence continues at coordinate 73,994 of NZ_JBPXMQ020000025.1, forward strand.
GCGCGCGGGCGAGCGCCAGCGCGTCCGGATCGCGGGGCTGGGCGGTTCGGTCCTCGGCGAAGGGCCGGCCTTCAAAGGGGTTATGGACATGCTCCGCCACATAGGCGCGCAGGTCCGACCAGCCGCGCTTGGCGTAGTCCAGGGCCTTGTCCGGCGATGCGCCGGGCACGGCCAGGGTCACGGCGGCCCCGGCGGCGCCCAGCAGGATCAGCGTGGTCACGGCGGCCCCGGCCAGCGCGGCGTGGCGCCGCCGGGGCGGCATCACCGGCAGGTCGGCGGCGAGGGCGCCGGACGCCTCCGGGGCGGTCCAGCCGTCCGGCGCGTCCCAGTCGTTGGCGGGCTCCCAGCTTTCCTTCTGGGCGTCCTTCTGGGACTCCTTGGCGGGCGGTTCCTTGGCGGGAAGCTCCTCGCCCTGGGGCGGTGCCATCGGGCGCAGGGCCGGCGCGGGCGCGGGTCGGGCCGTCGCGGAAGGGGTGACGGACGGGCCGGCGCCGGGCACCATGCGGTAGATGACGCCCAGCTCGCGCACCGCCTCGGCCAAGCCCGGACGGGCGAGGGAGCGCTCCAGCTCCGGCGTGCCGCACAGCAGCACCTGGAGGAAACGCCCGGCCGGAGTCTCCGACCGGGTCAGGTCGATCAGGTCGCCCAGCACCGGCGGGGTCAGCACGCCCGCGTTCTCCACCGCCAGCAGGCCCGAGCCGGCGAGGTCCAGCCGCTCCTCCAGTTCCGCGACCAGCGTGTCGAAGTCGCGGTCCTCCGTTTCGGAGGGCAGGACCGCGTCTCCGGCCGTGCCGATCAGGTCTTCCACCTCCGCACCCGGCGTGGCGGAGACCGGGAGAACCAGGGCGCCGTCGGAGGCGACCTGCTCCACCAGCTGCCGGAACACCGCGGCGCGGCCGGAGCCGGCGTCGCCCACCAGCAGCAGAAGCCGCTTGCGCGCCAGGAGCGCCAGCAGCAGGCCGTCGAAGACTTCCGCCTGTTCAGGGCGCAGGCGCGGGGTCTGCGAGGCGGCGGCGGAGGGGTGAGCCGAGGATGGCGTGGCTTTCGGAGCGGTACGGTCCATGGGGGCGCGCGCAATCCATAATGAGACGAATGTCTTCATGACTCTAGTGAGCCCCAGGCGCGGTGCGACGGTGCAAAGGGGCGGAGCCGTCCCCTCTTTTGGGGAGGTACGCCCGTTGGTGGGGCTGGAAGGGTGCCGGGCGCGCGGTATAGGGTTGCCTCCTTTTCCTCCATGGACGCGCAGCGCGCAGGAGCCTCATGCGCATCGGCATCGATCTGGGCGGGACGAAGATCGCCGCCACCCTCCTGGACGCCGAGGGGAACGAGCGGGCGCGGCACCGCGCCGACACGCCGCGCGACTATGACGGCACGCTCGCCGCGCTGGCCGGCGCGGTGGCGGAGGTGGAGCGGCAGGCGGGCGTTGTCTGGACGGGCGAGGCGGGGGCGAGCGTGGGGCTCTGCCTGCCGGGGATCGTCGACGCGGCAGCGGGCACCGTGCGGGCGGTGAACCTGCCCTGGCTGAACGGCCGGCCCTTCGCCGGGGATCTGGCCCGCGCGCTCGGAAGACCGGTGCGGATCGCCAACGACGCCAACGCCTTCGTCCTGTCGGAAGCGGTGGACGGCGCGGCGGCCGGCGCGCCCGTGGTGTTCGGCATCATCCTGGGCACCGGGGTCGGCGGCGGCATTGTCGTGGACCGGCGCATCCTGCCCGGCGCCAACGCGCTGGCCGGGGAATGGGGCCACACCCCGCTGCCCTGGCGGACGGAGGAGGACGGCCCGCCGGAACCCTGCGGCTGTGGCCGGGTGGGCTGCATCGAGACGCTGCTGTGTGGCGGTGGGCTCGCCCGCCTGCACGCGCGGCGGACGGGGGAGGCGCTGGAACCGCCCCGGATTGTGGAGCGGGCGGCGGCGGGCGACGCGGCGGCCACGGCGACGCTCCGCCACCACGCGGACGCGCTGGCCCGCGCGCTGGCGGCGGTGATCAACCTGCTCGACCCCGACGCCATCGTCGTCGGCGGCGGCCTGTCGAACCTGCCGGGGCTGTACGAGGCGGTGCCCGCCCTGTGGGGCCGCTGGGCGCTCAGCCCGGCGCCGCGCACCCGGTTCGTCCGCGCGCGGCACGGGGCGGACAGCGGCATGCGCGGCGCGGCATGGTTGTGGCCGTCAGCATAACGTCCACGAATGAAAAGGGGTTATTGGCGTAACTTTTGCTTGTTATGTCGGCAACCGAAAGGGAGCTGGCCCATGTATCGCAGAAAAACTGGAGTTCGCGTCGGAGCGAACGCGGCGTCGATGCAATTTGCAAATCGAAACGCGCATCTCGGTACGGGTGCCCCGGCGCGTGTGCGTTCCGCAAACGCGGCGCGCCATCTGGAGCAAGCCTGCGCCCGTCTTCAGGATGCGGCGGAGGAGCTGGAAACCGTCCTGGCCAGCATGCACGCACCGGATGGGCAGGCTGACGTGAACGAAGCCATCGGCTCGATCATGGAGACGCTGCGGCTGGTTTCGTCCGTCCACGCCCAACTCGATCATCCGAAGCACGTCGTCCCCGACGCGGCCGAATAACAGCGCGCGGCACCGGGTTCCGAAAACGCGAAAGGGCGGCTCCGCCGGGGAGCCGCCCTTTCGCGTTTCGCGTGTCCGCCTGAAGCGAATTGCCATTCGCTTCAGACTTAAATGGCCTCATTCGCCGGCCTGGCTTCGGCCGCATGAGCGACCGGGACCGCAGTCGCGGTCCAAAGCGGATCGAAATCCGCTTTGCGGGCGGCTGGGGACCGATTACTCGGAAACGGTCTGCCAGAAGAAGAACACGACGGCGGCGACCATCAGGGCGATGTCCATGGAAATCTCCTCGATCCAGGTTCGGACGCCTCTATACGACATTTTGCGCGCGCGTGCAGGGGGTTCGTTCACGCGGCGGACATTTTCCCGGCGATCCAGGTGGCGCGGACGCCGAGCCGCTCGTCCAGATGCACGAGGTCGGCGGCAAGGCCCGGCCTCAGCCGGCCGCGCGTTTCGGCCATGCCCAGGAAATCGGCGGGGTAGGCGGACGCCATGCGCAGCGCCTCGTCCAGCGGGATGCCGATCCGCTCCACGCAGTTGCGCACCGCGGTCGCCATGTCCAGGGCCGAGCCGGCCAGCGTGCCGTCGTCGGTGACGCAGCGCCCGTCCTTCACATGGATGGTCTGGCCGTAGAGCCGGAAGTCCGCACCGGTCCCCACCGGGGGCATGGCGTCGGTGACCAGGAACAGCTTGCCCCGCGCCTTGGCCTTCCAGGCGAGGCGGACGGAGGCGTCGTGAACGTGGTGGCCGTCCACGATGATGCCGCACCACACCGAATCGTCCTCCAGCGCCGCCCCGACCATGCCGGGCTCGCGGGAGCCGAGCTGGCTCATGGCGTTGAACAGGTGGGTGACACCGGTGACCCCGGCCTTGATGCCGGCCTTCGCCTGCGCCCAGGTGGCCGTGCTGTGGCCGGCGGCGACGCGGATGCCGGCGGCGGTCAGCGCGCGGATCGTCTCCGGCGGCACCGTCTCCGGCGCGAGCGTGACGAGCGCCGGCAGGCCCGCGAGGCTGTCCAGCAGGGCAAGGTCGACCGGGGCGGGCGGGGCGATGAAGCGGGCGTCGTGGACGCCGCGCCGCTCCACGGTGATGTGCGGGCCTTCCAGATGGATGCCCAGCACGCCCGGCACGCCCTCCGCCAAAGCGGCGCGCACGGCGGCCACGGCGGCGGCGCGCTTGTTCGCGTCGTCGGTGATGAAGGTGGGCAGAAGGCCGGTGGTGCCGAACCGGCGGTGCGACTCGGCGATGCGCCGGAGCGTCGCCACGTCGGGGGAGTCGTTGAACAGCGCCCCGCCGCCGCCATTCACCTGAAGGTCGATGAAGCCCGGCGCCAGGACCCCGCCGCCCAGATCATGGATGTCCGCGTCCGGCGGGACGGCCGCGCGCTCCACCAGCCCGGCGATCACCGGGCCATCGATCAGCAGGGCGGCGCGCTCCAGCACCGCGTCCCCGGTGTGGATCGTCGCGTTGACCAGAGCTTTCACTGGGCTTTTCAAGAGCTTGCTCCCGCTGTTGGCCTGTGCCGCGCGCAAGGAGAACGCCAGGACGGCGACGGGCGCAAGGGGGCTTTGAACACCGAGTAACCATCGAGCGTTTGTGGATTACGCCTTTGAGTTGCCCCGCTATGCCCTTTGTTAGGGATTGCCAGACGCGCCGCGTTTCTGGCAGAAAAAAGGCCGCTGGAATCAGCGGCCTGAGTTTAGGGAGGAAACGCCCAAGAAGGGCGAAGCAGCAATCGCTTGCTGCATTGCAAAATTAACAAGTTCTCAGGTGGGTGCAAACCCCCGCTTCGGCCCCTTCGCGGGGCCGAAGTCGTTTCCGGGGATACTGTGGCGCGATGGTCACAGTCCCATCGGCAGAGCCCCGGACCCAACGGCGTCCCGTTTCGTTGTTCGTTGCATGCGAATGAATGAAGGGGGTAACAGGTGTCCTTGGTGCAGCCGCCACCCGGCAACATTCCGGAGCAGGGTCCGGACAAGCCTTCCGCGCTCGCTCGTTTCGAGGAATTCGCGGCGGCCCTGGGGGACCGGCAGCCCGCCGTCTTCCTGGATTACGACGGAACCCTGACGCCCATCGTGGACCGGCCGGACCTCGCCGTGCTGGACGGGACCGTCCGGGCGACGATCCGCCGGCTCGCCAGCCTGTGCCCCGTCGCGGTGGTCAGCGGGCGCGACCTGGACGACGTGGCGCGGCTGGTCGGGCTGGAGGAGCTGGTCTACGCCGGCAGCCACGGCTTCGACATCCGCGGTCCCAGCCTGCGCACCCAGATCGGGCTGGAGTATCTGAACGAGCTGGACGGGGCCGACGCCGCGCTGAAGGAACGGCTGTCCGCCGTGCCGGGCCTGCTGGTGGAGCGCAAGCGCTTCGCCATCGCCGTGCACACCCGCCGCGTCGCATCGCCGGACAAGCCGGCCGTCGCGGAGGCGGTGCGCAATGTCGCGGCCGACCACCCGCAGCTGCGCGTCACCGGCGGCAAGGAAATCCACGAGCTGCGGCCCAACCTGCCCTGGGACAAGGGGCGGGCGGTGCTGGCGCTGCTCGACGCGCTGGGGCTGGCGGGGGCGGAGACGGTGCCGCTCTACCTCGGCGACGACGAGACGGACGAGGACGCCTTCCGTGCCTTGAATAGCCGGGGCATCGGCGTCCGCGTCATGGACCGGCCCGGCGCCAGCGCGGCGGACTGGAGCCTGAAGGACCCGGCCGAGGCGGCCGCCTTCCTGGAGCGGCTGACCGACTGGCTGGCCGATTCGTGACGTTCACGGACCCTTTACCACGGTGGGTTTAGGCTGGACGGGACCGCAACAGGACACCCGACATGGCCATCGACGGCATCGGGGGCGCCTTCGGTGCCCCGACCCTGCCCACCCTGCCGGAGCCGCAGGCCGCCGCCCTCGCCGGCCTTCAGGACGCGCAGGCCCGCGCGCAGGACGCGGGCACGCAGCTCGCCGCCGGGAATCTCGACCCGGCGGTGGTGGTCAGCCTCTCCTCCGCCCAGACCGACTTCGCCGCCAACGTCAAGGTGATGCAGGCGGCGCAGGAGAACACGAAGCGCATGCTGGACATGCTGGTGTAACCGCGCGCGCTGGAAGGAAAGGGAAGGGAAGGGCCGGGCGGATTTGCCGCACCCGGCCATGCCCGGTTCGGTTGGGCAGGGGGGCGGCTTCGCGATTATTCCTTCGGATGTTCCGCAATTCATCCGAGAGGAAGACCTTATGATTACCCGTAGGGGCTTCGCTGCCTCGCTGGCCGGGCTGGCCGCCGCTCCCCTGGCGGTCGCCGCGCTTGGCCTGCCGGCCGCCACCCAGGCGGCGGGAGTGCCGAAGGCGTCCGACACGGCCGGCGCCTTTGCCGGCATCACCGGCATCGACACCCACGCCCACATCTTCGAGGTGGGCATGAAGCTCGCCGATGTGCGCCGCTACGCGCCGGACTACAACGCGAAGCTGGCGGATTATCTGGCGGTCCTGGACCAGCACGGCATGTCGCACGGTGTGCTGGTGCAGCCGAGCTTCCTCGGCACCGACAACAGCTACATGGCCGAAGCGCTGAAGGCCGAGCCCAAGCGCCTGCGCGCGGTCGGCGTGATCGACCCGAGCGACCTCGGCAAGATCGACGAGTTGAACGCCATCGGCGTCGTGGGCGCCCGGCTGAACCTGTATTCGCTGCCGGACCCCGACCTGACCTCGCCCGACTGGCAGGCTGCCATCGCGCGGATGCGCGACCACGGTTGGCACATGGAGTTCCATGCGGAGCCGGAACGCACGGCGCGCCTGATGCAGCCGGTGTTGAAGGCCGGGGTGAAGGTGGTGGTCGACCATTTCGGCCGTCCGAATGCCAAGCTGGGCATCGACGATCCGGGCTTCCGCGCCATCCTCAAGGCGGGGTCGACCGGGCTCGTCTGGGTCAAGATCTCGGGCTTCTACCGCAACGGCGCGGACGGACGCGGCGAGGAGGTCGCGCTGGCCGCCATGCCCCTGCTGCGCGACGCCATCGGTGTCGAGCGTCTGCTGTGGGGCAGCGACTGGCCGCACACCAGCTTCGAGAAGACGCTGTCCTACCCGTCTTCCCATGCCATGCTGGAAAAACTGTTGCCGGACGCGCGCGACCGGCACACCGTCCTGGTCGAGGTTCCGGCGCGCCTTTTCCGCTTTGTTTGATGGGGGTATTTGATGGGTGTGGCTGGCGCCTGCCCTATGGAGACGCCAGCGCACCTTATACGCGGTCCGAAACATTCGGGCCGTTGCGTTCACACGCCACGCAAGCTTCGGCCCTCGCGGGCCGCGGCCGCCGTCGCGACCGATGCCGTGTTCAAAACGTCAGAACTTTTCGAACATGGCATCATACCGCCGGCATCTGAAGGCGCCGCCGGCATGACCCTTTCGATCAATGCTAACGCATTGATCTGCCGTGTTTTACGGTTGGTAAATGATGGAAGCGATCATTTTCCAACCGTATCAAAGGGCGAGGTAGGCGCGGCGCACCGATTCGTCGTCCAGCAAGGCCTGCATCGGGCCTTCGAAGCGGATGCGGCCCTTCTCGATGACGGCGGCGCGGTCGGCCACGGCGGCGGCGAAGGCGAGGTTCTGTTCGGACAGCAGGACCGACAGCCCCTCCGCCTTCAGGGCGCGGACGGCGTCGGCCATCTGCTGGACGATGCGCGGGGCGAGGCCCTCCGACGGCTCGTCGAGGAGGAGCAGGGACGGGTTGCCCATCAGCGTGCGGGCGAGGGTGAGCATCTGCTGCTCCCCGCCGCTCATCCGGCCGCCGCGCCGGCCGCGCATCTCCGCAAGGTTGGGGAAGAGGGCGTAAAGCCGGACCGGCGTCCAGGCCGGGGCGCCGGGGCGGGGCGGCTGGCGGCCGACCTCCAGGTTTTCCTCCACCGTCAGGTCGGTGAAGACGCGCCGGTCCTCCGGCACGTAGCCGAGCCCGAGCCGCGCGATGCGGTGCGGCGGCAGGGCGGAGACGTCGCGCCCGTCGAAGGCGACCTCCCCCGCGCGGGCGTCGAGCAGCCCCATGATCGCCTTCATGGTCGTGGTCTTGCCGGCCCCGTTGCGGCCCATCAGGGCCACCACCTCGCCCCGGCCCACGGTCAGGTCCACGCCCATCAGGATGTGCGCACGCCCGTACCAGGCCTGGAGGTCCCGGACGGAGAGAAGGGCGGCGGCGCTCATGCGGCGGTCCCCAGATAGACGGCCTGCACGCGGGCGTCGGCGCGCACGGAGTCGGGCGTGCCCTCGGCGATCAGCTGCCCGCGGTCGAGCACCACGATCCGAGTCGCGTGGCCGAAGACCACGTCCATGTCGTGTTCGGTGAAGAGGACGGCGAGCCCGCGCTCCCGCACCAGGGAGGAGGTCAGGGCCATCAGCTCCTGCCGCTCGGCCGGGGCCATGCCGGCGGTGGGCTCGTCCATCAGCAGGATCTTCGGGTCGCTGGCCAGCGCCATGGCAAGCTCCACCCGCTTCAGGTCGCCGTAGGCCAGCACGCCGCAGGGCCGGTCGGCCTGCGCGCCCATGCCGACGCGCTCCAGAAGGGTTTGCGCCTCGTCGCGGAAGCACGCGGTAGCCGGCGACCACAGGCCGAACAGGCGCTTGCGGCAGGACAGGAAGACCATCTGCACATTCTCGCGCACCGTCATCGAGGAGAAGGTCGCGGTGATCTGGAAGGTGCGCCCGACGCCGAGCCTCCAGATCTTGCGCGGCGGCAGCCCGACCAAATCCACCCCGTCCAGCCGCACCGTGCCGGCATCGGGGCGGAGCTGCCCGTTCAGCAGGTTGAAGCAGGTGGTCTTGCCCGCCCCGTTCGGGCCGATCAGCGCCAGCAGCTCTCCTTCCGCGATGGAGAAGGTCACGCCGCGCACCGCCTTCACCCCGCCGAAGGAGCGTTGCAGGTTCTCGACGACCAGACGGCTCACGTCTCCCTCCCGCGGGTCCAGAGGTCGCGCGCGAAGCCGGCCACGCCCTTGGGGAAGGCCAGCACCAGCACCACGATGATCAGGCCCAGCACCAGCCGCCACCAGTCGGTCAGGCTCATCGCCTGCGTCTCCAGCAGGTGGAAGAGGGCCGCACCGACGACCGGGCCGCTCAGCGTCTGGATGCCGCCCATCAGCACCATCACCAGCGCGTCCACCGATACCGGCACGGCCATCAGGGTGGGAAACACGCTGCCCTTGGAAAAGGCGTAGAGCCCGCCGGCCAGACCCGCCGCCGACCCGGCCAGCGCGAAGGCGAACCACTGGTGCCGGCGCACGTCGATGCCCACGGCCTCCGCCCGCAGAGCCGAGTCGCGGCCGGCGCGCAGGGCGTAGCCGAAGGGGGCGAAGGCGGCGCGGCGCAGCAGGAACAGCGCCCCGCCGGCCAGCGCCAGGGTCAGCAGATAGTAGGCGGGCTTCGCGGCGGCCCAGGCCGGCGGCCAGACGCCCAGGATGCCGTTGTCGCCGCCGGTGACCCCGTACCACTGGAAGACCACCGACCAGGCGATCTGCGCGAAGGCCAGCGTCAGCATGGCGAAGTAGAGCCCCGAGCGCCGCACGCAGAACCAGCCGGCGATCAGCGCGCCGACGCCGGCCAGCAGCGGCGCCGCGGCGAGCGCCAGCGGCATGGGCGCGGCCAGATGCTTGACCATCAGCCCCGCCCCGTAGGCGCCCAGCCCGAAATAGGCGGCGTGCCCGAAGGACACCAGCCCGCCCAGCCCGATCAGCAGATGCAGGCTGGCCGCCATCAGGGCCAGGATGACCACCTCGGTCAGCACGATCAGCGCGTAGTCGCCGGCCACCAGCGGCACGAGGGCGAGCAGGGCCAGGATGAGGGCGGGGACCCAGCGGCCGATTCCCTGCGACGGAATCAGCGGCGGGCCGGGGCTGGTCGCGGTGGGCGGCGCGTCCTCCGCCCGGCCGAGCAGGCCGTAGGGACGGATCACCAGGACCACCGCCATGAACAGGAAGACCAGCACCAGCGTGATCTGCGGGAAGGCCAGGATGCCGAAGGCCTGCAATTGCCCGATCAGGAGGGAGGCGATGAAGGCCCCCGTCAGGCTGCCCATGCCTCCGACCACGACCACGACGAAGGCCTCCACCACGATGGCCATGTCCATGTGCAGGTTCACCGCCTCGCGCGGGACCTGCAACGCGCCGCCGAGGCCGGCGAGCGTCGAGCCCAGGAACAGGACGCCGGTGAAGAGGCGCGCGGGCTCGATCCCCAGCGCCGCCGTCATCTCCCGGTCCTGGGTCGCGGCGCGGACCAGCGTGCCCCAGCGCGTGCGGTTGAACAGCAGCCACAGCAGGCCGAGGATGGTTGGACCGAGGGCGATGAGGACGAGGTCGTAGAGCGGGAAGGGCTGGCCGAGGATGTCGACGGAGCCCTTGAGGCCCGGCGCCCTCCGGCCCAGCAGATCCTCGGCACCCCAGGCGTAGGAGGTGACGTCCTGGATCACCAGGACGACGCCGAAGGTGGCGAGCAGCTGGAACAGCTCCGGCGAGCGGTAGAGGCGGCGCAGAAGCCCGACCTCCATCAGCGCGCCGAGCAGGCCGACGCCGAGGGAGGCCAGCGCCACCCCGCCCCAGAAGCCGAGCGGGGTGGAGCCCCAGCGCTCGATCAGGCTCCAGCCGATGTAGGCGCCCAGCATGTAGAAGGAGCCGTGCGCGAAGTTCACGATCCGTGTCACGCCGAACACGATGGTCAGCCCCGACGACACCAGGAACAGCGTCGCCGCCGCCGCAAGGCCGCTGAGGAACTGGACGAGGTAGAAGGACATCGCCGTTACCGCGCGTCTCTTTGAAGGAGGCGTGTTGCCCCCTCCCTAACCCTCCCCCGCTGACGCAGGGGAGGGGATTTGGGCCCTCTCCTGCGAAGCGGGGGAGGGAAGGGACCCACGCGTCAGCGTGGGGAGGGTGGGGGCACCGGCAACGCTCACTCCGCCCGCAGCTTGCGGACGGCCTCGTCGGAGGGGAGGTAGTTGGCGCCGTCGGCGTAGCGCCAGTCCTTCATGGTGCCGCGCCCGTCCTTCACCGTGGTCTTGCCCACATAGGCGCCCATGGTCGCCTGATGGTCGAGCGCACGGAAGGTGATCGGGCCGAAGGGGCTGGTCAGCTGGAGGCCGGACAGGGCGTCCACCAGCTTTTCCGGATCGGTGGAGCCGGCCTTCTCGACCGCCGCGGCGATCGCCTTGAAGGTGGCGTAGCCGACGACGGAGCCCTGGCGCGGCGCCTCGTTGAAGCGCTTGCGGTAGGCGTCGCGGAAGGCTTTGTGCTCCGGCGTGTCGATCTGGTCCCAGGGATAGCCGGTGACGATCCAGCCCTCGGGCGCCTCGTCCTTCATCGGCTCCAGATACTCGGGCTCGCCGGTCAGCAGGCTGACGACGCTGCGGTTGCGGAACAGGCCGCGCCCCTCGCCCTCGCGCACGAACTTGGCGAGGTCGGCGCCGAAGGTGACGTTGAAAATGGCGTCCGGCTTGGCGGCGGCCAGCGCCTGCACGGTCGGGCCGGCCTCCAGCTTGCCCTGGACCGGCCACTGCTCCGCCACGAACTCCACGTCCGGGCGCTTTTCCTGGAGCAGCTGCTTGAACCAGGACACCGCCGACTGGCCGTATTCGTAGTTGGGCGCCACGGTGGCCCAGCGCTTGGCCGGCAGCTTGGCCGCCTCCTCCACCAGCATGGCGGCCTGCATGTAGGTGCTGGGGCGCAGGCGGAAGGTGTAGCGGTTGCCCTTGGTCCAGGTGATGGCGTCGGTCAGCGGCTCCGCCGCGACGAAGGGCACCTTGTTGCGCGCGGCGAAATCGGCCACCGCCAGCCCGACGTGCGAGAAGTAGGTGCCGGCCAGCAGCTCCACCTTCTCGTTGCTGACCAGCTCCTGCGCGACGCGGACGGCGTCGTCGGGCTTGCCGGCGTCGTCGCGGGAGATCACCTCCAGCTTGCGCCCGCCGAGCAGGCCGCCGGCGGCGTTCACCTCCTCCACCGCCAACTGCCAGCCCTGGCGGTAGGGGATGGTGAAGGCGGGCAGGCCGGTGTAGCTGTTCACCTCGCCGACGCGAATCGGCGCGGTGCCGCTGTCGGCCTGGGGGGGCGCCTGGGCATGCGAGACGGCGGGCTGGGCTGCGGCGAACAACGCGGCGGCGCCCAGCAGCATGAGGGTGTGGCGGCGGTTCATGGTCGTGCGATTACCCGGCGCGGTTGGCGAAAGCTGCGGCGCAACCATATGCAACGGCGATCCGCCAAGGAGGCACCAAGCGGCGGCTGCGTGAACGCATGGCTGCGTTCATAGCAAACCCACCGCAAATGTCACCGTTCCGTTGCGCCGTTTCCGCTTTTCGTCGTCCGGGGTTCGCCCGGCGGTTCTCCTGAAGGCAATCGCGTTGCCGGGCGGAAGCCCGCCCCGATCACGCGCGCAAGCCCGCCGGGATCACATCAGGCGCGCCAAAAGGCCGAGGAACGTCGCGCGTTCGTCGGCAGACATCGGGGCCAGCGTCCTGTCGTGCGCCTGCATCGCGTTCGCCAGCAGAGCGCTGACCAGTGATTGTCCGGAGCGCGTCAGGCGCACGCTGGTGCGGCGCCGGTCCTGCGGGTCGGGCTGCCGCTCCACCAGGGTGCGCTCGACAAGGCGCAGGATGACGCCCTGCGTCGTCGCGGGATCCATGAAGGTGAGGCGCCCAAGCTGATTCTGCGACAGCGCACCTTCGGTCCGCAGGGTCACCAGGGCGGCCCACTGGGTGGGGGTGAGCTGCGCATCGCCGATCACATCCATGAAGATCGACGAGGCGCGCTGGTGGGCGCGACGGAGGCGGTAATGCACCTGTTCCGTCAGCAGATAGTCGTCGGGCGACGTCTGGGCGATGAGTTCCATGTGCGCACACGAGCGTTGCGGTGCCGGCCCGTTGCACCGGGCGTCGGCGGAAGGTTCACGGAGCGCGGCGCCCGCTGGGCGAGGCTTGCCGCCCGGACCCTGATTCGAACGGAAAGCTCAAATCCGAGCCAAATGCGATGCGCTCCGATCACCAGCCTATGTCCGCAATTCCAGATAGGCAACGCTTGTTGCTGCGGCATAGGGCCACAGTTCTGACCCATTCACCTTTTAATAACCTAAAGCATTCGTTACCGGTGGTCTGTGGAGTGTCTGAACTGTCGACGCTCCATCTTTGCAGTGCGTTTACGTTCGAAGATGCGCGCTTTGGTGCTACCAAAGGGCGTCCCCATTTTTCAATTAGGGTTTTTGCTTAGGCGGGTAGGTGTTGGGCGGCGGAGTCTTTTCGCGATCCGATTTCGGAAGGTCTCCTTCCGGCGGAGGCACGCTCCCGGGCGTGTAGGGCGGCATCATGTCATCGTTGGGATGTTCGGGCGACTTGGGCGGCGGTGGAGTGTTCAAATGCTTGGCCATGGCAGCGCTTCCGTTTCATCGTGGAAAGTCTTGCATTGAACGGGTCTCGTGAACGGCGGTTCCCACCCCTGCCGAACGAGTTCCTCGCTTTTGGCCTATGACCTTTGCCCTAGTCCTTCGGGCGCGCATCAATAGTGCGCGCGTCTGACGCAAGTCTTGTTGCGCCGACAACACAGGAGCGCGCAAAAACCTTGGGCTGCCGGCTTCACTGTTGCATTGACACCACGCAGTGAGTTGTCTTTGCAGCGACTGTCCGCTTCCGCCGGAGCGGCGATTGCACAATTCCACGGCCGTTCGGCCAGCCGGTCGTTCGGCCGTCCGCCCGAACAGAGCCACTGATTTCAGCCTTGCGCGGTGACCCATGAAGTCCAGTTCCTTGTCCTTCCTCGCCCTCGCGCTCGCGTCGTCGTTTCTGACGACGCTGGCGGCGTCCAAGCCCGTGAACGCTCAGGAACTGCAGCGCGGCGAGACCGTGCTGGAGCGCCGACGCCCGGAGGTCGAGCAGCTCGGCGTCCGCGCCGGCGCGTTCCGCATCCTGCCGCGCCTCGAAACCGGCCTGACGTACGAGAGCAACGTCTTCGCGACCGAGAACAACACGAAGGACGACTACATCTGGGTCATCCAGCCGCGCGTCGACGTCCGTTCCGATTTCAACAACCACGCGCTGAACTTCTCGGCCTCCGGCAACATCGGCCAGTATTTCGACTTCTCCAGCGAGAACTACCAGGACTACCGCGTCCAGGCGGACGGCCGCTACGACATCACGCGGGACTCGTCGATCAGCGCGCTGGTCTTCAACCGCCGCGACCATGAGGGCCGGTCCGACCCCGACGTCCAGCGGACGCTGGCGACGGCGCTCGCGGAGCCGACCAACTACTACACCAGCGGCGGCGATCTGGCCTTCAACCAGCGCTTCAACCGCCTGCGCTTCCGCCTGTCGGGCCTCGCCCACTACACCTCCTACGAGGATGCGAAGCTGATCGGTGGCCGGAAGGAGTCGCAGGAAGACCGCGACCGCTGGGATTACGCCAGCACCGGCCGCGTCGGCTACGAGTTCCTTGAGGGCTACGAGGCCTTCGTCCAGGGCACCTACTCCTGGACCCGCTATCGCCTGAGCCCCGATTTCGGCGGGATCAGGCGCGACTCCGACGGCTATGAGGTGGTGGGCGGCCTGTCCACCGACCTGACCGGGCTGATCACCGGCGAGGTCTACGCGGGCTACCTGAGCAAGAACTACGACGATCCGAGCCTGAAGGACTTCAACGGCCTCGCCGTCGGCGGCCGTCTGACCTGGAGCGTGACGCAGCTCACCACCGTCACCAGCTCGCTCAGCCGCCAGGTGCGCGAGACGACCTTCACGCAGAACGGCCAGCAGGCCTCCAGCTACAACCGCACCGTCTTCGCGGTGGGCGTGGACCACGAGCTGCTGCGCACCCTGCTGCTGAACGCCCGCGCCCAGTGGCGCCAGGACGACTTCAACGGCGTGGACCGCACGGACAACGTCTACACGCTGGGCGCCGGCGCCAGCTATCAGCTGAACCGCTACCTGTTCCTGACCGGCGGCTACACTTACGAAAAGCGTAATTCGAATCTCGAACGCTTCGATTACTCCGACAACCTGGTCTATCTCCGCGTCGGCGCTCAGTTGTAGTCCGCGCGTCCAGAGTTCATAAAAAGGGGCGTCTGCCGTTCGGCGGGCGCCCTTTTGCTTTGGTGCCTATCCTGGGGTGCGAATCCTTTTCCTCCTTTGGCGTTACTTCCTCTCCACTTTTTCCCAAGCGCGTGCGAGTTGCTAGTCTCCCTCTGAGAGCGTTCAGGGGCGTGATGTCCGTGAAGAGACACGCGCCTCTCATGTGCCAACGAGCCAGGGAAGGGTTAGGGATGATTCGACGTCATTTGTTCCGCGCGCTCGGAATGACCGTGATCGCCGCCGCGATGGCCGGCTGCGCCGGTATGGATGCGCCCCCCGAGCCGCCCGGTGTGGCCCAGATGACGGATTACCGTCTGGGGTCCGGCGATTCGCTGCGCGTCATCGTCTTCGGTGAGGAGCAGTTGTCCGGCGAGTTCCGCGTCGACGGCTCCGGCAAGGTCGCCATGCCGCTGATCGGCGAGGTGCCGGCCAAGGACCGCACGGTCCGGGAAATGGAGAGCGACATCGCCCGCCGCCTGTCGCAGGGCTACGTCAAGGACGCCAAGGTCAGCGTGGAAGTGCTGAACCACCGTCCCTTCTTCATCCTGGGCGAGGTCCGCAACCCCGGCCAGTACCAGTATGTGAACGGCATGACCGCGCTGTCCGCGGTCGCCATGGCCGGCGGCTATACCTACCGCGCCAAGGAAGACTATGTGCTGATCACCCGCGGCGCCGATCCGAAGAAGGAGCTGCGCAAGGCCCCGATCACCACGCCGGTGATGCCCGACGACGTGCTGCGCGTGCCGGAGCGCTATTTCTGAGCGCGCATGGCCGGAATTCGACGCCAAAGAGAAACCCCTCTCCCGTGTGGGAGAGGGGTTTCTCGTTTCGGGACCGCTCGGCGTTCCGGACTACTCGTTCCGCTTCTGACGCACGCCGTAGTCGCCCTTCATGAAGGCGTCGGTGCCCTTGGCGTGGCCGGGCGGGGTGCGCTGGTCCTCGGGCACGACCGCGTCCGTGGCGATCTCCGGTGGCGGGCGGGTGCCGGCGGCCTCGTCGTCGGTGCCGAGCGGGGCGGCGGCCGGGTCGGCGGCCGGGACCTTGTCCCCCGACAGCCCCTTGTCCGTGGCGTCGCGCAGGCGCTGCGCCGCCATGTTCGGGGGATTGGTGGAGCGGTCGTCGGAAGGCGACGTCATTCAGGAACCTCGGCTGGGTCTGGGGCTGGGTTTGGGGGCTGAGAAACGTGCGTTCCCCGTTCCAACCGGTCCCGGTCGCCGCCGGTTCCCGCCCGCCGTCAGAGTCGCGCGGCCATCTCCGCCAGTTTGGCGACCGTGTTCATGTTCCGCGCGGTCCCAGCCCTCGCCGCGGGGATGACGAGCCGTGTGCGCGCCATGCCGCTGGGATAATGGACATAGATCTCCCGCACGCCGAGTCTGACCTCCTCGTCCACCAGCCCGCTGAGCCGGTCGAGCGCATCGGCGGACGGCGGTTCGTCGAGGAAGATCGCGACCACGCTGTTGGGCGCGCCGTTCGGGAAGGGATTGCCGTCCCTCACGGCGGCCATCTCCGCCGCGCTGCGGACGAGCACGCCGACCGGCTTGCCGGCGTAGGCCGCGAGGCGACTTTCCAGGGACACCTTGACCTCCGACTCCGAGAGGATGCTCTCGAAGACGACGTTGCCGCTGGCGATGTAGGTTCGCACGTCCGCGAAGCCGGCCTGTTCGCAGATGCCTTTCAGATCCTGCATCGGGAGCTTGCCGGTTCCCCCGACGTTGACGGCGCGCAACAGGGCGACATAGGCCGTCACGGTCTTCTCCGATAGAGGGAGCGGCGTGTGGTGCGGGAAATGGTGCCGGTTGCAGGGCTCGAACCCGCGACCTTCGGTTTACAAAACCGCTGCTCTACCAACTGAGCTAAACCGGCGTGTCCCTTTGCGTGGGGCGTCTAGACTAGCGTCCCGCGGTGCCGGGGACAAGCGTCACCTGCGGCATGGTCGTGCCGCCGGCGGGGTGCCGTGACGGACCGGTTGCGGCCTCGCGTCGGTTGGGTGAAATTTTCCGGAAGGGGAGGCCCCACGGTTGACCGTCCGCGACGGCCGGTCCTAGAGCGTGTCGTCAGTTGAGCCAGATGACAGCCGAGACGAGGTAAACGGCGGCCAGAAAGGTGCTGGCAAGCTTGTCGTAGCGTGTGGCAATGGCCCGGA